>JAGHJP010000039.1 GCA_017886575.1 Clostridia bacterium
CAGCGTAGGACCCGTTGTCCCCGTAGGACCCGTTGTCCCCGTCGGACCGGTTATGCCCGTGGGACCCGTCACGCCCGTCGGACCCGTCGGCCCCGTGGGACCGGTTGCGCCCGTCGGACCCGTCACGCCCGTGGGACCGGTTACGCCCGTGGGACCGGTTACGCCCGTAGGACCGGTTATGCCCGTGGGACCCGTCGGCCCCGTGGGACCGGTTGCGCCGCGGGGCCCCGTTGCGCCCGTAGGACCCGTGGGACCGACGATATAGCGTATGACGGTATAGGGCGCGTTGCAACCGTTGCAATCGCCGCAGCGATCGCAGGGACCGCAGGGACCGCAACAGCCGCAATCGCCGCAGCCGCAGCCGTCGTTGCCGCAAAAATCTTTGTTATACATAATATACCTTTCTCCTTTGTGGTGTATAAATACACTACTTTATCATACGCCGCAAGAAAAGGAAATGTGTTGTATGACTACGCTCTTCCGCCGTTCCGTAAAAAAATAATATATTACAAAAAAATGACATTTTATAGACAAATGCTTTGAAAAAATATTACATCCTTTTGTTAAAATGAAGGCAGAATTTTGAAAAAGGAGTAAAGACCATGAGCAAAAGAATTTTTCACACTCTGACGGCATTGTGCCTCGCGCTCTTGCTGGCATGCACGCTCGCGTTCTTCGGCGCCTGTGCGGATGAACCGCAAAGCTCGGACAGCAGTACGGGCAGTACGAGCACGGACAGCACGGGCAGTACGGACAGCACGGGTAGCGATGCGGGCGATGGCGGGAACGGCGACGAAAGCGGAGAGGACGGACCCTCTGCCGTTTGGCTGAACAAGGCCGCGAACTTTTCCACGGGCGCGTCCAGCGCGGACGGCGGCGTGGCGGAGATCGTGCAGTACAACGCGGACAACGGCAAACTGTATCTGGTGAACGGAAAGACGCAGACGCTCGACGTCGTGTCGCTGCGTCAATATGAAAATACCGACGAATTGGAAACGGTCTTTCACGAAGCGGACGACCGCATTTCCTTCAACTCCCTGGTGGAAGAACATCCCGAAGACTTCGCGGCGGGCTTTGCCGTCGGCGACATCACGAGCGTCGCGGTCAACACCGAACTCGACCGCATCGCGGTGGCAGTGCAGAACGCCGACTTTACGCAGGGCGGCGCCATCGTCCTTCTGGATTACGACGGCAATTATGTGGCGGCATATGGCTGCGGCGTGCAGCCCGACATGATCACGTTCGCGGGCAACGTCGTACTCACGGCGGACGAAGGCGAGCCGCGCGACGGGTATGACGCGGGCAGCGTTGACCCCAAGGGCAGCGTGACCGTGCTCGATCTGGACGCGGCGACGCCCGCTCCCGCCGTCGTTACGTTCGACGGGTTCGACGTGCGGCGCGAGGCGCTGGTCGCGGACAACGTGCTGCTCAAAAAGGACACCGCGCCCTCCGTCGATCTGGAACCGGAATACATAGCGGCGAGCGGCGGCTATGCCTACGTCGCTCTGCAGGAGGCGAACGCGATCGCCGTGCTCGACATCGCGGAAAAGCAATTCCTGTCGGTCAACGGACTGGACTTCAAAGATCACAGTCTCGAGGGCAACGGGCTGGACATGATCAAGGACGGTTCGGTCTCTGTCGAAACGCAGGAAGTTTACGGCGTATACATGCCCGACGGGCTCGACACGTTCGAGCAGGGCGGCAAGACGTACATCGTGACGGCGAACGAGGGCGACGCCCGCGAATGGGGGGACTATGCCGACGTGCAGGATGCCGACGTTTCCTACGGCGGCGAAACGTATGAGATCGAAACGCTTGTGAATGCCGAATTTGACGGGTTGGACGAAACGGCGACCTACCTTTTGGGTGGGCGGTCCTTCTCGGTGATCGACGCCGAAACGATGGAGATCGTATACGACAGCGGCGACCTCATCGAACGGACGATCGCCGCGAGCGAATATGCCGATCATTTCAATTGCAGCAACGATGACGTCGAACTCGATTCGCGCAGCAAGAAGAAGGGCGCCGAACCCGAAAACGTCAAAGTTGCCGCGGTGAACGGCAGGACGTTTGTTTTCGTCGGGTTGGAAAGGCAGGGCGGCGTCATGGCGTTCGACGTCTCCGATCTCTCCGATGTGCAATATGTTGCATGGGCAAATTCCCGCGACTATTCCGCCGACATGGCGGGGGACGTCGCGCCCGAGGGGCTGGACTTCATTCCCGCGGCGGAGAGCCCCAACGGGCAGGATCTGCTCGTCGTTTCCAACGAAAACAGCGGCACGGTCGCCCTGTATGCGCTGGAAGGAGAGAAAAAGACATACGCCATGCACGAAACGGCGGAATTTATCCCCGTGGAGAAGGCCGATCACCTGCTGATCTGGTCGGTGTTCGGCAACGGCGGCAACACCGACGGGCAGACCTCCAACGACTTCATCGCGGTCTGTAATCCGACGGACGAAGCGATCGACCTATCCGGGTACACGGTGCGCTATTCGACCATGAACGACGCGACCGACCGCATATGGACGGATATAGACATGGAAGGCGTCCTGCCGGCGGGCGGCACATACGTCATCATCGGGGAAGATACGGGCAATGAGAAGCCGTTGATCTTCTTTGCCGCGGACGAGTACAATCAGAAGGTGAACGGCCTTGAAATCGACAACAAACAGTACACCGTCGAGATCACGGACGCGGACGGCAACGTCGTCGACCGCCTGGGCGTGGACAACGGCGACGAAAACGAACTCTGCGAAGGGGCGTTCGTCACCGACATCAGCAAGAACAAGATCGTCACCCGCACGAACGCCGCCGATACCGACAACAACGCGGCGGATTTCACGGTCGTCAAGTTGGAGAGCAAAGAGGACGCGGCCGCCTATAAACCCGTCGCCGCCGTGCTCGGCTAAAAACAAACAAATAAATCGATTTGGATCCGGCTCTCACCCGGAAGGGAGGACAAAAAAGCGGGGAAAGGCGCGCCTTTCCCCGCTTTTCTTCGCCGCCGCAAGGCGGTCAAGCGCCCTCGTCCCGCACCCAAAAAATAAGAAATATATTGCGTTTTTATCATCCGGGAAAGGAAAGTTCGGAAAAAAATACAACTTTTAGACAAATTTTACAATTTTATTACAAATTTGTGTAGATTTTTTTGCAACTATCCATTATAATAGGAGATAGGAGAAAGAGCGTCGGCGCGGAGGGGCCGCGGCGACTTTCGTCCCATAGTCGTCCGCAGGAAGGGCGGACGGGAAACGATTAAGAAAGAACGATTAAGAACAAAGTTTTACAGAAGGAGATCACAATGGAAATTTTTTTGGCGATAGTCGCGCTGCTTGCGGGGCTTGGTACTTTCCTGCTCGGTTTCAAGCTGCTCGGCGACAACATGGAGAAAATCGCTTCGGGCGGGCTCAAACGCATGTTTTCCAAGACGGCGAAGAGCCGTCTCGCCGGCGTCGGCATCGGCGCGGCGGCGACGGCCATCGTGCAGAGCTCGTCTGTCACCACCGTCATGGTCGTCGGGTTCGTCAATGTCGGCGTCATGAGCCTCTATCAGGCGACGGCGATCATCATGGGCTGCAACATCGGCACGACCATCACGGGGCACATCGTTTCGCTGCAAACCATCCCCTTCATCGAGGTGGCGACCCTTCTGACCCTCATCGGCATCTTCATGGACATGTTTTCCAAGAGCGACAAGGTGAAGTCGGTCGGTCTCATGCTGGCGGGGCTCGGGCTGGTCTTCGTCGGGCTGGAACTCATGGGCGATTCCATGTCACAGTTTGCGACCGACGATAATCTGAAAAGCATTCTCTCCATGGCGACCAATCCCTTCCTGATGCTCCTCATCGGGCTCGCCGTGACCGCCGTCGTGCAGTCGTCGAGCGCGGTGACCAGCGTCATCATCACCATGGCGGGGCAGGGGTTGATCTTCGGGGGCGGCGGCAACAGCGTGCTCTACCTCATTCTGGGCACGAATATCGGCACGTGCGTCACGGCGCTCCTCTCTTCCATCGGCGCCAACCGCAACGCCCGCCGCGCGTGCATCATCCATCTGATGTTCAACACCTTCGGCGCGATCATCTTCTTCATCGTGCTTCTCTGCTGGCCGAGCTTCATGGAAATAACCTTTGCCGCCTGGTTCCCGGGCGATCCCGGCAGGCAGATCGCCATGTTTCACACCTTCTTCAACGTGATCTGCACGATCTTGTTCCTGCCCTTCACCAACGGGTTCGTCAAGCTCTCGGGCATTCTCGTCCCCGAAAGGAAGAAGAAGGGGAAAGCGGGCGCTGCGGGGCTGAACGAGCTGCCGGATTCCCTCATGGACGAACGCCTTTTGGGCACGCCGTCGGTCGCCATCGAACAGCTCGGGAAGGCGCGGCTGCACCTTGCCGACATGAGCATGGACAACCTGCGCGCCGCGTTCGACGCCTATCTCCGCCGCGACGACGGGGCGGCGGGGGACATCCTGCGGAAGAACGAGGAGATTATGGCGCAGAGCAAACAGATCACCGACTATCTCGTCCGCGTTTCGGGCGAGGATATCTCCATGCAGGACGAACAGATCGTGTCCGCCATGCACCATAACCTGGGCGATATCGTGCGCATCGCCGAACTCGCCGACAATCTCACCAAATACACGCACCGGGAGATCAAATACGATCTCACGTTCTCTTCGGGCGTCAACGATCAGCTCGAAAAGATGTTTGAAAAGATCGAAGAGCTGTATGCCGCCGTGCACAACACGCTGGAAGAGGGCAATCCCGCACATCTTTCCGATGTCGACGCTCTCGAGGACGAAGTGGACGCCATGCGCAAAAAGCTCATCGAAGATCACATCGAGCGCCTGAACGGCGGCTATTGCAAGCCCGAAAACAGCAACGTATTCATCAATCTCGTCTCCAATCTGGAACGGGCGGGCGATCATCTCAGTTACCTCGCCCATTCCATCGAGGAGGTTTACGGAGGAAAATAAAAGTGGCACCGTCTTTGGAAAAAATCGTATATATTTTAGAGGACGACAAGAGCATCTGCGAACTCGTCGAAACCACGCTGCAAATGAACGGCATCGCCTGTCGTTCCTACTACACCGTCAAAGATTTCATGGCGGCAGTCAAGGACCGCGCCCCCGACGTGGCGCTCCTCGACGTCATGCTCCCCGACGGCAACGGGCTGGACGTGCTTGCCTCCCTCAAATCGGGCAAGAACGAAATATATTGCATCATGCTCAGCGCGCTCGGCAGCGAGCTGGACAAGGTCAAGGGGCTGAACGCGGGGGCGGACGATTATGTGTCCAAGCCCTTCGGCGTCCTGGAACTTTTGGCGCGGGTCAACGTGGCGTTCCGCCGCGGCAGGTCCGACCTCAACCGCGGGGGGCTCTATCTCGACGAAACGTCCATGACGGTCACGCTCAACGGCAAAAAACTCGACCTCAACAACAAGGAGTTCCAGCTCCTCAAATACTGCATGGAGAACGAGGGCAAAGTGCTCACGCGCGAAAAACTGCTCATCTCCATCTGGGGGTACGAATCGGGAGAAACACGCACGGTGGACAACCACATCGCCCGCCTGCGCAAGCTCGGCGTGGACTATTTCGAAACGGTGTTCGGCGTCGGGTATAAATTCGTGACCAAAAAGTAAAGCGGAAAAAAGGAAGGCGGACAATGCGGAAAAGAATTTTATGGGTGTCCATACTCATCACCTTTCTCGGGCTCATACTCTTTTCCTTCACGGCAACGGAGCTCTATTACAACCTGTCCGTCGAGCACAGCCGCGAAACGCTCGCCGTCTACATGAACGTGTTCGACGAAAGCGTTACGCTCGACGGCGCGGGGGCGCGGTCTCTCTCCGAAACGCTCGGCGGCGCGCGCGTCACCTTTATCCGCACGGACGGCACGGTCCTTGCGGACAGCGAGGCGGCGGAGATCTCGGAAAATCATGCGGGCCGCGAAGAGGTGCAGGCAGCGCTCGAATCGGGCGAAGGCTATGCCGTGCGCGCGTCGGACACGCTGGGCATCAATATGGTCTACTACTGCAAGCGGTTTGACGATCTCGGCGTCCTGGTGCGCATCGCAGTGCCTACGTCTTCGGACTGGAACATTTTCGTGCAGGCGCTGCCCACCCTTGTCGCCTTTCTGCTCGTGGACGGGCTCGCCTGTTTCCTGTTTACCTATCTCGCCACCGACTTCATTTTGAAACCCGTGCGGCAACTCACGTTGCAGGCGCAGCAGGGCAAAAAGCTGGTCAGCGACTACAAGGAACTCCGTCCCATCGCTGATGTCCTGAATCAGCGCAACGAGAAGATCGAGGGGGACATGAAACGCATCGAAGAGGAGAAGGAACTTGCCCTGCAGGCGAAGAACTCCAAGGACGAGATGATCGCCAACATCACGCACGAGATGAACACGCCGCTCACGTCCATCAAGGGCTTTGCCGATTTGCTGGTGGGCGAGGGGCTGACCGAAGAACAGCGCCTGCGCGCCGTGAACATAATCCGCGCCCAGAGCGAGCGTCTCTCCAGCCTCATCACCGAAACCATCCATTACAGCGAGATCGACAACGACGAGCTTCCCTCCTACGACGTCGACTTCACGGGGCTCGTGCGCGACGCGCTGGGCGCGTTTGAACCCAATATGCGCGAAAAAAATATTACCCTGCACACCGATATTGCCGACGGCGTCACCGTCTTTTCTCGCTACGAACGCCTCCTCGTCATCCTCAACAACCTCGTGGGCAACGCCATCCGCTACAACAAAGAGGGGGGAGAGATCTCCGTATTCCTCGGCAGGGAAAACGGCTTTGCCAAGCTCTCCGTTTCGGATACGGGCATCGGCATCGCCGAGGAGAATCTCGACAAGGTTTTCAGCCGCTTTTTCACCGTGGACAAGTCGCACAACGGGCAGGGCGGCGGATTCGGGCTCGGGCTCGCCGTCGTGCGCAAGCTCTGCCGCAAGGCGGGCTGGACCATCTCCGTCGAGAGCAAACTCGGCGAAGGGACTATCTTCACTATCGTCTTTTGATACATCCGCTTTGCGGGCGGTCAGAGCACAATGCCGGCAAAGCCGATGCAAAAAGTTTTTTGCGCCCCGTCAAAAAAGTATTGCGATTTTTTTGAAACAGTCTGTCTGCGGACTGTTTTTTGTTTGACCGTTTTGCCTTTTCCTCGGTACCATGCCCGCAAACAAGCCTCTTTTTCCACGCGCGCCCGCGCCCGCCGCGACGTGATTGATATAGCGGAGACGCTCCCGCCCCGTTCGTCTTTTTCTCTCGAAAAAAAATTTATTTTTTTACAAATTTTGCCTCTCAATCGTTTGACAAAATCATTCCGATATAGTATGATGTAATAAAAGTTGCATATGGTAAACTTTCAGGAGGTAAGGAAAAAGATGCCATTGGTAACGGCGCCGACGGATACGGAACTGAAGATCATCAAGGTGTTTGCGGAAGGGGACACCAAACGTCATCTTGAAAATCTCGGCATTCTGCCGGGCGGCAAACTCAGCGTCATCAAGTCCGAAGCGGGCAACGTCATCGTCAAGATCAAGGAGGGGCGGGTGGCTCTCAGCCGCCGGCTCGCGACAAAGATATTCGTGGCGTAAGGGTTTTCGGTTCGGAATAAATATAAAACAGGAGAGTTTTTGATGGAAAAATTTTTGAACGAATTCGGGATCGGCGAAAGAGGGATCGTGAAGAAGATCACGGCGGAAGGCAAGATCAAACGCCGCCTCTTCGACATGGGCGTCACGCCGCGCGCGGAGATCCTCATGCGCAAGGCCGCCCCGCTCGGCGACCCCATCGAGGTGAACGTGCGGGGGTATGAACTGACCCTGCGCAAAAGCGAAGCGCAATGCGTGCTGATGGAGGTGATAAAGTAACATGATGAAATTTGCTTTGGCGGGCAACCCCAACTGTGGCAAAACGACCCTTTTCAACGCTTTGACGGGCAGCACGGCGCACGTCGGCAACTGGCCGGGCGTCACCGTCGACAAACGCGAGGGAACGTATAAAAAACTCGAAGAAAAGGTGCAGATCGTCGACCTTCCCGGCATCTATTCCCTTTCGCCCTATACCCCCGAGGAAGTCATTTCGCGCAATTTCATCCTCGACGAGCATCCCGATTGCGTCATCAACATCGTGGACGCGACCAATCTGGAACGCAATCTCTATCTCACCACGCAGATATTGGAGATCGACGTGCCCGTCGTCATTGCGCTGAACATGGCGGACGTGCTCGAAAAGAGCGGTGATAAGGTGGACGTGAAATCGCTGGAAGAAAAGATCGGCGTGCCCGTCGTGTCCATCTCCGCGCTCAAGGGGCAGGGCATCGACGAGCTGATGCGGCGGGGATACGCCGCGGCGAAAAAGAAGCGGGAGGGGACGACCGTCCTGCAAAAATCGGAGCTCTTCCACCTCATCCGCGACGTCAAGATCGCCCTGGCGGGGCAAAACGTGCCTTCTCCGCTCTTCCACGCCGTCAAGCTGGTGGAAGGGGACGAACTCGAAGTCAAGGCGCACGCTTCCGCCGTGGAGATGGTGGAGGCGTTCAAAAAGATCTTTTCGGACGACACCTTCGGCGACGATTTCGAAGCGCTGGTCGCCGACGCGCGGTATGCCTACATATCCGACAACTTTGCACCCGCGCTCCGCAAAAAGAGCGCGCAGGCGCTGACGAAGAGCGACAAGGCAGACAAGGTGCTCACCAACCGCTGGGGCGGCATCCCCATCTTCCTCGTCATTCTCTTCGCCGTCTTTCACCTCACCTTTTCGGAGAATTTTCTCTTTTTGAACGGATTCGGCGACGGCTGGATGCCCACCCTCGAAGACTTGGGCATGGATACGGAAAATTTCGGCGTGCAGCTCCTTGCCTGCGTGTATGACGGTACGGTCTTTTCGCCGGGCGTCATCATCAATAACCTGTGGAACGACATCATCGTCGGCAACATTTTCGGCCTTATCACGGGCGCCGTGGAAAATATAGGGGTCGAATGGGTCGTCGGATTTATCAACGACGGTATTTTCGAAGGCCTGGCGGCCGTGCTCTCCTTCCTGCCGCAGATCCTCGTGCTCTTCCTCTTCTTCTCCATTCTGGAGGACAGCGGCTACATGGCGCGCGTCGCGTTCATTCTCGACAGGATATTCGGCAAATTCGGGCTTTCGGGCAGGGCGTTCATGCCCATGATCATGGGATTCGGCTGCTCCATTCCCGCCATGATCAATACCCGCACGCTGGCGGACGAAAAGGAGCGCACGGCGACCGTCCGCGTCATCCCGTTCTTCTCGTGCGGCGCAAAATTGCCCATTCTCACCGCCATTGCGGGAGCCATCGTCATGCAGTTCGGTCTCGGCAACGCCGACCTCATCACCTTCGGCATGTATGTGCTCGGCGTGGCGACGGCGATCGTCGCGGTGCTGGTCATGCGCAACACGACCATGCGCGGCGAAGTCCCGCCTTTCATCATGGAACTGCCCGCCTATCACCTGCCGCAGTTCAAGGCGCTCATGATCCATCTGTGGGATAAGTGCAAACACTTCGTCAAAAAGGCGTTCACCATCATTCTGGTTTCGACCATCGTCATCTGGTTCGTTTCGCACTTCTCCTTCAATTGGGAATTTTTGGCGGACGAACAGATCAACGAGAGCATTCTGGCGAGCCTCGGCATGTTCGTGCAGCCGCTCTTCACGCCGCTCGGCTTCGGTTCGCAGTTGCAAAATTGGGGTTGGGTGTTCGTCGTCGCGGCGATCACCGGGCTCATCGCCAAGGAAAACGTCATTGCAACGTTCGGCGTGCTGGCGGCTTGCATTCTCGGCTCGGCACTGCCCGAAGACGAAACGGGCGTCAGTTACGTCGTAGCCATGATCGACGCCACGGGCATCACCGTTCCCGCGCTCATCGCGTTCATCGCCTTCAACATGACCACCATTCCTTGTTTCGCGGCGGTGGCGACGGCAAAGGCGGAGCTGCCCTCCAAGAAGAGTTTCAACTGGACGCTCGTGTTCTGGGTCGTCACTTCCTATATCGTCGCTTCGGCGGTCTATACCATCGGTTCCTGGTGGTGGACGCTCTTCATCTGGCTGGCGGCGGCTGCGCTCGTGACGGCAGGCATCATTCTCTTCAATCGCAGAAAGAAGGCGGTGTCATAATATGGGACCTGTCGAAATCGTCGTCATCGTTCTGGCGGTGCTGTTCGTCGCGGCCGTCGTCGGCTGGAACGTCTACAAAAAACTGACGGGCAAGGGCGGCTGCGACTGCGGCTACGGTTGCGGCGGCTGCCACGGCTGCCCCCGCTGCGCACACAAGGCGCACAAGAAAAACGCTCACAACGGAAACAGCGAAAATTGACCTCCTTTCTTTTTTCGCACGGCTCCCGTCTTTTCGGACGGGAGCCGAAATTTTTTATCGTTCGTTTTTACCGTTATTTTCAGGCATGGGTATGACGAATGTAACAAATCGGCGGATGAATTTTTTGTTTGGAAAGGGGGACGAAAATCCTTGCGGAAAAGCGCGAAAAGGAGTATACTGGATATATGAACGGGCAGAGGGAAAACCAATTCGAAAAGATGCTGCAGATCATGGCAAATACGCCGGCGGGGACGAGCCTGTTGCTGCACAGTTGCTGTGCGCCCTGTTCTTCGGCATGCCTGGAAATTTTGCACGAACATTTCAAAGTGACCGTCTTTTATTATAATCCGAACATCGAAGAAGAGGGGGAATATCGAAAGCGCAAGGCCGAGCAGATCCGTTTTTTGCGGGAAACGGGCTGGGCGGAGTTTCTCGACTGCGACCACGACACGGCGGACTTCCGCGCCGTTTCCGCCGGACGGGAGAACTGCCCGGAGCGCGGGGAGCGTTGCCGCGCATGCTATGAACTGCGCTTGCGCCGCACGGCGGAAGAGGCGAAAGCGCGGGGATTCGACTATTTTTCCACCACGCTCTCCGTCTCACCCTACAAGGTGTCGCGCTGGATCAATGAGATCGGTTGCGCTTTGGAAGGGGAAACGGGGGTAAAGTTTTTGCCCTCCGACTTCAAAAAGAGGGGCGGCTATCTGCGTTCCGTGCAACTTTCGGGGGAATACGGACTGTACCGCCAAGACTTCTGCGGGTGCGTCTTCTCCAAGCGTGAGCGCGAAGCGAGGAGGCAAAAATAAGTTGATTTTTTTGAAAATACACATTGTTTCCGCTTGACAATCTCTTCGTTTTCCTCTATACTTAAACGGTATTGCGAATGGTGGAAGTTCTTTTCCGCGCTCCGCGCGTCAACCGAATTTGCTGATATGGCTCAGTAGGTAGAGCACGTCCTTGGTAAGGAATATCGGGGCGAAAAGCAGGGTAAGCCGAACCCCCTCAAAATTCGGCAAAAACTTCATTTGCTGATATGGCTCAGTAGGTAGAGCACGTCCTTGGTAA
>JAGHJP010000040.1 GCA_017886575.1 Clostridia bacterium
CAAACAAGCGGACGAGGTTGGCGGCCGCCGTCGTCAGCGTGAACCCGAGGGCGTCGATGCCGACATCCGAAAGTTTTCCCGACCTGCCCGCAACGAAGAGCTGATGGATCTCGTCGCTGCACGCATACATGAGGCAGATGAGCAAAGGAATGACCCAAAAAGCCCACCCATGCCCGCAGGGAAAGGTAAAAACAAAAATGCTGACGCACAGTCCCAGACAGGCGTACAGGAAAAAGTGCGCGCACTGGCGGACGTAACCGAGCAACATTTCGGCGGTTTCCTCCGAAAGGAAAAGGCGCAAAAAATCGCGCAACACGGCCGCCACGCCGTCGCTCGCCGCCCCCGACTCCTCTTTGGTCTGGGAGGAGAACCAGAAAATGAGCGCCATCAGCGCCAACGAAAGCACGCCAAAGACGCAGCGAACGATGAGGATCTTTTTCTTCTTCTCCATGCTTTCACCTCATATCATCTCATTTTTATGTAACAAGCTCCGCCTTTATTCCGATTAACGGGTGCGGGTTTATTTTTCCTCGTCCGAGCGGTCGACGGGCGTGTAATCGATCGCCGCTTCCTCGTCGGTCGCCTCCAGCTTGAAGATGACGGGGCGCAGCCCGTCGTTGCAGCTGCAAATAGCGACGCCCGGCTTGCGGATCCAATCGCCGTAATAGAACAGTCCCTCTCCCGCGCCGTGCGCCAAAGCAAAGACGTACTGATAGATCGCCTTCCACGCCTCGTCGCAGAGCCCCTGCGGCTTGGCATAGTCGGCATAAAAGACCTGTCCCGCCCGCAGCATCGGGCAGGCGCCCAGCCCCGCCGCACCGTATTCCGCCGCCAGCTCCTTGTCGAGCGTCGTCTTCAAAACCGTGATCTTTACGCGTTTCATACACTCCTCCCGCCCGTTTCTTTTCCCGTTTATTTCGGGCATGCCCTCTGCGAACGAAGGGGTTTCGGAAAAACGGGATCTATCCTTTTTATGTGATTTTTATATATTCATTATACCGCGCCGCCCTGCATTTGTCAAGGCAAAAACCGCCGCGGCGCATTATTGTGCGCCGCGGCGGAAATTGTTTACCGTAAAGTTTGCCCTCATTCGGCCGCCGGCAGGGCGGCGGGGACGGGAACTTTGTCCTTTACGGGCGCATCGTCATAGCGGGAATTGACGCGCATGGCGTTGAGAATGGCAAGCACCGCCACGCCCACGTCGCCGAACACGGCGACCCACATGCCGAAGGCGCCGAACACGCCGAAGGCGGAGAGGATGAGGATGGCGAGCTTGACGGCGATGGAAAACACAATATTCTGAAAGACGATCGCCATCGTCTTTTTGGCAATGCGCTTGGCGAGCGGGATGCCCCGCAGATCGTCCTTCATGAGGACGATGTCCGAAGCCTCGATCGCCGCGTCGCTGCCCACGCCGCCCATGGCGATGCCGATATCCGAGCGCATGAGCACGGGCGCGTCGTTGATGCCGTCGCCGACGAAACACAGCACGTCGCCGCTGCCCTTTGCGGACAGCAGTTTTTCCACTTCCGCGACCTTGTCCTGCGGCAAGAGGGACGCCCTGTGCTCGCTCACGCCGATCGCGTCGGCAACGGCCGATGCGATCGCCTCGTTGTCGCCCGTCAGCATGACCGTGCGGCAGCCCATGCCGTTGAGCGCGCCGATGACGGACGCGGTCTCGGGTTTGACTTCATCGGCAATGAGCAGTGAACCGACAAACTGTCCGTTCCGCGCGACATACACGACGGTGCCCGTGCCCTCTTCCCTGACGAAATCCACGCCGTTCGCGCACATCAGTTTTTCGTTACCGCAGAGAATGACCTCCTCCCCGCGGACGGCCTGCACGCCCTCGCCCGCGACGTTGGTCAGTTCATAGTCCGATTCCGTTTCCCCGCCGTAACGGGCGACGATCGATTTGGCGATGGGGTGCCCCGAGCCCTGCTCGGCGGTGGCGGCAAGGCGGAGCAGTTCCTCTTCGCCGTATCCCGCCGCGGGCGCGACCGCCGCAATGGCAAAGTTGCCCTTGGTCAGCGTGCCCGTCTTGTCGAACACGAAAATATCGGCTTTATTGAATTTTTCGAGATAGTTGGAGCCCTTGACGAGGATGCCGTACCGCGACGCCGCGCCGATGCCCGCAAAGAAGGAGAGCGGGATGGAGATGACCAGCGCGCAGGGGCAGGACACGACGAGGAAACTCAGAGCGCGGTAGATCCACGTCGACCAATCCCCCGTGACGAGCCCGGGGACGACGGCAAGCAAAACTGCCGCGCCGACGACCGCGGGGGTGTAGTATTTGGCAAACTTCGTGATGAAGTTTTCGGCTTTGGACTTCTGTTCGGAAGCGTTTTCAACGAGTTCAAGGATCTTGGACACCGTGGAGTCATAAAATTCCTTGGTGACCCGCACCTCGATGCGGGAAGTCAGGTTGACGCAGCCGCTGATGACTTCGTCCCCCTCCGCCACGTCGCGCGGGAGCGATTCGCCCGTCAGCGCTTTGGTGTCCAACGCGGACATGCCCCTGACGATTATGCCGTCCAATGGAATTTTTTCACCCGGATTGACGACGATGACGTCGCCCACTTTCACCTCGGACGGGTCGACCGTTTCCACGCTCTCCCCGCGCTTTACGTTGGCGTAATCGGGACGGATGTCCATGAGCGCGGAGATGGATCTGCGGGATTTGCCCGTGGCATAGTCCTGGAAAAATTCGCCGATCTGATAGAAGAGCAAAACGGCGCAGGCTTCGTCGAACCCCTCGATCTCTTCGCCCGTCACCCCGCGGTAGATGGCGAGAGCGAAGGCGCCGAGCGTCGCCACGCACATCAGAAAATTTTCGTCGAACACCTGCCCGTGGGCAATGTTGCGGACGGCGCGCCAAAGCACGTCGTAGCCGATGATGAGATAGACGACGAGATAGAGCGCGAACGGGAACACCCAGGCGGCAGACCCTCGGAACACGCCGCCGAGCCCGCCCGGCAAAACCTTATCCGTGATGAAAATGACGAGAAACAACCCGAGCGCGACGAGGATGCGGATGAGCTTTTTCCTCTCCTTCCTGCTTAAAGTCATTTTTTTCATAAAGACCTCTTCGCTTTATTTATATCGTTTATACCGCTCAACGGACGATCGTGCAGTCGGGCTCCACTTTGCGGCAGACCTTGACGACTTGGTCCATGATCTCCTCGAAGCGGCTTTCTTCTGCCTCGATCGACATCTTTTGCATCAAAAAATTGACGCTCACCCCGTCGACGCCGTCGATTTTCGCGATGGCGCGCTCCATTTTCGCCGCGCAATTCGCGCAATCCAGATCTTCCAGCTTATAGACTTTCCTCATGGTGATATTCCTCCGAATATTTTTTTATTTGCTTTGCCGCCCGCAGACGGCAAGTTTTTAACGTTTTCAAATGATTTATTGAACAAATATTCAAATATTGTCCCCGAAAAAACAGGGACATGCCCTGCTTTTGTCTATCTTTCCTCATTGACATGGGTGAGGCCGTATTCCATGATTTTCGTGACGTGGTCGTCGTCGAGCGAATATTTGACCTCTTTTCCCTCTTTGGTGCCCTTGACGAGCTTTGCGCCGCGGAGCACGCGGAGCTGGTGGGAAACCGCGGAAACGCTCATGCCCAGCGCCACGGCTATTTCGCCGACGCACAGGTCGCGCACCTGCAGACAGCCTAAGATCTTGGCGCGGGTGGGATCGCCGAACATCTTGAACAGTTCCGCCAACTCGTAAATGGTTTGTTCGTCGGGCAGCTTTTTGCGGATGTCCTCCGCCGCGGCGTCCCCCTTTCCCTTGTGCTCTGCCATATTCCCTCGCTTCTATATTTGAATATTCTTTCAAATGTTCAATAATAGTATATGCTTTACGGACGGATTTGTCAACCGTTTGAAGGATGTTTTTTGAAAAAATTAAAAATTTATGATCCGCTCTGTTTTGCGCCTTTCTCCGCACGTTAACTTTATACTTCTTAGCCCCCTTTTCCCGTAATCATAATTATATACGGAAAAAGCGGAGGCAAAACCTCCGCTTTTCATGCTTTCCGTTAAAAATTACTTGCCGAAATATCTCTTCAGCAGCCCGGCAAAACCGGCGCCGTGACGGGCTTCGTCCTTCGCCATCTCGTGCACGGTGTCGTGAATGGCGTCATAGCCGAGTTGTTTGGCGCGTTTGGCGAGCTCGAACTTGCCGGCGCAGGCGCCCGTTTCCGCCGCGACCCGCATTTCGAGGTTCTTTTCGGTGGAATCGGTCACGACTTCGCCCAGCAGTTCGGCGAATTTGGAAGCGTGATCTGCCTCTTCATAGGCATATCTCTTGTAGGCTTCGGCGACTTCGGGATAGCCCTCGCGCTCGGCGACGCGCGCCATCGCAAGGTACATGCCGACTTCGGTGCATTCGCCCATGAAGTTGTCCTTCAGACCCTGCATGACCTCGACGTCTTCCACAACGCCGTCGCCCACGTGATGCTCACACGCAAATTGGGGCGCACCCTTACTATCCTCGATGGGAACAAATTTGGTCGCCTTGCAAACGGGGCAAACTTCGACATCGTCGGCTACGATCTCGCCGCAAACAGCACATCTTTTCATAGTATTCGATCTCCTTTCTTTTGGTTTGTTGTCTGTATTATATCATAAATGATATTCAATGTCAATAAGATAAAGCCTTCAATTTACAACTTTTTTGGAAAAAATTTCCTGCGCGGAAAAGGGCTTACATTTTTTCGGGCACGCCGATGCCGAGCAGGGCAAGGGCGTTGGTGAGCGTCTGCAAGGTCGCGCGGGTCAGGGCGAGGCGGAAATTTTTGAGCGCGTCGGTTTCGGCGGAGAGGATCTTACAGTCGAAATAGAACTTGTTGAACTTCTGCGCGACGTCCACGCACAGGCGGGCGATGAGGCAGGGCTCGTATTTCTCTGCGGCGGCAAGGACGGTGTCGGGGAAAGCGGCGACGGCTTTGGCGAGTTCGAACTCCTCGTCGGCGATGGCGGCGGGCATCTCCCAATCTGCTGCCGCGCCGCCCGCCTTTTGCAGCACGGAACGGGCGCGGGCGCAGGTGTACTGCACGTACACCGACGTTTCCCCTTCGAAATTCAATACCTTATCGTAAGAGAACACGATGTCCTTGATCTTGCTGTTGTAGAGCGCGCCGAAGATGACCGCGCCGACGCCGACCTTCTTTGCCACTTCTTCCTTGTTTTCCAGATCGGGATTCTTTTCGCTGACGATGGCGTATGCCTTTTCGATGCACTTGTCGATGACGTCTTCCAGAAACACCACGTTGCCCTTGCGCGTGGACATGGCGCCCTCTTCGAGGGACACCATGCCGTAGGCGACGTGCACGAGGTCCTTCGCCCAGGGCTTGCCCATGAGTTCAAGCACCTTGAACACCTGCCTGAAATGCAGGTTCTGCTGGTAGGCGACCACATAGAGGCACTTATAAAAATCGTAGGTATTTTTGCGGTAGATCGCCGCCGCCATGTCGCGCGTGGCGTAGAGCGAGGTGCCGTCCTTTTTCAGAATGATGCAGGGCGGCATGCCGTAGGCTTCGAGGTCGACGATCTGCGCCCCCTGGCTCTCCCGCAAAAGCCCCTTTTCGCGCAGTTCTTCCACAACGGGACCCATTTTGTCCGAATAAAAACTCTCGCCCGCATAGGAGTCGAAACGAACGTCCAGAAGGTCGTAGATCTTTTGCACGTCCTTCATGGTGAGTTCCTTGAACCAGTCGAAGAGCGCCATGCACTCGGGGTCCTTTTCCTCTATCTTTTTGAAATAGGCGCGGGCCTCGTCCTCCAGTTCGGGGTGCGCCTCCGCCTCTTTGTGCCAGCGGACATAGATGTCGTTGAGCGCGGAAACGCCCTGTTTTTCGATCTCTTCCCTGTTTCCCCAACGTTTGTAGGCGGAAATGAGCTTGCCGAACTGCGTACCGTAATCGCCGAGGTGGTTGATGCCCACCGATTTATAGCCCAAAAAGTTCAGTATCCTGTAAATGGCGGCGCCGAGGACGGTCGTGGAGAGGTGCCCGATGTGGAAGCGCTTGGCGATGTTCACGGAGGAGTAGTCGATGCAGACCACCCTGCCCATGCCCGCGTCGGACGCGCCGTAACGGTCGCCCTTCGAAAGCGCTTCGCTCAAAATATCCCTGACCATGGCCGCGCGGTCGACCGTGAAATTGAGATAGCCGTTGACCGCTTCGGCCTTGGACACGACGCCGCCGACGGGGAAGGCGGCGCAGAGCGCCTCGGCGATCGCCGCGGGGCTCTTTCTCAAAACTTTTGCCAATTTGAAACAGGGCAGCGCGTAATCGCCCATCGAGGGGTCGGGCGGGCAGGCGATGAGGGATGCGACTTCCTCCGCCGTCATGCCCTCCACCGGCAGCCGCTCGGCAATGTACTTCTTGTAATCCATGATTCGATCTTACCACCGTAAATATTTTTCGCCATACATTGTAACACATTTTCCGGAAATACGCAACCCTTTACGCGCCGTTTCCGTTTGACTTTGCGGGGGTTTTATATTATAATGATACGGTATCCATATATAAGACAAGAGGAAAAACCATGAAATTAGGAGTCGTCGGACTGCCCAACGTGGGCAAGTCCACCCTGTTCAACGCCATCACGCACGCCGGCGCCGCCGCCGCCAATTACCCCTTCTGTACCATCGAACCGAACGTCGGCATGGTGACCGTACCCGACGAACGGCTGGACAAGCTCGCCGCGCTGTACGCGAGCAAAAAGATCACCCCCGCCGTCATCGAGTTCGTGGACATCGCGGGGCTGGTCAAGGGCGCGTCCCGCGGGGAAGGGCTGGGCAACAAGTTCCTTTCGCACATCCGCGAAGTGGACGCCATCGTGCACGTCGTGCGCTGCTTCGAGGACCCCAACGTCATCCACGAAGTCGAGGCGAACACCCCCGTGGACCAGATCGACCCCATCGGCGACATCACGACCATCAACCTGGAGCTCATTCTCGCCGACATGGACGCCGTGCAGAAGCGCATGGACCGCATCAAAAACGCCGCCCGCGGCGGTTCGGACAAGGATGCGGCGGCGGAATACGCCTTTTTGCAGGCGCTCTACGCCCACCTCGAAAAGGAACAGCCCGCCCGCACCTTCCCCCTCGAAAACAAGGCGCAGGAGCAGTTCCTCTATAACCTCTTCCTGCTGACCGTGAAACCCGTCCTGTACGCCGCGAACATCGCCGAAGCGGACATGGGCAAAAAGGAGGACGACATTCCCTTCGTCGCCAAGGTAAAGGAATTTGCCGCGGCCGAGGGCAACGAAGTCCTGGTCATCTGCGCGCGCACCGAAGAGGAACTGTCCGCCATGGAATCCGCCGAGGCGCAGATGTTTTTGGAAGAATTCGGTTTGCAGGAGAGCGGGCTGGACCGCCTCATCAAAAAATCTTACGCCCTTCTGGGGCTCATCAGTTTCCTGACGGCGGGCGAAAAGGAAACGCGCGCCTGGACGATCGTCAAAGGCACCAAGGCGCCGCAGGCGGCGGGCAAGATCCATTCCGATTTCGAAAAGGGATTCATCCGCGCCGACGTGGTGGATTGGCAGACGCTGGTGGAGCTCGGCTCCCTCGCCGCCGCGAAGGAGAAGGGCAAGGTGCGCTCGGAGGGCAAGGAGTACGTCATGAAGGACGGCGACGTCGTGGAATTTTTCTTCAATGTTTCCAGGCGGTGACGGAGCGCGCCGCAAAGCGGACTTTCACCCCATACATGCCCGAAAAAGAGGCCTTTTTCGCGCCGTTTTTGAAAAAAGTTCGGATCCGGAAAGAAATTATCGACTTTTTGCCTCAAAACGCTTGTAATATTTTGCGTTTCATGGTATAGTGTATGTAATCAAACCGAGCGATCGGAAATAAAAACACAGGAGGGGGCAAAATGAACAAGAACGAGTTTATCGCGAGAGTTGCGGAAAACGCGGGCATGAAGAAGTCGGACGCGGACAAGTTCCTCGATGCGTTCATTGCGACCGTCAAGGAAGCGATGGCGAACGACGACAAAGTCCAGTTCATCGGGTTCGGCACCTTTGAAGTCAAAGCGCGCGAAGCCAAAGAAGGCATCAATCCGCTGACCAAAGAAAAGATCAACATTCCCGCGAGCAAAGTTCCCGCTTTCAAAGCCAGCAAGACGTTCAAAGACGAGCTGAACAAGTAAGCGTTCTCCGCGGAGATATTCCGCCCCGCGCTTGTCTTTCGTTTGCAAAACAGAAACAAATGACAAAAACCAAGAATGAAGTCCGACGCGGTCGGACTTTTTTCTTTGCCGCCGAAATACGGCGAACGCCCGCCCCGCAGACGAGCGGGACGGGCGCACCTTTTTTGCTTTTAGTTTTTCTTTTCGAAGCTGTCGCAGCAGGTATCCTGCTCGCTGTTGCAACCGCAGCCCACGTGAATGTGGGAGAGAGAACAGTTTTTACCTTCCACGTTGAACTTGCAATCGTTGACGTCGCAGCCGATACAGGTATTGATGTTCTGCATGTTCCGCACCTCCTTTTCCCCTTCAGTATGCGCAAAAGAGAAAAAAATAAACGAAAGTGTAGGTTTGTCAAACATATGAGACAGTAAAAAAGGTTAATGAAGCAAGCCGTCGCGTAAAAAGTCGGTGATATAATCTTTCGGGGAGTGCCAGTTCAAAGGGCGCATGGGG
>JAGHJP010000041.1 GCA_017886575.1 Clostridia bacterium
AGGTCAAGGTTTCCATCCGTCTGCGCGGCAGGCAGATGGCGCACGCCTCTCTGGGCGTGGACGTCATGAAGCGCTTCTTCGGCATGCTCGAAGGCAAAGCGGTCATGGATAAGGCGCCCGTTCAGGAAGGCAGGAACATCATCATGATGCTCTCCGCGGTCAAGCAGTGACCCGCCGCACGAAAAGATAGCAAAAAAAGAAAATAAATTTTGGAGGACATAGAAAAATGCCTAAACAGAAATCGCACAGCGGTACGAAAAAGCGCTTTTGGCTGACGGCGACCGGCAAGGTGAAGAGACCCCACGGCGGCAAGAACCACATTGCGGATACCAAGAACAGAAAGAGAATGAGAAGACTGCACACCAACACGCTCGTGTCTTCCGCGCAGGAAAACAACGTCAAGAGCATGATGCCTTACAAGAAGTAAGAGGAGGATAGAAGAAAATGCGAATCAAGAGAGCCGTAAACGCAGTAAAAAAGCGCAGAAAAATTTTGAGATTGTCCAAGGGCTACTTCGGCAGCAAGCACCGTTCTTACAGGATCGCCCGCGAAGCGGTCATGAAGTCCCTGCAATACGCCTACATCGGCCGTAAGAGAAAGAAGAGAGATTTCCGCCGCCTCTGGATCGCGCGCATCAACGCCGCGGCGAGGATGAACAACATTTCTTACAGCAAACTCATGAACGGTCTGAAAAAGGCGGACATCGCGCTGAACAGAAAGGTCCTTTCCGAACTTGCCGTCAGCGATCCCGCCGCTTTCACCGCGCTGGTGGAAAAGGCAAAAGCCGCTCTGTAATAATAACGCCGATAAAAGCCTTTAATTGCACCTTAAAGGCTTTTATTTCGTAAAGAAAGGACCAGACAGGCAGGCACATATGCTCATTACCTCGCGCAGCAATCCCACGGTCAAAAAACTCGTTTCCCTGCAACAGAAAAAATACCGCGCCCTGTACGGGGAATATGTGGCGGAAGGGGAAAAAATGGTCGCCGAATGCCTCGCGGCGGGCGGCGAAATTTCCCTGCTCGCGCTTTCCGAGAGCAAGGCGCAAAAAGCGGGGAATGCCTATTCCGGCTTACCCATGCCCGTAATAATTCTGTCGGACGATGTGTTTGAAAAGGTATCGGGCGAACAGACCCCGCAGGGGGTGCTCGCCGTCGTGCGCATGCCCCGCCCCGCCCTCAAAGCGCCCGGAAAGAGCTGTCTTTTGCTGGACGGCGTGTCCGACCCCGGAAACCTTGGCGCCATCATCCGCACGGCGAACGCCGCGGGATATGAGGAGATATACCTTCTCGGTTGCGCCGATCCCTATTCCCCCAAGGCGGTGCGGGCAAGCATGAGCGGCGTGTTTCACACCGCTTTGTACGAGGGGAACGCGGCGGACATCCTTGCCGCGCTCGAAGGCGTACCGCTCGTCACGGCCGATCTGGACGGGGAAAACGTCTTTGTTTTCACGCCGCCCGAAAAGTTCTGTCTGGTCATCGGAAACGAGGGGCACGGCATCCGCGCGGAGGTAAAGAGCCGCAGGGCATACACCGTCACCGTTCCCATGCGCCGCACGCAGGAAAGCCTGAACGCGGCGGTCTCGGCGGGCGTGGTCATGTATGCGCTCAAGCGGGGCGAATTTCAAAAATAATACACCCAAAAAGGAGAATACGATATGTCAGGACACAGCAAATGGCACAACATCGCCGCCAAGAAAGGCAAAGCCGACGCGGCGCGCGGCAGGATATTCACCAAACTCGGCAGAGAGCTGGCGGTCGCGGCGAAGGGCAACCCCAACCCCGACACCAACAGCAAACTCGCCGACGTCATCGCCAAGGCAAAGGCGGCGAACATGCCCAACGACAACATTCAGCGTTCCATCAAGAAGGCGGCGGGCGAACTCAGCGGTTCCGACTATAAGGAACTGACCTATGAAGGGTACGGCGTCGCCGGTTCGGCGGTCATCATTCAGACGCTGACGGACAACAACAACCGCACCGCGGGCGACGTCAGAAGCGTGCTCTCCAAGCACGGCGGTTCCATGGGCAGCACAGGCTGCGTTTCCTATAATTTCGAAAACAAGGGCTATATCGTCGTCGAACGCACGTTGGAGTTGGACGAGGATACCATGACCGAGTTTGCGCTGGAAGCGGGCGCGGACGACATCAAAGCCGGCGACGACGTCTACGAGATCTTTACCACCCCCGAGGCTTTCTCGGACGTGCGCAAATATCTGGAAGAGAAGAATGCCGAACTGGTCGCGGCGGCGCCCAAGGGCAGAAGGAACGAGGAGATCGAGGACAAGATCAAATTTTTGCAGGCGGAGATCGCCATGATCCCGCAGAACAAGATCGTTCTGCCCGCCGAAAAGGTCAAGACCTTCGAGAACATGCTGGAGGCGCTCGAAGAACTCGACGACGTGCAGAACGTCTATCACAACGTCGATCTGCCCGACGACGATGAGTGACGGGAGGAGATAACTTTTTTTATCCGTCCGCGCATAAAACGCCGCGTACCGCCCATACTGTTATCGTCAGCGGCGAAACACGGACAAAGCCGGACAAGGTCGAAAGAGTCATTTCTCAAAACCTCCTCCAAACCGTATTTCGCAGCTTGCAAATATAGCTTTGCGGAATACGGGTCAGCAAAAAAAGCGGTATATGCCGTCATGAAAAAGCCCGCATATATGCAAGGCAAAATAAAGGGAACGTGTGGAAAGGATTTTTCATGCGTTCTTTTTTGTCGTCGGCGCGGACCCGTTGCAGGGAACGCAGTCCGAAAAGCAGCACGAAAAGCAGAGCCCCTGCATTGAAGGGGCTCTGCTCTGAAAAGGGAAGCCTTTCGGCGTTTCCTGCAAAATCTGACTTGTACTTACAAAACAGGTCAGATTTTTCTTTTTGCCGTCCGCTATACTTTTCGGCAGGGGGTGAGGGCGTGAAAGTCTATATCGAGTATGCGCTGGCGGAAAATTTTCTCCTGGACGGGGCGCTCTTGTACCTCGCCCAAAAGACCGTCCGCCTGCCCGTGGGCAAAGCCCGTTTGTTTTTTGCCGCCGCGTGCGGCGCGGCGTTCGCCGTCGTTTTTCCCTTTTTTAAGCTTGCGGCGGGCTGGGCGTTCGCCGTGCGCTACCTCTTCGGCGCGCTCCTCTGCCTCGTCGCCGTGCGCGCAAGGTCGGTCAAAGAGTACGCCCTCGCCATTCTGTTCTTCTACCTCTATACCTTTGCGTTCGGCGGCTTGCTTTTGGGCATGTATGCTTTCTTTGACATCGATTACGATGGGGCGGGCGGTTATTTTATCGCGCAGGCGCCGCTCGGCGCCGTGCTCTGCGGCGGGCTCGTTTTTCTGCTCCTCGTCCGCCGTTTGTTTTCGGCGCTGTACAGGCGCTATCGCCGCACAAAGCTCTTGTACCGCTGCCGTATCGCTCTCGCGGACGGGCGGGAGATCGCGGGCATGGGTCTCCTCGATACGGGCAACAGTCTTATGCGCGGGGACAGGCCCGTCTGCCTTCTCGATCCCGTCCTTGCGTTGGAACTCTTCGGCGCGCCGCCGCCGCGGGAGGACATGGAAAGTTTACGGGTACATACCGCCACGGGCGACGGGGAACTGAAGATTTTTCCCGCGCGGATCGAGATATATTCCGCCGCGGGGAAGAATATAATAGAAAACGTATATTTTGCCCTCACGCCCGCGCGGCTCGGCAGAGGGTATCAGATCGTACTGCATCCGCAGCTATTCAAGGAGGTGGGACGCCGTGTTGAAAGAACTTTTGCAAAGGATACGGGACCTGTGGAAAAAACTCGTCGCCGATGAGGGGGAGAGAGAAGAGGAAACGGAGAAAGAGGGGGAGCCCCTTTGGGCGGAGGAGAGCTTTTCGGACGGCTCCGTACACTATATCTGCGGCACCGAGGCGCTGCCGCTGCCCTTCAACGCCGAAGAGGAATCCAGGCTCCTCGAAAAGCTGGATAAGAACCAGGACCCGGAGAACGTGCGCGCCAGCCTCATCGAACACAATTTGCGCCTCGTGGTCTACATTGCCCGCAAGTTCGACAACACGGGCGTGGACGCCGAGGACCTCGTGTCCATCGGCACGCTCGGGCTCATCAAGGCGATCAATTCCTACCGTCTGGAAAAAAACATCAAACTGGCGACCTATGCCTCCCGCTGCATCGAGAACGAGATACTCATGTACCTGCGCCGCAGCGTGCGGCTCAAAGCCGAAGTCTCTTTCGACGAACCGCTCAACACCGACTTCGACGGCAACGAACTGCTCCTCTCGGATGTTTTGGGCACGGACACCGATGCGGTGTACGGCAAAGTGGAAAACGGCGTGGAGCGCGAACTCCTGCGGGCGGCGGTGGAAAAACTGCCGGAACGGGAAAAGCAGATCGTCTGCCTGCGCTTCGGGCTGAACGGCAAAGAGGAGCGCACGCAGAAGGAGGTGGCGGATATGCTCGGCATCTCCCAAAGCTACATATCCCGTCTGGAAAAGAAGATCATCGACCGCCTGAAAACGGAAATCAGCAAAATGGAATGATAAGGGGTAAAATTCCCGTAAACCGCACATACTGAAAATGCCTTCCGCGCGAAAGCGCTTTTACATACGGGAGGTGAAAAGAGTATGATGCAAAAAGTAGAGATCTGCGGCGTGCAGACGTCCGGCCTGCCCCGCCTGACCGCCAAGGAGAGCGACGATCTGATGCAAAAGCTCAAAGCGGGGGATAAAGACGCCCGCGAGAAGTTCATCGTCGGCAACATGCGCCTCGTCCTGTCCCTCGTCAAGCGGTTCTGGTCCAAAAACGCCAACGCCGACGACGTCTTTCAGGCGGGCTGCATCGGGCTCATCAAGGCCATCGACAACTTCGACCTGCGCGTGGGGGTCAAATTCTCCACCTACGCCGTGCCCATGATCGTCGGGGAGATCAAGCGCTACCTGCGGGACGGCAATTCCCTGCGCGTCAGCCGCAGCATCCGCGACACGGCGTATAAGGTGCTGAAGGTACGGGAAAAATTGGAGGAGCAGGACAAAGAGGCGACCATCGAGAACATCGCCAGGGAGATGAACGTGGCGGTGCGCGAAGTGGTCTACGCCCTCGACGCCATTTCCGACCCCGTTTCCCTCTACGACCCCGTCTATAACAAGTCGGGCGACGCATTGCTTTTAATGGATCAGATCTATGACGAAAAGAACAACGACGAGATATGGACGGAACACGTCGCTCTCGGCGAGGCGATGAACCGCCTGCAGGAACGGGAGAAGAAAATTCTCTTTTTGCGCTATTACGAGGGCAAGACGCAGACGGAGATCTCCGAGGAGGTCGGCATTTCGCAGGCGCAGGTCTCCCGTCTGGAAAAATCGGCGATCAACAACATCCGCACCAACATCGCCGCGGATTGAACGGGCAAAGCAACACGGTCAAAGCGGTCCCTCCCGAAAGGGGGACCGCTTTTCGCCGCTCTGTGCGCGTCAGCCGAGTTTGACGACGTTCAGGGAAGTGTTGGAATAATTAAAGTTACCGCCGGCGGAGTATACGACGAACGACGCGGGTACGCTCGTCACCGCAAAGACGGCGGAAAAACTCTGCGATTCCGTCTGGTTCGCGGCGGAAAAGACGTGCTGAGACGCCGCGCCGGGAATGTTCGTACCGTTGAGTCGGAAAGTGAGCAGGTTGTTCACGGGGAAAGAGGAGGTGCCGGACTTGGGCGAAACCGTCCCCGAATAGGCGACATAATACGTCCCTTGCGTGTTGATGGTGACCGTCGACGCACCCTCCATATGCGACAGCGCCGTGCCGGTCAGAGTCGCGTTCTTGTCGAATTCCAGAGCGTTGCCGCTTGTAACGGGCGCAGTGGGCGTAGAGTACGCGCTCAGATAATCGGAAACGGTCGTTGCTCCCGTTGCCCCCGTTGCCCCCGCTGTGCCCGTGGGACCCGTCGGACCCGTAGGACCTGTCACGCCCGTGGGCCCCGTGGGTGCGGTGACTTATGGGATTTATTTGTTCGTCTGCC
>JAGHJP010000042.1 GCA_017886575.1 Clostridia bacterium
CAATATTCCTTGACGTACGTGCCGTTGATGTTGAGTTTGTTGGTCGGGCTTTCGTCGAAGCGGGCGAAATACCTGCCCATCATCAGGAAGTCCGCGCCCATGGCAAGGGCGAGGGTCATGTGATAGTCGTGCACGATGCCGCCGTCCGAACAGATGGGGACATAGATACCCGTTTCCTTGAAATACTCGTCGCGCGCCTGCGCCACTTCGATGACGGCGGTCGCCTGACCGCGGCCGATGCCCTTCTGTTCGCGCGTGATGCAGATGGAGCCGCCGCCGATGCCGACCTTGACGAAGTCCGCGCCCGCTTTGGCGAGGAAGAGGAAACCGTCTCTGTCCACCACGTTGCCCGCGCCGACTTTCACCTTGTCGCCGTATTTCTTACGGATGAATTCGAGCGTCTTGGCCTGCCAGCAGCTGTACCCTTCGGAGGAATCGATGCAGAGCACGTCCACGCCCGCGTCCACCAGGGCGGGAACGCGCTCCTCGTAGTCGCGCGTGTTGATGCCCGCGCCGACCATATAGCGCTTGTTGCTGTCGAGAAGTTCGAGCGGATTTTCCTTGTGCGCCGAATAGTCCTTGCGGAATACGAAATACATCAGCCTGCCGTTCTTGTCGACGATGGGCAGGGAATTGAGTTTGTGGTCCCAGATGATGTCGTTCGCTTCTTTGAGGGTGGTCTTTTCGCCCGCGGTGATGAGTTTTTCGCGCGGGGTCATGAAGTCTTTGACCTTATCGGCGGGGTCCATGCGGCTGACACGGTAATCGCGGCTGGTGACGATGCCGAGAAGCTTGCCGTTGGGCGAAGCGTCCTCGGTGACGGCGATGGTGTTGTGTCCCCGCTCCTGCACGAGCGCCAGCACGTCGGCAAGCGTGGCTTCGGGCGTGACATTGGAATCGCTGACCACGAACCCCGCCTTATAATTCTTGACGCGGGCGACCATGGCCGCCTCGTCCTCGACCGATTGGGAGCCGTAGATGAAGGACATGCCCCCTTCCTTTGCCAGCGCGATCGCCATGGTGTCGTCGGAGACCGACTGCATGATGGCGGAGGCCATGGGGATGTTCAGGCTGATCGGACATTCCTCTTTGCCCTTTCTGAATTTCACGAGCGGCGTCTTTAAGCTGACGTTCGCGGGCACGCACCCTTCGGGCGTATAGCCGGGCACCAAAAGATATTCGCTGAATGTCCTGGAAGGTTCGGGATAATAATATGCCATAAATTAGATCCTCCTGTTTCTGTATTCTCTTCGTTTCGTTTGATTTTTCTCTTATTTGAAGTACTTCACCGCGCTGCGGAACATGCCGATCTCGAGGTCGCCGGGCACGTTCTTGTACAGTCCGTATCCCTTCCTTTCGGCATGCCCCATCTTGCCGAACACCCTGCCGTCGGGCGAGGTGATGCCCTCGACGGCAAAAGCCGAGTTGTTGGGGTTGAAGTGCACGTCCGACGTGGGGTCGCCGTCCCCGTCGACGTACTGCGTGGCGATCTGCCCGTTGGCGGCGAGCTGCAGGATGAGTTCGTCGCTCGCATAGAACCTGCCTTCGCCGTGGGAGATGGGAACGGTATAGATGTCCCCCACCTGCGTTTCGGCGAGCCAGGGGGATTTGTTGGACGCGACGCGCGTGCGCACCAGACGGGACTGGTGGCGGGCGATGGTGTTGAAGGTGAGCGTGGGCGCGGACGGGTCGGCGTCGACGATCTTGCCGTAGGGCACCAGGCCGAGTTTGATGAGCGCCTGGAAACCGTTGCAGATGCCGCACATCAGGCCGTCGCGCGCTTCCAGGAGCCTGGTGACTTCCTCTTTGATCGCGCCGTTGCGGAAGAACGCCGTGATGAATTTGCCCGAGCCGTCCGGCTCGTCGCCGCCCGAAAATCCGCCGGGGATAAACACCATCTGCGAAGTTTTCAGCTCTTCGGCGAATTTTTCCACCGAGCGGGAAATGCCGTCCGCGGTGAGGTTATTGATGACGATGATCTTTGCCGCGGCGCCCGCTTCCTCCATTGCCTTGGCGGAGTCGTATTCGCAGTTGGTGCCGGGAAACACGGGAATGAGCACCTTGGGCTTTGCCGCCTTGACCGCGGGCACGGGCCATTCCTTTGCACGATAGGAGAAGGCGCGCAGTTTGCCTTCGCCCTGGGAAATGTTGCAGGGGAAGATGGGTTCGAGCTTGTCCTCGTAAATTTTGAGCAATTCGTCGAGAGAGAGTTTTTCGCCGCGGTAAGAAATTTCCGGCTCCGCCGTCGTTCTGCCGAGCGGCCTGCCGATCTCTTCGTCGCCCGCAAGTTCGAGGACGAACGCGCCGTAGTTGTAGCCGAAGATCTCTTCCGTGGGCACGGAATCGTCAAACGCAAACCCGACGCCGTTGCCGAAGGACATCTTCATGACGGCTTCCGCCACGCCGCCGTAGGTCGGCGTGTATGCCGTGACCGCCCTGCCGCTTGCAAGCAGTTCGCTGACCTGCCGCCACACGGCGATAAGGCTCCCGGGATAAGGCAGATGATTTTCGTTGTAGACGGGCTGCAGCAGGACGACCTTGTGCCCCGCCGCCTTGAAATGGTTGGGCACGACCTCGTCCACGTTGCCCGTGGTGACCGCGAAGGAAACCAGCGTGGGCGGCACGTCGAGGTCTTCAAAGGTGCCGCTCATGGAATCCTTGCCGCCGACCGAGGCGATCTTCAGGTCTTTCTGCGCCTCGAACGCGCCGAGGAGCGCGGCGAGGGGCTGCCCCCAACGCTTGCCGTCGGTGTTCGGATGTTCGAAATATTCCTGGAAGGTAAGATACACGTCCTCGTTTTTCGCGCCCGTGGCGATGAGTTTGGAAACCGATTCGACGACCGCGAGATAGGCGCCGTGGTACGGGCTCTTTTCGGAAATGTACGGGTTATACCCCCACGCCATGTACGAGCAGGTCTTGGTGTCCTTCTTCTCCATGGAGATCTTGTGCACCATCGCCTGGACGGGCGTCAGCTGGTGCCTGCCTCCGAAGGGCATGAGCACCGTGCCCGCGCCGATGGTCGAGTCGAACCGCTCGGCAAGCCCGCGTTTGGAGCAGACGTTGAGGTCGCCCGCCAGCTTTTTATAGTTTGCCGTAAACCCGCCCGCGACATTTCTCCGGTAATCCTGCGGGGCGACGGGCGTGATGCCGATGTGTTTTTCCGCGCCGTTGGAATTCAGGAACTCGCGGGAGAGGTCAACGATCTTTTTGCCGTTCCAGAACATGGTCAGGCGCTTTTCTTCCTTGACCCGCGCGACGACCGTCGCTTCGAGGTTCTCCTCCGCCGCCAGGCGGCAGAACTCCGCGGCGTCCTCCTTCGCCACGACGACCGCCATGCGCTCCTGCGATTCGGAGATGGCAAGCTCGGTGCCGGCCAGCCCTTCGTATTTCTTGGGCACGGCGTTGAGGTCGATCTCCAGCCCGGCGGCAAGCTCGCCGATGGCGACGGACACGCCGCCCGCACCGAAGTCGTTGCAGCGTTTGATGAGCAGGGACGCCTGCTGGTTGCGGAAGAGGCGCTGCAATTTGCGCTCTTCGGGCGCGTTGCCCTTCTGCACTTCCGCGCCGCACGTTTCGAGGGACTGCATCGTGTGCGATTTGGAGGAACCGGTCGCGCCCCGCAGCCGTCCCGCCCCGTTCTGCCGCCCAAGAGAATGACGACGTCGCCGGGAGCGGGGCGTTCGCGCCGCACGTTCTCCGCGGGCGCCGCGCCGATGACCGCGCCGATCTCCATGCGCTTTGCCGCATAGCCCTCGTGATAGATCTCGTCCACCTGGCCCGTGGCAAGCCCGATCTGGTTGCC
>JAGHJP010000043.1 GCA_017886575.1 Clostridia bacterium
AGTCCGTATAGGCGTTCCCGAAGCGGCGGGAGCGGGCCGCCGGTTTTTTGCCGTTCATGTTTTATGACGCCCGGCAGGTTTTGCCGTTTTTGCGGAAAGGGGATTGACAAAGATCCCTTTTTTTGCTACAATGCATACATACGGGCGTGCGGCGCCGTAAAAAATAAGATAGGAGAGAGTGATGAAAGAAGAGTTTACGCCCGCGGCGGGCGGGGAAACGGGCGGCGGAATGCCGGACGGACAGCCGCAGGGAGCGGTGCAGAAGGATGGCAAGGACAAGCAGGCGAAAACGGACGGCGGGCATAAGGGTTTTTCCTCCAAGATCGGCTTCGTGCTGGCGGCGGCGGGATCCGCCGTCGGGCTGGGCAATCTCTGGCGATTCCCGTATCTCGCGGCGAAATACGGCGGCGGCGTTTTTCTGCTCTGCTACATTTTGCTCGCGGCGACTTTCGGCATCTGCCTTCTGATGCTCGAGATTGCCATCGGCAGAAAGACGGGGAAGAGCGCCGTCGGCGCCTTTGCCGCGCTGAACAAGAAATTCAAGTGGTTCGGGTTTCTCTGTATCGCCGTGCCCGTCATCATCGTGCCGTATTACTGCGTCATCGGCGGCTGGGTCGTGAAATACATCGTCGCCTTTTTTGCGGTCGATCCCATGCTGCTCGGAGAGAGCGCGACGGTGGAAACGTCGCAGGCGTTCTTCGGCGCATTCACCGCCGACCCGTGGCAGCCCCTCGCGTTCTTCCTCATCTTCACGGCGGCGACGGTGTTCGTCGTCGTGTTCGGCGTGCAGAAGGGCATCGAACGCATCAGCAAGATCCTCATGCCCCTGCTTGCGGTGCTGGCGATCTTTCTGATGATCTATGTGCTCTGCCAGGACGGCGCGGCGGCAGGGGTCGCCGACCTGTTCATCCCCGATTTCAGCGAATTTACCTACGAAACGCTGCTCGCCGCGCTCGGACAGCTCTTCTATTCCCTGTCCCTGGCGATGGGCATCATGATAACGTACGGCTCCTACATGAAGAAGAACGCAAGCATTCCCGCTTCCTCCCTGCAGATCGCCGTGTGCGACAGCTCTTTTGCCATCGTGGCGGCGACCATTATCATTCCTTCCATCTATGCCTTTTCGGCAGACCCCGCCGCGGCAATTTCTTCATCGGGGCCGTCGTTGATGTTCGTGCAGCTCCCCGCGGTGTTCAACAACCTGCCCGGCGGGCAGTGGATCGGCGCGGTGTTCTTTATTCTCGTATTTTTTGCCGCGCTCACGTCGTCCATCTCCCTCGTCGAAACCATCGTCGCCGTCCTGCGGGAAAACTGTCATCTCAAGCGTTGGGTCGCCTGCGTCGTCGTGTTCGGGTTCTCTCTCGTGCTCGGGAGCCTTTCATCCCTTGGGTTCGGGCCGCTCTCCATGATCAAGATCGGAGACATGACCATTCTCGACATATTCGACTATTTCTCCAACAGCATCCTCATGCCGCTCGTGGCGATCGGCACCTGCGTCATTGCGGGATATTTCGTCGATCAAAACCTTCTGGCAGACGAGATAGGTCTGCGCAAAAAACCCGTGCGCAAATACTTCCGCATCATGGTGCGGTACGTCGCGCCGCTCTGCATGGCGGCGATCCTCATCAGCGGGTTGTTCTTGAAATTATGACGTGCGTCCATGCCCTGAGGGGAAAAGGGCGGCGGTCGCCGTGCAGGCTGTAAAAAAGGGCGGATCCCTGCGGTTTCCCTTTGCAGAAAAAAATATAAGGAGATTGATATGCAACGCTGCGGTCCCGACCCGGATGCGGTCATTCCCAATCCCGCCGTCCCGAGCGTCTGTTTTATTAAAAACGTTATCACTCGTCCCAATATCGAGGTGGGGGAGTACACCTATTACGATGACCCGGAGGGCGCGGAAAACTTTGAAAAACATGTGACGCATCACTATCCCTTTCTCGGCGATAAACTGATCATCGGGAAATTTTGCGCCATCGCCCGAGGGGTGGAGTTCGTCATGAACGGCGCCAACCACCGCATGCGCTCTGCCACCACATACCCGTTCAACATCATGGGCGGCGGCTGGGAGAAGGTGACGCCTTCCCTCGCCGATTTGCCCTTGAAAGGGGATACGGTCGTCGGCAACGACGTCTGGATCGGGCAGAACGTAACCGTTTTGCCCGGCGTGCATATCGGCGACGGCGCGATCGTCGGCGCCTGTTCGGTCGTTTCCAAAGACGTTCCCGCCTATCACATCGTCGGCGGAAATCCCGCGCGGGTCATCCGCAAGCGTTTTGACGACGAAACGATCGCCTTTCTGCTGCGTTTGAAATGGTGGGATTGGGATGCAGAAAAGATATTTGAAAACCTGGAAAGGCTTTGCAGCGGCGATATTTCTGCGATCAAAAAAATCAAAGCATGAAAGTCAACATATATCATGTACTATGCGTGACATAATATATAGAGAAAGTAAGGGATTTTGCGTGAAGAAAGGGCGTTTTTTCCGATTTTTCCGGCGGGGCATGCGAATATTTTCTTGCCGAAGGAAAATATGCTCTAAAACCGTTGACAGCACACGGGAAATATGTTATGATATAAAAAACCGCAAAACGACGCGGTTTGGATAAAGGAGCGGAAAAATGAACGCGGACGGCTGCGATCCAAGCGACGGCAACCGAAGTACGAAGGCAGTTTGCCTGAATACAAAAAAATCAAACAGGAAAGACGACGAGGCATAACCGAAGTTCGGCTATGTCTTTTTGCGTTTATAAAAAAATCATACGATAAAGGAGGATTTTTCCACATTATCATGGAGAGTCAGCAAAAAAAGCCCTGGCATTCTTTGACGGCGGCGGAAACGGAGGAGATCTTACAGACCACCGAAGATGGTTTAAGCGACGCCGAAGCCGCCGAACGCCTGAAAAAGTACGGCAAGAACAACCTGCGGGAGAAAAAACCCAAGAGCATCGGGCGGATGATTTGGGAACAGCTCACCGACGTGATGGTCATCATTCTCTTCATCGCGGCTGTGTTTTCCTTCGTCATGAGCTTTTTCGAGGATGGCGAGGGGCTGGCGGAGTGCATCGTCATTCTCATCGTCATCGCCCTGAACGCCACGATCGGTGTCATCCAGGAAAAGAAGGCGATGAATGCCCTCGAAGCGCTCAAAAGCATGACGGCGCCCACGGCGCGCGTCATGCGCAACGGCGAGGAGAGCGTCGTGCCCGCATCCGAATTGGTGCCCGGAGACGTGGTGTATCTGGAGGACGGGTGCATCGTACCTGCCGACATCCGCATCATCCGCGACGCGAACATCAAAATACAGGAAGCCGCGCTCACCGGCGAGAGCGTGCCCGCCGAGAAGGACGGGGCGACCGTTCTGCCCGAAAACGCCCCCTTGGGCGACCGCGTCAACATGGCGTACAGTTCATCCATCGTCATGTACGGCAACGCGACGGGCGTCGTCGTCGGCACGGGCATGAACACCGAGGTCGGTAAGATCGCGAATCTTCTGGACGAACAGGACGATTTCGATACGCCCATGAAGCGCAAACTCAACGCCGTGGGCAAGACGCTTTCGGTCGTCGGGCTCATCGTCTGCGTTCTCATCTTCTGCATCGGCCTCATTCGTGACGGCTGGGAGGCCTGGGTCAACTACGTGTTCATCGCCATTTCGCTGGCGATCTCCATCATTCCCGAGGGTCTGCCCGCGACGTCGACCATCGTCATGGCGCTCGGCGTGCAGCGCATGGCAAAGAAAAACGCGCTCGTCAAGAGCCTGCCCGCCGTGGAAACGCTGGGCAGCGCCTCCGTCATCTGCTGCGACAAGACGGGCACGCTGACGCTCAACCAAATGACCGTCACGCACGTCGCCGTCAACGGCGATTTCGAGGCCGGGCGGACGACTTCCGCGGAGGAGCTTGCCGCGCGCTATGACCGTTCGGTCTACGGCGACCTGCTCTCCGCCTGCGCGCTCTGCGTGAACGCCAAAAAGGATCCCGACAATCCCGGGCATATCCTCGGCGACCCGACCGAAGGCGCGCTCGTCCTGTTCGCCGAAAAATTCGGTATCGATGCGGAGGAATATGAGGACGCGCACCCGCGCCTCTTCGAACAGCCCTTCGATTCCGACCGCAAGCGCATGACCGTGCTCAACCGCACGGAAGAGGGGCTCGTCGCCTATACCAAGGGCGCGGTGGACGAACTTTTGCCTCTCTGCACGATGTATCAGACCGAGCACGGCGTCCGTCCGATGACCGACGCCGACCGGGAAAACGTGCTCAGGCTCTGCAACCGCATGAGCGAGGACGCGCTGCGCGTGCTCGGCTTTGCCAAGCGCGTCCACACGTCCGTGCCCGCGGAGGACGACGCGGACATCGAAGAGGGTATGACCTTCATCGGCGTGACGGGCATGATCGACCCGCCGAGGAAGGAAGTCATTCAGGCGGTGGAAACCTGCCACGAGGCGGGCATCCGCGTGGTCATGATCACGGGCGACCATAAGGTCACCGCCATGGCGATCGCCAGACAACTTCACATTTTCCGGGAGGGCAATACCTGCATCTCCGGGCAGGAGCTGGAAGAGATGACGGACGAGGAGCTCGACCAAAAGGTCAAAGACTGCGTGGTGTTCGCCCGCGTCTCTCCCTCCGACAAACTGCGCATCATCCGCTCGCTCAAACGGTGCGGCGAGATCGCTGCGATGACGGGGGACGGCGTCAACGATTCGCCTGCCCTCAAAGAGGCGGACATCGGCGTCGCCATGGGCATCACGGGCACGGACGTTGCCAAAGACGCCGCGGACATGATCTTGCTCGACGACAACTTTACCACCATCGAGTATGCCGTGCGCGAGGGCAGAAGGGTGTACCGCAACATCCAGAAGGTCATTCAGTTCCTCGTCGCGGGCAATATCGCGGAGATACTCATTCTGCTGCTCGCCGTCTGTTTCGGCTGGGAAATGCCCATCCTGGCGGTGCATATCCTGCTCATCAACCTTGCGACCGACTCGCTGCCCGCCGTCGCGCTGGGCGTCGACCCCGCCGATTCCAATATCATGAAACAGAAGCCCGTGCGGTCGGGCACGCTCTTCGAGCGCGGCATGATCTACCGCATCATCCTGCACGGCCTCTTCATCTCGGCAGCGGCACTCGCGGCGTACTTCATCGGCATGAATATTTATCATAACCACGATCAGTCGATGACCATGACCTTCATCGTGCTGTCCGTATCTCAGCTGTCGCACGCGCTCAACCAGCGTTCCAACTACGATTCGATCTTCAAACCGGGGCAGGGGCACAACAAGACCCTTTGGTGGGCGCTCCTCGCGTCGGCTGCGATCATCGCGCTCGTGCTGTTCGTGCCGCCGCTGCAGCAACTCTTCAGTTTGGTCTCCATCAATTGGAGCGAATGGCTCATCTGCATCGCGCTGGCGCTCTTCCCGCTCGTCGCCGTGGAGATCTCCAAGATCTTCATGCGCCTGTACCGCAAGAGAAAGAACGCCCGGAAATGACCGCATCGCAAAAAGCAAGCAAAAGGCAGTCCCGAAAAAGGGGCTGCCTCTTTATTTGTCAATGGGAAAAGGGGACGCCTCGCCCGTCATCCGATCGGAATGCGCTTCCACCTTGTCAGGTCGGGAAGGGCGCCCTCTTGCAGAAAGTCCCGGAAAATCTGTTCGGTTTCCCGGAAATCGTTCGTTTCGTATTCGTATAGGTCCATGGTCCCGTCCGCTTCGTATTTCGTGATGCAGAGGAAGAAACACTGCTTTTTGACGGCGCGGGAGAAAAGTCTGAATTTGATTTCGTGAAAGACAGCTATCTCCGCGACGCCCGAAACGGGCGGGAAGGCGTTGACGGTGATGTGCACGTCTTCCTTTTCGGCTCTGTCGTATACCTCTTTCAGTCGGCGAAAACGGTCGGACAGGTCATTTTCAAAGCCGATGAAGGGACGGCCGTATTTTTTGGCTTCCTTTTCGTCCGACACGTCGATGGCGACGGGCTCGAAAGTGTAATAGAATCTGGTCTGTTCCATATCGCTGTTTTTCTCCTTAAAAAATTGCGCTTTTTCTTCTCGAAAAAGCGCGGAGATTTTAGTTTTGATCGGGTGTGTCGGCCGGCTTCTCCCCGGTGGTTTCCGCCGTTGCGGCGGCTGTTTCCGTCGGAGCGGATGCCGCGGGTGCGGCGGCCGGTTCAAACTCGCCGAACGGGTTTTTCGCCCCGGCGGCCTGTGCTGCGGGTGCGGCGCCGGAAGATTGCGGCAGTAAGCCTTCTTTGATGTTCAGATAGGTCTGTTTGTCGATGGGGTGGGCATTGCCGCAGCGGGGGCATTCCAGATAATAGCGTTTGTTCCATTTGATGATGGGAATGAAGAACAAACTGAAATAATCGTATTGAATAACGACCTGAAAATGAAACGGCGCGTTGCAGATCTTGCAGAAACTGTCGGCGTATAAGTTTTTCCGATCGGCTTTCGTGCCCCAACCATAGAAAAAGAACATAATTTCTCCCTCTTACAAAAATTTGAAGACAAAATCAATTTTTGTCAACCGTATTCATTATAACGGAAGACGGCCGTTTTGTCAATGGGGATTTGAAAAATAATTACCGAAAGTTTTTTACGGGCGGCGGAACGGCCGGCACGCGGCATTTTTTGTCGTTATGAGACGGTTTCCGCGTGAAAAGGACATTTTGTTCCGAGGCATTGTCGGTTCTGCGCGGAAAAGGTGCATTCGATCCTGCCCGTCTGCATCGGGACGCCGTACTTTTCCCGCATGAACGCTGCTCCGATTGAAAGGGCGAGAAAGGCGTTGCGCTTGCAGCAACGCGCGCCGCCGATCGAGCTCATGCGGGCGAGGATGCGGGAGGTGAGTTCCATGTTGTCCTTATAATATTCGTCCGTGCTCAAAGGGGAAGTGCCGTGTATGACGGAGAGTGCCGCCCCGACGGAAGCGGCGGCGCCGCACACGCCCCAGAGGCCGCACATCGCGCCCGGCATGGCGCGCGTCCGTTCCGCAAGGGCGTCGAGCGCGGCGGGCAGGTCGATGCCGCCGCCCGCGTTTTTATAGGCGGCGAGGAATGCCGCGCCGTCAAGGAAATGGTGCTCGGGGCCGTGCATGCCGATAAATTCCCGCGCCATGACCGTCTGAACGATCCGGACGGGGTCGGCGCCTGCGGCGGCGAGTGCGGCGGCGCGGATGCGGTCGTATTTTTCCGTCAGCGTATATGCCATGTCGTTTCTCCTTTCCGATGTCCGTTCGCCGTGCATTCGGCGTTGTTTGCCGTCATTGTCCTTCTTGCCCGAATCGTCTTTTCAGGACCTCATAGCGGTTGCGATTGGATTTGTCGCCGCCGTTGTCGGGGAAAAGGCAGAAGGGCAGGCTGTCCGTATCTCTGTGCTTTTTGACGCAGGCGCAGCACTGCCCGTGGTTCGGACAGGTCGTTTTCGGGCAGATACATTCCTTTACGTTGGGACAGGACATGATACAATTCTCCTTTTGCAGTGTACTATGTCAGACATAATATATAAGATCGGCAAAAAAGGGCGGCTTTCCGCCCTTTTCCTGCGTTCAACGGATCTGACCGTCGCCGCGAACGATGTATTTGTAAGTGCACAGTTCCCTGAGCCCCATGGGGCCGCGGGCATGCAGTTTTTGGGTGGAAATGCCCATTTCGCAGCCGAGCCCGAATTCGCCGCCGTCCGTGAAACGGGTGGAGGCGTTGACGTATACTGCCGCGCTGTCCACGCCCGTCAGGAAGGCGTCGGCGTTGGCTTTGTCCTCGGTGACGATGGCGTCGGAGTGGTGGGTGGAGTGTTTGAGAATATGTCTGATCGCCTCTTCCGTATCGTCCACGACGGCGACTGCGAGGATATAATCGAGGAACTCGGTGTCGAAGTCCTTCTTTTTCGCCGCCGTGCCGTCGATGTATTTGCGCGCCTCCTCATCCAGCCGCAGTTCGACGGGTTGTTTGGCCGCCGCCCCGCGGTCTTCGACCAGCCGTTTTTTCAGGCGGGGGAGAAAGGCGGGGGCGATGGCTTTGTGTACCAGGCAGACCTCCGCGGCGTTGCATACGCTGGGGCGGCTGGTCTTGGCATTTTCCACGATATTGAGGGCTTTGTCGAAGTCGGCGAATTCGTCCACATAGATGTGGCAGATGCCCGTGCCCGTCTGAATGCAGGGCACGGTGGCGTTTTCGAGGCAGGCGTTGATGAGCCCCGCGCCGCCGCGGGGGATCAGGAGGTCGACGTAGCCGTTCGCCGTCATGAGGTCGGTCGAACTCTGGCGGGTGGTGTCCTCGACGAGCTGCACGCAGGCGGGGGGGAACCCCGCCGAGAGCACGCCGCGCTGCAATGCGTCTACAATGGCTTTCGCCGAACGCCACGCTTCTTTTCCCGAGCGCAGCACGCATACGTTCCCGCTCTTCAAGGCGAGCGCAGCGGCGTCCGAAGTGACGTTGGGACGGCTTTCGTAGATGATGGCGATCACGCCCATGGGCACGGCGGTCTTTTCGATGACGAGGCCGTTGGGCCGCTCGACGCGGGCAAGCACTTCGCCGACGGGATCGGGCAGGGAGATGAGGGCGAGAATGCCGTCCGCCATGCCCTTGATGCGCGCGGGGGACAGGGCGAGCCGGTCGAGCATGACGTCCGAGATGACGCCCTTCGCCGCTTCCATGTCTTCCCGGTTGGCGGCGAGGATCTTGTCCGTGTCTTCGAAAAGGCATTCCGCCATGAGTTCCAACGCCGCGTTTTTTTGCTGATGAGAGGCCGCCGCAAGGAAGCGCGTCGCCTTTTTTGCCCGTTTCAGAATTTCCTGTGTCGTCATGATTTTTTACCCTTGAAGAGCGTTCCGACGCTCTTTCCTTCCATGATTTCGTATAATATCGCGGGATCGGAGCCGTTGGCGATGACCATGTTGATGCCCGCCTCCGTCACGATCTTGCCCGCGCGGAGTTTCGTGATCATACCGCCCGTGCCGAGGCGAGAGCCGCTCTTGCCTCCCAGAGCCTCGATCTCGGGCGTGATCTGTTCGACGAGGGGAATGCGCCGCGCGTTCCCGTCCTCGTGCGGATTGGCTGTGTACAGCCCGTCGATGTCTGTGAGCAGGATCAGGAGGTCGGCTTTCACCGAGCAGGCGACCATCGCCGAAAGGGTGTCGTTGTCCCCGAAAGCGATCTCCGCCGTGGCGACCGTGTCGTTTTCGTTGACGACGGGCACGGTGTGCAGTTCGATGAGCCGCGTGAGGGTATTTTCGAAGTTACGCCGTCTCGCGTCGTTCTCCATGTCCTCGCCCGTGAGCAGGATCTGCGCCACGGTGTGCCCGTATTCGGTGAAGTATTTGTCGTAAGTGTACATCAGTTCGCACTGCCCGACGGCGGCAGCCGCCTGTTTGGTGGCAATGTCCTCGGGGCGGCGGGGGAGAGAGAGTTTTCCGACCCCCATGCCGATGGCGCCCGACGACACGAGGATGATCTCGTTCCCCGCGTTTTTGAGGTCGCTCAGAACCTTGACGAGTTCTTCGACGTGGCGTATATTGATCCTGCCCGTCGGATAGGCGAGCGTGGAAGTGCCGACTTTGACAACAATTCTCATAGACTGACCGTATGACCGTATAAAAGTTTATTTTTCTCATTATATCACCATTTTTCCCGGAAGGCAAGGAAAAAGGGGGTGGCAATGAAAAACGGACGGCAGAAAACCGTCCGTTTCCGGCAGAGCGCGTTACATTCTGCCGTTATTTGTCGTCGTCGACTTTGGTGTAGCCTTTTTTGGGCTTGCCGCGGAACCAGTCGTAGCCGTACTTTGCAACAAGGTATGCGCCCCCCAGCGCCACGACGATGACGGCGATGAAGATGACGGCGGGGATGGGGATCTCCGCGCCCTTGACGTCCTCCCACATCATGTTGATGCGGTTGTTGGCGTCCTCTTCGAAGAACTGCATGACGGCGCAGCGGGTCACCACGCCGTATTCGGGGTACTGCGCGCCCAACATGCCGCTCTTGTCCTCGGCATAGGCGTAGAAGGTGTATTCGTCCGTATCGGGATCGTCGCTGAAAAAATACCCGAGGTCGTATTCCCGGACGTCGCCGCTGTCGATGAGTTCCTGCAACCGAGCGCCTTCTTCGGCGACTTCATAACTGTCCAGCACCCAATCGGTATAGATCTCGTCGCCCGCGAGGACGGAGGTATAGCCGATGTAGTCCATGTTCATCATGGCGTGTTCGGGCGTGGAGATGAAGTCGAGGAAGGCCTCCGCGAGTTCCACGTTGCCGCCCTTGGGGATGACCCAGCCGTCGAACCAGATGTTGGAAACGTAATCGGGGACGGAGTAGGCGAGGGAGGAGCCGTCCTCTTCGCTCGCTTCGTAGATGCCGTATGCCGCGTCGCCGCTCCAGCAGAAGTTGATGTCGATCTTGCCCGTGACCATGTCGTTTTTGCCCGAATCGACTTCGAAGCCGTAGATGTTTTTCTTGACGTCGCGCAGGTACTGCCGCGCCGCTTCCACGGTATCTTCGTCCGTGCGGTTCATGATGACGTTGAGTTCGTCGTTGTATTCTTCGGCGGTCATATCTCCGCTTTCGTACTCATCCGCCAGCGCGGCGAGTTCGTCGTTGTAGACGCAGGCGAGGGCGTAGAAATAGGTGTCGCGCACCGAGTCCTTGAGGGTGGCTTTCTTGTAGTACGCCTCGTTTTCGAGCACCTTCCAGGACTGTACGTCCTCGGCAATGGTGTCGCTTGCCGCGGGGTTATACATGAATCCCATCGTGCCCCACATGTAGCCGACGGCATAGTCGTCCCAGCCGTTCTCCTCGAAGATCTCGCGGATATAGGGGGAAACGTTCTCGGCGTACGAGCTGTTCGTCTTGAAGTCCTCGGTGAACGGCTCGCACATGTCCTCGTTGATCATCTTCATGATCATGTAGTCGGAGGGGCAGACGAGGTCGTAACTTCCCTCGTTGATCTTCAATTCGTTGTACATGTTTTCGTTGGTGCCGAAGGTGGAGTATTCCACTTCGCAGCCGTAAGCCTCTTCGAACGCGGCGACAAGGTCGACGTAGCCGGCTTCCTCGTCGTTCTCGTTGCAGATGTAGTCCTCCCAGTTGTAGATGCGGAGCACCTGTTTTTCCTCCCCGTCCGCGCAGGCGGTAAAGAGGAGAGCGGAGGAAAGGGCGACACATGCCGCGCCCGCGATGGCGAAAAGCCTCTGTGTTTTACGCATTTTTGTTCTTATCCTCCTTGTGCTTGCGCACGGAGCCGACCATTGCCGCGACGACCAGAACGATCATGATGAGGAACACGATGGCGGAAAGCGCGCGGATGAGGGGCAGATCGCTCTTGGATTCGTTCTTGACCGCGTTGTAGACGTAGGTCGAGATGGTGTCGAAGGTGGCGGGTTTGGTGAAGGACGTCACGATGTAGTCGTCCAGAGAAAGGGTGATCGACAACATAAATCCCGACAAAATACCCGAGGCGATCTGCGGGATGACCACTTTGAAGAGCGCCTGCGTGGGCGACGCGCCCAGATCGAGCGCCGCTTCGTAGAGGTTATTGTCCATTTGTTTGAGTTTGGGCAACACCGAGATGATGACGAAGGGGGTGCACAGCACCAGGTGCCCGACGAGCAGGGAGAAGTAGGTCCGCTGCAGGGACAGGGCGGCAAAGAGGATGGCGAGGGAGAGCGCGGTGACGATCTCCGCGTTGACGACGGGGATCTGGTTGGCGCCCTGCAGCAGGGCGGAAGTCCGCTTTTTGCTGTAAAAGATGCCGATGGCGCCCGCCGTGCCGAGGACGGTGGCAAGCGCGGCGGCGGCCAGCGCGAGCACCACGGTGTTGACGAGGATGCCCATGACCCGTTCGCTTTGGAAGAGTTCAACGTACCACACGAAGCTGAACGTGCCCTCTTCGCCGATGATCCGCGCCGACGAGAAAGAGGTGACGACGAGGAGCAGGATGGGGGCGTAGATGAGCAGCAGAATGAGAAGGAGATAGACGGCGGAAATGCCGTTTTTGATGTTCTGTTTGTTCTTTACCATAAGTTGGCACCTCTCGCGGAAGATTCGTCGGCGTTTTGTTTGAAGCCGCCGCTCACCAGCATGGTGATGAAGATGATGACGAGCAGGATGATGGAGATGAGCGAACCCATGTGCATGTCGTCGTAGGTGGAGAAGTATTCCTCGATCATCTTGCCGAGAATGGTGATGTTGGAGTTGCCGAGGGTCTCGCTGACGACATAGTTGGTCATGGAAGGCATGAACACCATGGTGATGCCCGAAAGAATGCCGGGCATGGACAGGGGGAGCGTGACGTGCAGGAAGGTGTGCACGGGGCCCGCGCCGAGGTCGTTCGCCGCCTCCAGAAGGCTGTTGTCCATTTTTTGCAGGGAATTGTAGAGTGGCAGGATCATGAAGGGCAGGAAGTCGTACACCATGCCGATGACCGTGTTCACATAGTCATAGTTGCCCAAAAAACCGATGATGTTCAGAAGTTCGCGGAGTGCCGTGATGCGCAGGACGAAGTTGAGCCACATGGGCACGATGAAGAGCATCAGCAGGACGTTCGTCCGTTTCCAGCCGCTCCTCGCCAGGATATAGGCGACGGGATAGGCGATGATGAGGCAGAAGAAGGTCGTGATGAACGCGATGGTCAGACTCACGCCCAGCGTCTGCAATTTGGACGTGCTGGAAAAGAATTCCAGGAAGTTGGCAAAGGAGAAATAGAGGTTGCCGTCCGCATCCTCGCCCGTGAAGGCGTAGAGGAGGATGAGGAGCATGGGGATGATGACGAACAGCGCGAGGAACACCGCATAGGGGATGCAGAGTTGTTTGCGCGAAAAATGAAACCTGACCATTTTTCTTTATTTTTCCTCCGTCTTTTTGAGCGTGAGCCTGATCTTGTCGGGCGGGATGATGAGGCTGACGTGGTCGTTCTCGTTCCAGAGATCCTCGCTCGCCAATACGTAGTCCTCCTCGTTCTCCGTGCGCACGATGTAGCGGTAGTGGTCGCCCTTGTAGATGAGGGAGATGATGTTGCCCTCGGCGCCGCCTTCCTCTCTGTCGTCGCTCATGCGGATGTCGCCGAGCCCGACTTCGACGACGACGGGCGTGCCCGTGAGGTCGATCTTTTCGCCCTTGGCGGTGATGAGATAGCCCTCCTCGTCGAGGTGAGAACCGGGGTAGAGCCGGGTGACGTCGCATTCGAACTCGCCGTCGCCGAACTCCACGGTGTTCTTCTTGGTGATCGTGCCGTCGAAGCGGTTGACCGTGAACTCCTTCTTCATGACGTGGATCTCGTCGGGGGCGATGACGATGCCGATGCGGTCGCCGATCTCCTTTTTCTGCGTGCTCTGGATCTCGATCTCGGCTTTGCCGATCTCGGCGACGATCTGATAGTGGATGCCCTTGAACACCACGCTCGTGACGGTCGCCTGCAGCATGCCTTCGGCGGGGGGAACCATCCGGACGTCCTCGGGGCGCACGACGACGTCCACGGGTTCGTCCTTTTCAAATCCGCCGTCCCCGCACTCGAATTCCCGCCCCAGGAAGCGCACGCGGCGGTCGGCGGGCATCATGCCGTTGTAGATGTTGCTCTCGCCGATGAAGTCGGCGACAAAGACGTTCTTGGGCTCGTTGTAGATGTCGGCGGGGGTGCCGATCTGCTGGATGACGCCGTCCGCCATGACGACGACGGTGTCGGACATGGTCAAAGCCTCTTCCTGGTCGTGGGTGACGTAGATGAAGGTGATGCCGAGTTTTTTGTGCATGGCTTTGAGCTCGAGCTGCATCTCCTTGCGCATTTTAAGGTCGAGGGCGCCGAGCGGCTCGTCCAAAAGGAGGATCTCCGGCTCGTTGACGATGGCGCGGGCGATGGCGATGCGCTGCTGCTGTCCGCCCGACAGGGTGGAGATGGAGCGCTTTTCAAAGCCCTCGAGGTCGACGATCTCGAGCGCCTTTTTCACCTTTTCGGCGATCTCTTTCTTGCCGAGGTGTTCTTCTTTGGTATAGGTATCGCCGTCCTTGTTGCGGTAGGTGTTTCTGACCTTTTTGAGTTTCAGCCCGAACGCGATATTCTCGAACACGTTCAGGTGGGGGAACAGGGCGTACCGCTGGAACACGGTGTTTACGGGGCGCTTGTTGGGGGGCAGGTCGCTGATGTCCTTCCCGTTCAGAAGCACCTTGCCGCTTGTGGGCATTTCAAACCCCGCGATCATGCGCAGCGTGGTCGTTTTGCCGCAGCCGGAGGGTCCCAAAAGGGTGATGAATTCGCCCTTTTTGACGTAGAGGTTGACGTTTTCGATGACGACGGTGTCGTCGTACTTTTTGGTGACGTCGACGAGTTCGATGATCTTATTGTTGACCTGTTCTTCCATTTTTCGATGCTCCTTGAAAAAATAATGAAATCGGATATTGCGACCGGATCAAAAGTTGGGCGGCGTGGAGATCCATAAAAACTTCGCCCTGTCCTTGCCTCTGTTTTCGATACCGTGCGGTTTGTCCGCCTTGTAATAAAAGGACTGTCCCTTCGTGCACGCATACGCGCGCTTGCCCAGATATATCGTGACCCTGCCTTCGAGCACGAATCCGAATTCCTCGCCCTCGTGCGGGTTGTCCTCGATGCGCGAGCCTTCGTCTTTCAGCTCCACCAGCACGGGTTCCATCATGTTCTTCTGCGCGTTGGGGATGACCCAGTTCCATATGACCCCGTCCGAATCCTTTTCGATGAATTCCTCCTCGGAAAAGACGACCTTTTCTTCTTCCTCCTCGCGGAAGAAGTCCGATAGGGTCGTGCCGAGGGCGTTCAGGATGTCGACGAGCGTCTGAATGGAGGGGCTCGTCAGATTGTTTTCGAGCTGCGAAATGTATCCCTTTGTCAGCTCGCAGCGGTCGGCAAGTTCCTCCTGCGTCAGGTTCTTCTGCTGGCGCATGGCTTTTATCTTTTTCCCGAGTTCCATAAGAACGTTTTTGCTCCCTTTTCCGTTTTTTGTTTAGCAATATTAAACTTTCTGTCTTTTTTCTCTGAATAACAGCAAAAATAAACTTAAAGTTTAATAAAAATAAACCAAAGAACGGAAAGATTATACTGTATTCCCATGGGAATGTCAAATGAAATTACACACAATTTTCAAAATAATTTCAAAAAAGACAATTTTTTCATGGCATCTTTCTCTTTGCGGAAAGACGGGATGCGCCGCATAAAAAATCCCGTCTGCGGAGACGGGAAAAGGGAGTTTTTCTTTTATTGTCGCGCGCAGGCGCGGGCGCAAGGAGACACGCCCGCGCGCGTGGAAACGGTGCGGAAAGAGGACGAAAGGGGAGAGAGGAAAGGAAGAGAGTCCGCCGCGGCGAACAGCGATTCTTTCGATAAAGGGGCGGACGGGAAGGAAAAAACCGGCGGGAAAAGGAGCAAGGAAAAAAGCCCGTTCGGCGGAACGGGCTTTGCGCATTGTTTTCAAATTTCGGTTTTATGCCATCGCCGCGAGTTTTTTGGCGAGTTTGGACTTCTTGTTGGCAGCCCTGTTCTTGTGGAAGAGTCCTTCGGACGCCGCGCCGTCGATGGCGGAGACCGCGGCGGCGTAGAGCTTGGCCGCCTCTTCCTTGTCGCCCGCTTCGACGGCGGCGAGGAACTTCTTGACGGCAGTCTTCATGGCGGAATTGACGGCTTTATTCTGTTCGGTCTTTTTCTCGGTTACCAATACGCGTTTTTCGGCAGATTTGATGTTAGGCACTTTTTCTTACTCCTTACAAAAGTTATCTTCGAATATATTTTCTTTGACATATTTTAGCATAAAATTTGGGGGTTGTAAACTGTTTTTTATCCGCTTTTCGCGATTTTTTATGATTCTTCCCATTTTTTTCTCATATAAATTGCATGAGTGCCGTCGGGCACGGTGAAAAAAGGAGGAAAGAAAGATGGACAGGGAAGGGCGCCTTTGCGTGGGCGTATTCGACAGCGGGATCGGGGGCATGACGCTGCTTGCCGAGTGCCGCCGTCTGCTGCCGCGCGTGCGGTTTTATTACTTCGGGGACAACGGCAACGCCCCTTACGGCGGCAGGAGCCGGGAAGAATTGCTCTCCCTGTCCCGCCGCGCCATGGACGTCTTTTCCGCGGTCGGCGCGGATGCCGCCCTCATTGCCTGCAACACGGTCACCACCGCCTGCATCGGGGATCTCCGCCGGGAGTATCCCTTTCCCGTCGTCGGCACCGAACCCGCTCTCCGCGCCGCCGCGGGGTGCCAAAACCTGTTGGTCCTTGCCACCGCCGCCACGCTCAAAAGCGGGGAGTATGCCCGCCTGCAGCGGGAGCGGCGGGGGCGGACGGTCTGTTTCGCCCCCGAAAGGCTGGTCGCCGCCATCGAAAAAAATGCCCCTTTTTTGGGAAGGATAGGGATCGCCGACCACTTGCCGCCCCTCCGCCCGGACGGCGTGGTGCTCGGCTGCACGCACTTCGTCTATCTCAAAGAAGCCATCGGAAAATTTTACGGCGCGCCCTGTTTCGACGGCAACGCCGGTACGGCAAAACAGCTCGAAAAGATCCTTTTTTCCCGCGCAACGGGCGTTTCCATGCCCGAAAAAGAGGGGGACGTCGTCTTTCTCGGAAAATCCAAAGTGGTCAACGCCTACCTGTATAAACAAATGTTTGTTTTTGAAAATTGAATAAAAACACGAAAATTTGTTCGTTTTTCGAGTGCCTTTCCCAAAAATTTCAAAAAAATACAAAAATTTTTGCCAAAAAGGGTTGACTGTGGTCAGATGAAATGCTATAATAAATTCAAGTCTGAAATAAGGAGGGGCATGGTTCGATGGATTACGGCTTCAGCGGCACATACGAGCACCAGCTCGACGCCAAGCGCAGGATCAGGATCCCGGCGAAGATGAAGAGCAAGCTCGACAAGGGCTACAGCATCGGCGTCGGCACCGACAACTGCTTGTGGATCATGCCCGCCGAAACGACGCAGGCGATACAGCGCAGCATGGCTGCGACGGACATGAGCGACCCGAGGGCGCGCGCCGCCAAGCGTAAAATGCTGGAGCGGATCTGTTATCCCGAAGAAGATCCGCAAGGGCGCATCGTCCTGCCGCAGAATCTCATCGATTATGCGGGCATCGAAAAGGACATCCTCTTCATCGGGCAGGGCAATTACATAGAGATCTGGTCGGCGGAGAGATACGCCGAGTACAGCGCCGAGTTCAGCGACATCGACCTCGGGCAGTACATCAAATTCTGATGGGGGCGTTCTATCACCGCCCCGTCATGTTGGAAGAATGCATGGAGGGGCTGAACATCAAGCCGGACGGCGTTTATTTCGACGGCACCGTCGGCGGCGGGGGACATTCGTTTGAGATCCTGGCGCGCAGCCCGCAGGGAAGGCTGATCGCGACCGACCTCGACGACGAGGCGATCGCGGCGGCGACGGAGCGGCTGGCGCCCTTCCGGGGCAGGTTTCACATCCACAAAACGGACTACAAGGATTACGAACGCGTGCTCGAAGAGGAGGGCGCGGAAAAGCTGGACGGGGTCATACTCGACTTCGGGGTATCTTCCCACCAGCTCGACGACAGGTCCCGCGGCTTCTCCTACATGGCACGGGAGGCGGCGCTGGACATGCGCATGGACCTCTCGGCGAGCCTGACGGCGAAGGACGTCGTCAACACTTATCCCGAAAGCGCGCTCATCCGCATCTTGCGCGAATACGGCGAAGAGCGGTTTGCATTGCAGATCGCGCGGAACATCGTGCGGGAGCGGGAAAAGAGGGAGATCGGAACGAGCGGAGAACTGACGGACATCGTCGAACGCAGCATTCCGTACCGTTTCAGACAGAACGGGCCCTGCCAGCGCAAGACCTTTCAGGCGATCCGCATCGAAGTGAACGGAGAACTGAACGGACTGAAAGAGTGCGTGAAGGGGCTGACGGGAAAACTGAAAAAGGGCGGCAGGATCGTCATTCTGACCTTCCATTCGCTGGAGGACAGGATCGTGAAAGAGGCGTTCCGCGAGATGGCCGCCGACTGTGTATGCCCGCCGGGTTTCCCCGTGTGCGTATGCGGCAAGAAAAAGGAGATAGACATTATTACGAAAAAGCCTGTTACGGCGAGCGAAGAAGAACAAAGAGAAAACACGCGCAGCAAGTGCGCAAAACTGAGGATTGCGGAAAAGATCACCGAGGATTGATACAATAAAATCGTAAAAAAATATGGGAAATTACGGAACGCTCGGGGTCATAAAGCAAACGCAGGGGAAATATAATGAATAGGAGCGAAATACGATGAGCGAACCGGTGAAGACCGAAACACTTTCGGAGGAAGAACGAAAGAGAATAGAATACAATTCTCATATCGGAGAAAATTATCGCAGGATCATGACCATGGACGGTGCCGCTCTCCGCAATGAAAAGACGGAGGAGAGGCATTATCCTTCTCTGGACGCTTTCCGTCCGCTGCACGCCCGCAAAGAGATCACCTTTGAGGACGTACAGATCCCCGAAGAGATCCGCAGGGAAACGGAATTATTTGCGTCGAACGCATCCGCGCCCGCCGCTCCGGCGGAGAGAAGGACGGCTCCCGCGTTCGAGTTCAGAAACAGCATCTACGCCGATCCCGGCTACCGCGAGGCGGCGCGCCGCAAGGAAGCGGCGTTCCGCGGGGAGACGGCAGCGACGGCGCCCGACGAGGCGCTTGCCATGCCCACGCCGACCACGTTGCAATACGGCAAGGCGACTGCGCAGGAAGCGTTTTGGGAAACGGACGCTACACTGCCCGCTGCGGCTCCCGCCGCGTTGCCGCGGGTCATCGCCACGCCCGCCGAGGCCGCCCGCGCCTACTATGCGGCTCTCCTCAAAAAGGTGCTCGTCGGATTTGCGGCGGCTTTCGTGGTGATGATGGTCGTCATCGCCGTCAACTCGGCGGTACTGAACGGCATGAATCTGGAGATCGCCGCGTTGCAGCAGACGCTGGACACCCTGTCGCAGGAAGTCGCCGCGCTGCAGGAAGCCGTCGGTCAGTACACGATAGCGGGCCCCAACGGCGTCCCGCCCGCAATATGGGATTTTATTGTGGAAAACGGCATGATATTGGCGTAAATCTTCAGAAAGGAGCATACGGCAATCGGACACAAAGACAGAAATCAATATTCCATATCGGTTTTACGAAAGAGGTTATTTGCCATCATTTTGGCGATAACCTTTCTTTTTTGCCTTTTGGCGGGCAGATTTTTCTATGTACAGGTCATCTGGGATGACACGTTGCGTGCCCTCGCGCTCGACCAATGGATGCGCGAGATCCCCGTCGTGGCGGAGCGGGGAGAGATCACCGACCGCAACGGAACGGTGCTGGCGGGCAACCGCACGTCCTACGCCGTTTTCCTGCGCGCCCGCGCCGTGGAGGACGCGGAATACACCGCGACCGTCCTTTCGGAAATTCTGGAATGCGACCGTGCGGAACTTTTGAGCAAGATCAACGGGGGACGGGTGTCCGAGATCACCGTGGCGCGGCACGCGGAGCGGGAAAAGATAGAAAAACTGTGCGAATATGACCTGAGCGGCGTCTATTTTTCCCGCGACAACACCCGCGTCTACCCTTACGGCGAACTTCTGTGCCAGGTGCTCGGATTCACGTCTACGGACAATTCCGGCACGACGGGCATCGAAAAATATTATGACCGTTACCTCTCGGGCGAAAACGGGGAACTGCTGTACGAAACCGACCTCGTGGGCGTCGACCTTGCGGGCGCGGTAGCGGCATATGTTCCCGCGACGGACGGGCTCAACGTGGAGCTGACCGTCGATTACGAGATCCAGGCGATCGCCGAGAGCGTCATGCGGACGGCGTATGAGACCTATTCCGCCGCCTCGGCGCAGTGCATCGTCCTCGACCCGCAGACGTTTGAGATCCTGGCGATGGTCAATTATCCGTCCTACGACCTGAATGACGTGCCCCGCGACGACCCCGACACGCTGAACGCGCTCACGCGCAACTCGCTGGTCAGCGATATATACGAGCCGGGTTCGACCTTCAAGATCGTCACCGCGGCGGCAAATATCGAAGAGTATCTGCAGGGGAATCGAGCGGCGTTTTCGCCCGCGCACATCTTCTCCTCCTCCCGCACGCGCACGGTGGACGGGACGACCATCCGCTGCTGGAGCGACCACTCCAACGGCAAACACGCAAACCAGACCATCGCCGAGGCGCTCAACAACAGCTGCAACCCCTGTTTTACGGATATGGCGCTCGCCTTGGGGAGCGAAACTTTCTACAAATACCTCGATCTCTTCAACTTCGGTTCGGAGACGGGGATAGATTATACCGGCGAGGCGCTCGGCATGCTGCTGCCCGCGTCGGCGGTGCGGGATTGCGACCTCGCCCGCATCGGGTTCGGGCAGACCATCGCGGTCACGCCCCTGCAACTCGCCTGCGCCGCCGCGTCGGCGGTCAACGGCGGGTATTACTATACCCCGCACCTCGTGCGGCGGGTCTATTCCTCGGACGGCGCCGTGGAAGAGCGCGTGGAAAGTACGCTCCGGCAGCGGACGGTGAGCGAGGAGGCGTCCCGCCTCCTTTCGGGCATGCTGGAAGGCGTGGTGTCCGAGGGGAGCGGCAAGCGGGCGTACATAGAGGGGTATAAGATCGGCGGCAAGACGGGCACGGCGCAAAAGTACGAAAACGGGCACATCGCACAGGGGAAATACGTCTCTTCTTTCGTGGGATTTTTCCCCGCGGACGACCCGCAGTATCTCGCCCTCGTCGTCGTGGACGAACCGCAGGGGGCGTATTACGGCAGCGTGGTCGCCGCGCCCTGCGCCCGGGAGATCTTTCAGGGCATCATCGACGTGCGGGAGATCCCGCCATACGAAGATATATAAACATTCCATAAGGGAGAAGGCACATGCAATTAGACCGATTACTCAAAGACATTCCCGTGAAAAAGATCGAGGGGGATACCAAGGATAAAGAGATCGCCGCCATCCGCACCGATTCGCGCATCATGGGGCGGGGCGAGCTGTTCGTCGCACTGGTCGGGGAGAATTCCGACGGGCACGATTACATACAGGAAGCCGTCCGCCGCGGCGCGGCGGCGGTGGTCTGTCAACGGTGCGCGGAAGGGGTGCGCGTGCCGCAGATCGTCGTGGAGGATACGAGAAAGGCGCTCTCCTTCCTCGCCGCGGCGTTTTACGGCGAACCGCAGAAAAAACTGAAGATCGTCGGCGTGACGGGGACGAACGGCAAGACCACCACCTGCCGCTATATCGCTTCGATCCTGGAAAAAGCGGGCAAAGAGACGGGCGTCATCGGCACGCTCGGGGTATTCTATTGCGGCATATCCCTCGCGCCCGACCTCACCACGCCCGACCCGCTCCGCCTCTTCCGCCTCTTTTCCGACATGCAGAAGAGCGGCGTCGAATACGTCGTCATGGAAGTTTCGGCGCACGCCGTCTATTACGAAAAAGCGAGCGCCGTGCGCTTCGCCGCCTGCGTGTTCACCAACTGCACGCAGGACCATCTCGACTTTTTCCGTTCGATGGAGAACTATAAGGCGGTCAAAAAGCGCCTCTTTACGGAGGGGAAGTACGCCTTTGCCGTCGCCAACGCGGACGACTCTCTCGGCGCAGAGATATTGAAAGACTGTCCCCGCTGCAGGAGTTATGCGCTCGATACGCCCGCCGACAACTTTGCGGTCGTGCGGGAAGAGGACCTGCGGGGGAGCGACGTGCTCTTCAACCTGGAGGACGAACTCATCGAGACCCGCCTGCGGCTGACGGGGCGGTACAACGTTTACAACGCGCTGGCGGCGGCGACCTGCGCCAAAGGGCTGGGGATAAAGGGCGCGGACATCGCGGCGGGGCTGTATGCCGTCGACAGAGTGGCGGGCAGGCTCGAAAGCCTGGGCAGCGTGAACGGCGGCGAGGTGTTCGTCGATTTCGCGCACACGCCCGACGGGCTGAAAAACGTGCTGACCGCACTCAAAGAGCGGTGCAAGGGCAAACTTCTCTGCGTGTTCGGCTGCGGGGGCAACCGCGACGCGGGCAAGCGTCCCCTGATGGGGGAGATCGCGGCAAAACTTGCCGATTTCTGCGTGCTCACGTCGGACAATCCGCGCTATGAAGAGCCGTACGCCATCATTTCCGCCATTGAGAGGGGGTACCGCGCGTATTCGAGGAATTACGTCGTCGTGCAGGACCGCCGCAAAGCCATCGAATACGCCATGCGCCGCATGCGGGAGAACGACGTCCTGCTCGTCGCCGGCAAGGGCGGGGAGAATTATCAGGAGATCATGGGTATAAAATACGATTACAACGACAATGCTGTAATCGGAGAGATCATGGAAAAGATGCGGACGGAGTGAGTATGAAGGAATACCTTGCGGCGGCGTTGCTGTCCTTTGCCCTGTCCTTCCTTCTCTGCAAGGCGGAGATCCCGCTGCTCAGGCGCATGAAGGCGGGGCAGAACATTCTGGGTTATGTCAAAGAGCACGAGGGGAAGAGCGGCACGCCCACCATGGGCGGGCCGGCTTTTCTGCTGTCCGCCGCCGCCATATCTTTGCTCTTCTACGGATTTTCGGACAAGCCGCTCTATGTATCCCTCGCCATCGGGATCGGGTTCATGCTCGTCGGATTTTTAGACGATTTCATGAAACTCAGGCACAAGGAGAACCTCGGGCTGACCGCCTTGCAGAAGATCGTCTTTCAGGTCGCCGTCGCGCTCTGCGCCGCCGTCTACTGCTACCTCGACGGGCTGACCGTCGTCTTTATCCCGTTCACGAAATTTTCCTTCGACATCGGCTGGGGCATCATCCCGCTGGCGGTGTTCGTCTTTCTCGCCGCCGTCAACAGCGTCAATTTAACGGACGGGCTGGACGGGCTGGCGGGGGGCAGCGCGGCGGCTTATTTTCTCTCGATGGGGCTTCTTCTCTGCGTACAGGTTCGTTTTCCCGCCGTCGCGGGGCTTTGCTTCTGCCTGACGGGCACGCTGGCGGCCTTCCTCGTGTTCAACACCAACCGCGCCAGCGTGTTCATGGGGGACACGGGCTCGTTGGGGCTGGGTGGGTTCGTCGCCTGCACGGGGATATTCACGGGCAACCTGCTCTACATCGCCGTCATCGGCGCGGTCTTTGTCCTTTCGAGCATAACCGTCATCCTGCAGGTCATATACTATAAGAAAACGGGCAAGCGGGTGTTTCTGATGGCGCCCGTGCATCATCATTTCCAGGAGAAGGGGTACAGCGAAAGCAAGATCGCCTACTGCTACGCCCTGGTCACGACGCTCCTCGGCGCGCTCTGCCTGCTTGCCCTGCTCTGAGGTGAAAAAGAACAATGTATCTGAAAACGCAGAAATTTCTGGTGGCTGGCGCGTCCCGCTCGGGTACGGCGGCGGCGAAACTGCTTTTAAGGCACGGCGCGGCGGTATTTGTGTACGACGAACAGGCGGCGGGCGCGGAGAAAAACATCTCCCTGCTTGTGAGCCTCGGCGCGACCGCGGTCACGGCGGAAACGCTTGCCGACGCGCAGGAGAAATGCGACGTGCTGGTTTTGAGCCCGGGCGTCCCCATCGACCATCCGCTTCCCGTCGCCTTCCGCAAGGCGGGGAAGAGGATCGTCGGGGAGATGGAACTGGGGGCGCTCTTCCTCAAAGCCCCCGCCGTCGCCGTGACGGGGACGAACGGCAAGACGACGACCGTCAACATGATCGGGGAGATCTTCCGCCGCGCGGGCAAAAACGCCGTCGTCTGCGGGAATGCGGGGCTGCCGCTCTGCGATTGCGCCGAAACGCTCGGGGCGGACGACGTTGCCGTCGTCGAGGTTTCTTCTTTTCAGCTGGAATCTCTGTCGTCCCTGCGGGCGCACGTTTCCGTCATCCTCAACATCTCCGAGGACCATCTCGACCGCCACTACAACATGACGAACTACATATTCCTGAAAAAAAAGTTGTTGCAGAACAGCCGCGAGAGCGAATATGCCGTCCTCGATTACGACGACGAAACGGTGCGCGGGTTCGCCGGCGACACAAAGGCGAAGACTGTCTGGTTTTCCCTCAAAGAGCGGGTGGACGGCGCCTACCTTGCAAACGGCGACATTTTCTGGCGGGATGAGAAAATTGCGTCCCTCGACGAGTTGCCCGTCCGCGGCATGCACAACGCGGCGGACGCCCTTGCCGCCGTCTGCGCCGCCCGCCTCTTCGGCGTGGACGGAAAGACGATCGAAGAGGGGCTGACGGCCTTCAAAGGGGTGCGTCACCGCCTCGAAACGGTCGGGGAGATCAACGGCGTAAAATACGTAGACGATTCCAAGGCGACCAACGCGGACGCCTGCGTCAAGGCGCTCGACAGCATGACGGGGGACTGCGTGCTGCTCCTCGGCGGCAGGGATAAGGGATACGACTACGACGCGCTCTTCGAACGGATCAGGCGGGGCGGCGTGGCGCAGGCGGTATTGTACGGCGAAAACCGTTTCAAACTGTTTTCCGCCGCCGTGCGCCAAGGGTTTCGCCGCGCCTCTCTCTGTCCCGATTTCGATATGGCGGTGCGCTTTGCCTCTCTCCTCGCCAAACCGGGGCAGAGCGTCCTTTTGAGTCCCGCGAGCGCAAGTTTCGACGCTTTTTCGGGCTATGAAGAGCGCGGGGAACGGTTCCGGAGATCGTTGAAGAATTGACGGAGAAAACGGGGGACAGCGGCAGCGCGGCGGCTGCGGACGGGAAAGCGGAGGCGGAACATGTTGCCGAAGTCGTTGCGGCTGCGGACGGAAGCGCGCGGGCGGAAAGGGACGCGGAGTAGTTTCCTGCGCGCGGAAGGGGAGAAAAAACGGGGCGATGTCGTATTGCTCGTCCTCGTCGCCCTGTACGCCCTCTTCGGGGTCGTCATGGTCTACTCCGCCAGCAGTTACAACGCCGAAGTCCTCTACGGCGACGAGTTCTACTTTTTCAAAAAACAGCTCCTCGGGTATGTCCTCGGGCTCGGGGCGATGATCGGGATAGGCTTTTTCGACTACCGCAAACTCTACACGGTCAAGTGGGTGCGGTGGGTGGTCTATTTTGTGCCCGTCGCTTTGCTCGCCCTGGTGTTCGTCCCCGGCATCGGCGTCAGCAATTACGGCGCGACCCGCTGGATCGGCGTCGGCCCCGTCACCGTGCAGCCGTCCGAATTGGCAAAGTACGGTTATGTGGTATTCTGCGCGGCATACATTGCCAAAGACCCGCGGCGGGTGAAGAGCTTTCGCGGCATTCTGCCCCTCATCGGCAGCGGGCTTCTCATCTGCGTGCTCATCATTCTGGAGCCGAACATGTCCGTCACCATGCTCGTCGCCGCGCTCATGTTTTCCATGATCTTTCTGAGCGGGACGAAGATGGTCAACCTCGCCGTTCTTTTGGTGCCTTTCCTCATCGCCCTGCCCGCACTCATCCTCGCCGAGCCGTACCGCCTCCTGCGGCTGAGCGCTTTTCTGAACCCGTGGGCGTCCCCGCAGGACGAGGGGTATCAGCTCATCCAATCGCTCTATGCCCTCGGCAACGGCGGCTGGTTCGGCGTGGGACTCTTCAATTCGCGGCAGAAGTACCGCTTTCTTCCCTTTGCCGAGAGCGACTTCATCTTATCGGTCATCGGCGAGGAATTCGGTTTCGTCGGCGTGCTTTGCCTGTTTGCCGCGGCGGGGGTCATCGTTTGGAAGGGCTTTAAGATCGCTTCGGCGTGCGACAACCTTTTCGGCAACCTGCTCGCGAGCGGAATTACGCTGGCATTCGGCATCCAGACCCTTCTGAATGCATTGGTCGTCAGCGGCAGCATTCCGCCGACGGGACTGCCGCTCCCGCTCATCTCGAGCGGCAACACTTCCCTCATCATCACCATGGCTTCCATGGGCGTCCTGTATAGTATTTCCAGACACAACGGCGGGCAAAAAATTCATATAATACAGTGATTTTTGTCTGACAGAAAAGGAGTACTACACATGGATAAATTTATCATAGAAGGGGGGAACAGGCTGTGCGGCGCCGTGCAGACACAATCGGCGAAAAATTCCGTGCTCGTCCTGCTCGCCGCCTCTATATTGACCGAGGAACAAGTGACGATCGAGAACGTCCCGCACATTTCGGACGTCCTTCACATGAGCGAAATATTGCAAAAACTCGGCGCGGACGTGTGCTTTGCAGACGGCAACGTGACCATAAGCAGCGGGAATGCGGCGGAGCGGGATCTCTCTTCCCACCTCACGCGGGAGCTGCGCTCTTCGGTGTTCATGCTCGGGTCGGTGCTCACCCGGTTCAAGCACGCGCGCATCTCCTATCCCGGCGGCTGCGACATCGGGCTGCGGCCCATCGACCTGCACCTGTTCGGGCTGAAAAAGCTCGGTGTGAAGACCGAGGAGCGGGACGGATATATCGTCTGCAACGCCGAAAAACTGGTGGGTGCCAACATTCATCTGGACTTTCCCAGCGTGGGCGCGACCGAAAACATCATTCTGGCTTCGGTCAAGGCGCAGGGGGAAACAGTCATCACAAACGCCGCCAAGGAACCTGAAATACGCGATCTGCAGGATTTTCTGAATCAAATGGGCGCCGGGGTGCGCGGGGCGGGGACGGATACCATCGTCGTGCGCGGCGTGCAGCGGCTGCACGGCACACGGTTTACACCCATCCGCGACCGTATCGAGGCGGGTACCTTCCTCATCGCCTGCGCGATGTGCGGCGGCGAGGTCTGCGTGGAGGGGGTCAAAAGGCAAAATATTGCCGCCCTCATCAATAAATTGAGCGAAAACACTTGCAAAATACATATAGAAAATGATAAAATATACATAAGAAGCAACGGGAAACTCCGAAGCAACCGGCACATCGAAACGCTTCCGTTCCCCGGCTTCCCGACCGACCTGCAGGCGCAGATGACTTCGCTCAACAGCATCGCCGCCGGCGCCTGCATTCTCACCGAAAACTTATTTGAGACCCGCTTCAGGCACGTTCCCGAACTCATCCGCATGGGCGCGGACATCACGGTCAAGGACCGTACGGCGCTCGTGCGCGGCGTGGAACGGCTGCACGGCGCCGTCCTTTCCGCGGAAGATCTGCGCGGCGGCGCGGCGCTGACCCTCGCGGCTCTGTGTGCGGAGGGGAAGAGCGAAGTGTGTAACCTCTCCCATATCGACCGCGGCTACGACGGACTGGATAAAAAATTACGCGCCGTCGGCGCGAAGATCGAGCGGGTGCGCGCTTAGGCGCCGGAGAACGGGGAAAGGGCGGTTCACAAAAGAGAGGAAAAAATACCGATGAAAAGACAAAAAATTTTGGTCGCCGTCATATCCGTCGTTCTGTTTCTGGCGGCGCTGCTGCTCGGCGCCAACACCGTGTTTTCCGTATCGCGGATCGACATCGCCTTCGGCGTGTCCTCCCCGCAGGCGCGGGCGGATTCTCTCGCCTTGCAGCGCACGCTGGAAGAGGAATATCTGGGCGAAAATATTTTCTTCGTGCAGAGAGACCGCGTGACGGCGGCGTTCGACGGATATCCGTACCTCTCGGTGATTTTGTTTAAAAAATCTTATCCCGACAAACTCGTGCTTTCGGTGGAGGAGAAACTCGAATCGTATGCCGCCGCCGTCGAAGAGGAAAGCGGGACGGTCTTTTACATGCTCTCTGCGGACGGGTCCGTCCTGCGCAAAAGCGCCGAAAACAAAAACAATGTGGACGGCGGGGAAAATTTCCGCATCGAGGGGCTGCGCTACTCGGCATCGGACGGATTTTCGTCGGACGGCAATTTCCGGACGGTTTTGGAGATCTGCGCCCGTCTGGACGAGGCGGCGGGCGGTATCCGCACCGCCTTTGCCTCCCTCGCCGTTTCTTCGGACGCCACAGGCACGGAGCTGACCGTATATACCCGCGAGGGGGTGGAGATCCGCGTCGGCGATCCCGCTTCGCATACGGAGGAAA
>JAGHJP010000044.1 GCA_017886575.1 Clostridia bacterium
CGACGACGATCCCGCCCAAGATATACGGCCATTTGGCGCGCTTCGGCGGTTCGGCGGGCGCTTCGGGCGCGGGGCCGTCCGGAACGATCGGCTCATTGCAGACGATCATTTTGTCGCCGTAGCCGACGCCTTTGATGTTATCCGCCTGCTTGCCCATGCAGTCATAGCGGAAGGTGTATTCGGTGTAATTTTCCACGCCACGCGCCGCATACGTCCACGCTTCGACGGTGCAGCCGTCATACGAATAACCGCGGCCGAGGAAGTAGTTCGCATACCGTTCGGCGGCAGCCTTTTCGGCAAGCGCCTTGGCGGAAACGGCGTCGAAAGTCGTTTCGCCGATCGAAGGGGCGTAGAGATAGCGATCCGCGTTGGCGGCGGCAAACAGCTCGTCGTTGCAGGCATATACCGAAAAAGTGCGCAACTCTTCCAGACGCGTCGGTTTTCCGGGGTCGGCGTTTTCCTTGCTGCCGCTTATACGCACCGTAAAGTCCACTTTGCCGAAAAGGACCGTTTTATCGCAGATCTTTTCAATGCAGGAAGTGTCCATTGCGGGCAACTGATCGTAAAAATATTTCAGTTCCTTCCTTGCAGGCAGGGTTTTGTTTTTGGTGAAAGCATGTTTGAGCGTATTCACGACTTCCGTTTCGGTCAGGTTGCAAAAGGGCATATTTTCTCTCCTCGGTTATATTTTTTATTATATCAATATTACAACATAATCGGGCGGCTGTCAAGTACTTTCCCGAAATTTTCCCGCATTTTTTGTCTGAAAAGTACAAGGGCGGCAAAAAAGGCGGGGCCGAAGGCAACAAGCCGCGGTCCCGTCTTTTTTCAGCCTTTGAGCACGATGAACACGCCGCTGCCGTTCAGCTCGTATTCTCCCACGGCGTCGACTTCAAAACAGTCGCCCGCCGCGAAGGGGGTCTCCCCCCGCTTCCATTTGAAAAATCCTTTCCCGTCCAAAACTTTCACGCGGTCGCAGCCCTCGGTGAACAGTTTGTAACGGCGGGGGCTGGCGATGAGCACGGCGTTGCCGTTCACGCCGATGCGCGCCCCCTGCACGGTGTTTTCCCGCATCTCGAAACTGTCGCGCGGGGGAAAGGAAATGGTTTCTTCCGTCTTGGTTATCTTCATCATGCCGACAGTATACAATATTTTTCCGCAAAAAGCAAGCCTTTTTCACTCTCCGTCTCCGACGGCGGGATAGCCGCCGAAGTCCGGCCCGTCCACGGCGTTCAGCTTGCGCGAAATGGTGCGCGTCTTTTTTGCCGCCGAGTCGATGGAGTCCTGCGCCTCCTGCAATTTCCGCTGCGTCTTTTCGAGGATGTCCGAGAACTTGGAAAATTCGTATTTGAAGGTCGTCAGAAGCTGCCAAAGTTCCCCCGAACGCTTTTCGATGGCGGCGGTCTTGAATCCCGTCTGCACGGTGGAGAGCAGCGCTCCCAGGTTGGTGGGGCCGCACGCCATGATGCGCTTGCGGTATAAAAATTCCGAGAGGTTCGGCATTTTCAGCAGTTCGGCGTACAGCCCTTCGAGGGGCAGATACATCACGGCGAAATCGGTCGTCGCCGGGGGCAGGATATATTTTTCGGCGATGGATTCTGCCTGCAGCTTCACCGCCCGTTCGAGGTTTTTCAGCGCCCTGTCCTCCGCCGCCTTGTCGCACGCGTCCGAGGCGTCCAGAAGCCGCTGGTATTCCTCGACGGGGAACTTGCTGTCGATGGGCAGCCAGACCAGCTCGTCGTCCTTGGAGGGGATCTTGACGGCGAAATCGACCATCGCGCCCGAGAGGGGGTTGAGCCGCACGCTCGAGGCGTACTGCTCGGGCGAGAGCATTTGGGAGAGCAGGGCGTCCAGCTGCGTTTCCCCCCAGGTGCCGCGTAGTTTCACGTTGGAGAACACCTTTTTGATGTCGCCCACGCTCGCCGCCAGCCCGCGCACTTCGCCGAGCCCCTTGTACACGGCTTCCAGCCGTTCGTTGATCAGCGAATAACTCTCGCCCAGTTTCCCCTCCAGCGTGGCGGAGAGCTTTTCGTCCACCGTGCGGCGGATGACTTCCAGGTTCTGCGCGTTGGTTTGGGACATGTACTTGATGTCGTCGCCGAGTTGTTTCTGAATGAGGTTCAGGCGGTACTCGGTGCGGTCGTTCAGTTCGCCCACGCGGCGGTTGGTGTAATCGGCGACGCTCCCCAGCTTGTCGATTTTTTCCCCGAGCGCGCGCAGTTCCTCCTGCGCCGCGCCTCCCTGCCCGTTCCCGTCCGTCCGCTTGCGGAAGAAGAGGACGGCGACGAGCAGCAGGCAGACGGCCGTTACGATCAGGTCGATGATGAGTAAGGTTTCCATTTTTTTCGATCACACTCCTTTTTTTAGAACAGTATACACCGGAAATGTGGCATACGTATGCCACATTTATAAAATTTTTTCAAATACAGTATAGCAAAAATAAAAATAAATTGCAATCTGTTGAAAAATGTTGTATACTGAATGCGTTACATCACGAAGGAGAAGGGCATGAAGCATCATATCATCTACAATCCCGCGGCGCAGGGCGGCGGCAGCCGCGCCGTGCTGGACAAAGTGTGCGCGCGGCTGAAAGAGGCGGGCAGGGAGTACGAAGTACATGAGACGATGTACCGCGGGCACGCCCGCGACATTGCCGCCGGTCTCCCCGCCGGTGAGGAAGAACTCATCGTCGTCGGCGGCGACGGCACCTTCCACGAGGTACTGAACGGGCTCGCCGCGCCCGAAAAGATGCGCATCGCCCTGATCCCCGCCGGCACGGGCAACGACTTCTGCGTGGCGGCGGACATCTCCTTCGATCCCGACGCCGCCATGGCGCCCGTCCTCCGCGGGGACGTAAAGCCGGTGGATTACATCGATTTTTCGGGCAAACGGTGCCTGAACGCGGGCGGCATGGGCATGGACGTGGACGTTTTGGAGCGCTGCGCGCGGGGGAGCGCCAAGGGGCGGCTCAAATACCTGCGTAGCCTCATCGCCAGCCTGTTCGCCTTCCGTGGCTGCGACGTCCGCCTGTCGGTCAACGGCAAGGTATACAGCGAAAAGGCGCTCCTCGCCGCCGTGTGCAACGGCGACAGGATCGGTGGGGGCATCCGCATCTGCCCGCAGGCGAAAGTGGACGACGGCAAGCTGGAAGTGGTGCTCGTGCCGCAGTTGAAATTCTCGGGCATGGTACGCGCGTTTATCGCGCTCATGCGCGGAAAGATATTGTCCTTCCCGCAGACGCTGCACTTCTATTGCGAGGAGGCGGAAATTTTCCCCGACCGCGCCCGCACCGTGCAGCTCGACGGGGAGCTGTACAAAGACTGCCGCGTTTTGGACGCAAAGGTCGTGCACGGTTTACAGATCTACAGATGATTTTTTCCGCAAAGCGGATCAACGGGTAAACTTTTTTCGCCCCGGCAAGGGCGCGAAGGAGCGGAAAACATGATTTTTTCTTCCCTCTACAAAAAAATACTCGACACGCTGCCGCAGGCGATCATCGTCTGCGGCAGGACGGGCAAAGTGCGCTTCACCAACGCCGCTTTCCGCCGTTATTTCCCCGCCGCCACCGAGCGGAGCTGTCGGCTCAAAGACGTCATCGGCTGCGCGGAAAAGGCTTCCGCCTGCGGCAAGGGCGCGTCGTGCGCCGCCTGCCGGCTGCGTCGGTTGTTCGAGAACGCCATAGCGGAAAACCGCGCGCGTTCGGACGACGTGGACGTTTCGCTGATGGAGAACGGGAAGAAACGGGACGTCTCCCTGCGCATGTTCGCCGTCGCGCTGGACAGGAAATATTGCTTGGGGCTGATCGAAAGCGTATACGAACACGAACTCGCCAAGGAACTGAACAACGCCCACGTCATACAGCAGCGCCTTTTGCCCGCGGGCAAAGAGGCGGGCGGGGTGCCGTATTCGTACATGTACATTCCCTGCCGCGAGATCGGGGGGGACCTGCCGGACGTATACGAACTGAAATTCGGCGACGTCAAAAACACGTTCGGCGTGCTGGCAGACGTGTCGGGTAAGGGCATTGCCGCGGGCATGCTGTCCTCCTTCGTGCGCGCGGGCTTCGACCGCGGCGAGCCTTCTCCCGCCCGCGCCATACGGCGCCTGAACGGGAAGTTCAAGGAACTGAACCTCGACGAAAAGTCGTACATCACCGTGGCGGCGGTGCGCATCGACCCCGTGGGGCGGAACATCCGTTACTGCATCGCGGGGCACAACGCCCCTCTGCTCCTGCGCAGCGGGGACGGCGTCAGCGAGATCGAAATGGCGGCGCCGCCCGTTTCCAACTGGTTTTCCGATTACGCCTACGAGGACAAGGAGATGGCGTACCGCTCGGGGGACATTCTCGTCCTTCTGACCGACGGCGTGACCGAAAGCCGCAATGAGGCGGGGGAATTTTTCGGTATCGACCGGGTGGAAAACATTCTTTTGCGCTCTTCCTCGGCGCAACGCTTCATCGAGGGATTACAGACCGAATTGAAGGCGTTTTGCGGCGGCACGTTCGACGACGACCTCACGGCGATCGCCTTCGATTTGTAAATGTGTCCGGACGGCATATTTTTTAGGAGGAAAAAATGAAAAAGGTACTGCATCGGATATTGATGATTGCTGCCATCGTGATTGTGGTTGCGGTTTTTGGGTTGCTGATATATGCCGGCACCAACGGCGGCACCGAAAGCGGCAACGTCGGGCCGGGTGTAAGGTGGACAATGGTTATTCTTTCGTTTCTCGGCATGGCGTGCATACTGGGAAGTTCGCTCACGCGGGAAAAAGCGGAAGCGGGCGACGGAAAGCCTGCGAGGAACAAAAAAATACAGCAGCCCGTTATGAACGGGTGTTGTCAAAGGGAAGGCTGACAGAGTATATCGTCGATTGTTCTCCCAACGACAGCCGGGAAATATTTTCCCGCATGCTGGAAGGAAAGGGGTTCTCTGCGCGGGAATGGCGGGACGGGTACATTTTCTTCCGTCCGGGAGAAAATATATACAACGAAAAAGAGCCGTCTGCGGAGGTTTTTTTCCTGCCTGCCGTGTCTGTGCGGAACAGTTTTGACGTCGGAACCGAACGGGCGGCATTGAAAAAATTGGATGCCGCCTTACAGAATTTTTTGTCGGCGGAAGGGTTGGGCGGCAAATACATCGATTGCACCGTCGTTTTCCGTCATGACGCACTGACGGCCGAAGAGATCAGATTTTATCATACGTTCGGCGGCGTCTGGTTTTCCGAAGAAAAAGGCGGCCGCGATGTGAGCAGTCGGGCGTATGGCTGTTGCGGGCTCGATCGGGGCCGCGGCAGGCTGTACGGACCCGTCGAAGAAGTCACGGACGCTTCCGGTTCGCCTGCAGAGATGATGCTCCTTTTGACTTTGGAGGCGGAATGCGTTCCGTACAGAGGGTAATTCCCCGACGGATAAAACATCTTTTACCCGTCGGCATGGCTGCGTGTTGCGGCGCGTGCCAGGGAGAGAAATACGATAAATGATAAAGAAATTTACAAAGGAAGCGAGATGAAAGCACATCAAAAAAGGAAGGCCCTCCGCCTTCCTTTTTTGAATGTTTCAGGCTTACATTCTTACATTTTTTATAATAAGAATTGTTTATAAGAAGAATACTCATGTGCGGCGAAGGGGAAGAAACGAGAGGAAAACAGGCGCTTATTTCCGTTCGGAGAGGGGTATGTAGTCCTGCCGTCCGCCGATGGCGACGTAGGCGGGGCGGATGATCTTGTCCATGTTGACAAGTTCCTCCATGCGGTGGGCGCTCCAGCCCACGACGCGCGCCATGGCGAAGATGGGGGTGAACAGCTCTTCGGGAATGTTCAGCATGCTGTACACGAAACCCGAATAGAAGTCCACGTTGGCGCTCACGCCCTTATAGATATGCCGTTTTTCGGCGATGAGTTTTTTGGCGAGTCGCTCGACGGAAGTGTACAGGCGGTAGTCCTTGTTGCGACCTTTCTCCCTGGCAAGTTGCTCCACGAATCCCCGGAACACGTCCGCGCGGGGATCGGACAGAGAGTAAACGGCGTGACCCATGCCATAGATGAGCCCCGTTTTGTCGAAGGCCTGTTTGTCGAGGATCTTGGCGAGATATGCTTCCAACTCCTCGTCGTCGTCGGTGTCTCTGACGTGCCGCCTGATGTCTCGCATCATCTGCACCACGCGGATGTTCGCGCCGCCGTGCTTGGGGCCCTTCAACGAGCAGAGCGCCGCCGCCATGACCGAATAGGTGTCCGAACCCGAGGAGGTGACAACACGCGCGGTGAAGGCGGAGTTGTTGCCGCCGCCGTGCTCCATGTGCAGGATGAGCGCGGCGTCCAGCACCCTTGCTTCCAGGGGGGAGTATTGCTTGTCGGGGCGCAGCATGCGCAGGATGTTTCCCGCCGTGGAGATGCTCTTGTCGGGGTTGTGTATGTACAGGCTTTCGCCCTTGCCGTAGTGGTCGTAGGCGTTATAGCCGTAGACGGCGAGCATGGGGAACACGGCGATGAGTTTCAGGCACTGCCGGAGCACGTTCGGCAGGGAGAGATCGTTGGGGTTTTTGTCGTAATAGGAGAGGGTGAGCACGCTCTTGGTGAGGGAACTCATGATGTCCTCAGGCGGCGCCTTCATGATGACGTCGCGGGTGAAATTGACGGGCAGCACGCGGCTGTCGTTCAGGATCTGTTTGAACTCTTCGAGGTCGTGCGCGTTCGGCAGGACGCCGAAGAGCAGAAGGTATGCCGTCTCTTCGAATCCGGGACGGTTGTCCTGCAGGAATCCCTGAATGAGTTTCTTGACGTCGATGCCGCGGTAATACAGCTCGCCGTTGCAGGGGGTCTTCACGCCGTCCACCATTTTGAATGCGTTGATCTCGGAGATGTGAGTCAGCCCCGCCACGACGCCGTTGCCGTTCTTGTCGCGCAACCCGCGTTTTACGTTGTACTTATCGTACAGCGCCAAATCGGTGTCGTCCTTTTTATGGAACAGTTCCGATTGTCTTTGGGTGTATTCCATGATTTCCTGATTGGTCATGTGCATGATGAAAGCCTCCTTATGTTTACGGTATTTTTTTGCGTTTTTTTGAATGGCGGAGAAGGGGAGGAAGGGAAAATTCGCCCCGTCCATGCCCGAAGATCGGCGGTATTTGCGTTTATATATTATAATTGCGCGCGCCGAAGAGGGAAGTGCCCAGCCGCACCATATTGCTGCCCCCTTCCAGGCAGAGTTTGTAGTCTCCGCTCATGCCCATGGAGAGGTAGGCGATGTTGTTGTCCTGCTTTTTGGCCTTGTCGAAGAGGGCGCGCATTTTGCGCACGAGGTCCAAAAGAAATTCCCGCTCGCCCGCGAGGGGGAGCATCGCCATGAACCCGCGTACGCGCAGTCCCGCCGTTTCGCATATCTTTTCATAGGCGGCGAAGGCGTCGGCATAGGCAAACCCGCTCTTGCTCTCTTCGCAGCCGATGTTGACCTCGACGAGCACGTCCGACGTGACGCCCGCGCGCAGCGAACGCTTTGCCAGCTCTTCGGCGAGCTCCATGCGGTCGCAGGACTGATAGAGATAGGTCTTGCCGACGAGGTATTTGATCTTATTGAGCTGCAAATGCCCGATGAAGTGCCGCTTGCCGCCCTGTACGGCGTCGTATTTGTCGCGGAATTCCTGCACGCGGTTCTCGCCGATATCGGTGATGCCCGCGCGGATGGCCTCGTTGATCTCCTCGGGCGTGCGCGTCTTGGTCGCCGCGACGAGGGTCACGGGCTCGTGAAAGCAGTTGCCCGCGGCAAGTTCGTTCAATGTGTTTTTTACGTTTTCGGTGATACTCATAATTTTTTTCGGATATGGCGCACGGTCGTGCGTAACTCGGGATTCCAAAGGGACGTTGTCCCTTTGGCAGGGTTTATAAGGGGCGGAGCCCCTTGGTGATCAAGTGAACTCTGAAAGCAAGGCGTTGCCTTGCGCTATTTTATCGCCCGCCGGGCGATTTGACGCGGGCATGCCCGCATGGAGCGCGGAACTCCGTTCCGTTTTGTGAAGGCTACTGATTCGCAAAGGGCTTCGCCCTCTGCACTCCCACCAAAGGGATATTATCCCTTTGGAATCCCGAGTTTGCCCATCGTCGGTCACGCCTTTTCGATGCTTTCGACGATCAGACGGCGCATTTCGCTGCCCTTGACCTGTTGCATGCCCGCGCTCATGATGTCGGCGGTGCGGTAGCCTTTGTCCAAAACTTTGTCCACGGCGCGTTCGATGGCTTTCGCCTCTTCGTTCAAACCGAAGGAATCGCGCAACATCATTGCGCCCGCCAACACGGTGGCGATGGGATTGGCGATATCCATGCCCGCGATGTCGGGGGCGGAGCCGTGAATGGGCTCGTACAGCCCGCACTTGGTATCGCCGAGCGAGGAGGAGGACAGCATGCCAATGGAACCGGTGATCATCGCCGCTTCGTCGGACAGGATGTCGCCGAAAATGTTGCTCGTCACGATGACGTCGAACTGCGAGGGATCCTTGACCAGCTGTTGCGCGGCGTTGTCCACCAGCATGTCGACCAGTTCCACGTCGGGGTAGTCCTTCGCCACTTCGTGCACCGTCTTTCTCCACAGGCGGGAGGAGTCGAGCACGTTCTCCTTGTCGATGGAAGTGACCTTCTTTCTCCTGCCGCGCGCCATTTCAAAGGCGATCTTAGCGATGCGCGTCACTTCCTTCACGGAGTATTGCTCGGTGTCCCAGGCGTATTCGCCCATATCCGGGTCGACGCCGCCGCCCCGCTTGCCGAAGTAGATGCCGCCGATGAGTTCGCGCACGATGACGAGGTCCATGCCCCTGTCCGCGATGTCCTTGCGCAGGGGGGAAGCGCCCGCCAGGGCGGGGAAGAGGCGGGCGGGGCGCACGTTGGAGTAGAGCCCCATCGCCTTGCGGATGCCCAGAAGTCCCGCCTCGGGACGTTTGTTGCCGGGCAGAGAGTTGATGAACGGGTCGTCCACCTTCGCGCCCACCGCGCCGAGCAGCACGGAGTCGGAGGCGAGGCACTTTTTCACCGTCTCCGCGGGCAGCGGTTCGCCCGTTTCCCGAATGGCGCAAGCGCCCATCAGGCAGTGCTCGAACTCAAATTCATGGCCGTACAGCGAAGCGACCTTTTGCATCGCTTCCACGGCGGCGTCGGTGATCTCGGGGCCGATGCCGTCGCCTGCCAATACAACGATATGTTTCTTCATAAGATGATATGCTCCTTCAAATTGATGCCGCCCATGCCCGCAAACGGCGGGGAAAGGGAATGGTTATTTTTTTAAGTTTTTCTGAATGTGTTTCATCAGCCCGCCGTCGTCGATGATCTCCTGGATGAAGGGGGGGAAGGGCTCGGCTTTGAAGGACTTGCCCGTCGTTTCGTTGACGATGATCCCCGTCGAAAGGTCGCAGGAAACGGTGTCGCCCGCGGAAATGTCCTTCACCGCTTCGGGGCATTCCAGGATGGGCAGCCCGATGTTGATGGAATTGCGGTAGAAGATGCGCGCGAAGGAGTTGGCGATGACGAGGGAGATTCCGCTCGCCTTGATGGCGATGGGGGCGTGTTCGCGCGAGGAGCCGCAGCCGAAATTGTCCGCCGCCACGATGATGTCCCCCTTCTGTACGTTCTTGACGAAGTCTTTGTCGATGTCCTCCATGCAGTGGGAGGCAAGCTCCGCTTCGGAAGTGGTGTTGAGGTAGCGCGCGGGGATGATGACGTCCGTGTCCACGTCGTTGCCGTATTTGAAAACTCTGCCTTGTACTTTCATGCCGTTTTCTCCTTTGCCTTAAAGCATGTCGGGCGTGGCAATTTTGCCCGCCACCGCGCTCGCCGCCGCCACATAGGGGGAAGCGAGATAAATTTCGCTCGTGATGTGTCCCATGCGTCCCACGAAATTGCGGTTGGTCGTGGAAACGCACCGCTCGTTCTCCGCCAGAATGCCCATGTGCCCGCCCAGGCAGGGGCCGCAGGTCGGCGTGGACACGACGGCGCCCGCGTTGATGAACGTTTCCACCAGCCCTTCCCTGACCGCCTGCAGGTAAACGGCTTGCGTGGCGGGGATGATGATGCAGCGCACCCGCTTCGCCACCTTTCTGCCCTTTAAGACCTCCGCCGCGATGCGCAGGTCGGAGATGCGCCCGTTGGTGCACGAGCCGATGACCACCTGGTCGATTTTTCTATCGTCCCATTCGGCGGGCGTCCTGGTGTTTTCGGGCAGGTGCGGGAAGGACACGGTCGGCTCGAGTTTGCTCAGATCGATCTCGATGACCTTCTCGTAAGGAGCGTCCGCGTCGGCGGCATACTCGACGGGGGTACGCTTAAAGCGTCCCTGCATGTATGCCCGCGTCGCGTCGTCCACGGGGAAAATGCCGTTCTTCGCGCCCGCCTCGATCGCCATGTTGCAGATGGTGAAGCGGTCGTCCATGGAGAGGTGTTGAATGCCGTCCCCCGAAAATTCCATGGACTTGTACAGTGCGCCGTCCACGCCGATCATGCCGATGATGTGCAGGATGATGTCCTTGCCCGTGATATACTTCGCGGGCTTGTTTTTCAGCACGAAGGAGATTGCCGCGGGGACTTTGAACCAGGCGTTTCCCGTCATCATGCCCGCCGCCATGTCCGTCGAGCCGACGCCCGTGGAGAAGGCGCCCAGAGCGCCGTAAGTGCAGGTATGCGAATCGGCGCCGATGACCAGGTCGCCCGCGCCGACCAGACCCTGTTCGGGCAGCAGGGCGTGCTCGATGCCCATTTGTCCCACGTCGAAGAAGTTTTCAATGCCCTGCGCGTCCGCAAAGTCGCGCACCGTCTTGCACTGCATGGCGGCTTTTATGTCTTTGTTGGGCGTAAAGTGATCCATGACCAGCGCGACCCTGCCCGGGCAGGCGACGCACGTTGCGCCCGCCTTGCCGAATTCCTTGATGGCGACGGGGGCGGTGATGTCGTTGGCGAGCACCATATCCAGTTTCGCCTCGATCAGTTGTCCCGCCTTCACGCTCTGCATGCCCGCGTGCGCCGCTAAAATTTTCTGCGACATCGTCATTCCCATAAAACGTTACCTCGCATTTGTCATAAAATTTTTATACCGTTTTATTTTATCATTTTTGCGCCCGCCTGTCAAGTAAATACGGTCGCCCGCGCGCGGGGGGCGGGGCGGCGGCGTAAAAATCGGGTGAAAAACGTGCGAAAAGCGGAAAAATTTTTTCAAAATAAACCCGCCGCGGGCACAAGCCGTGCCCGCGGCGGTGAAGGCGTAAAATTTTCGCTTGTTCCGTCAGATGGCGGTATAGCCGCCGTCCACGGCGATGTTCTGCCCGTTCACATAGGACGAAGCGGGCGAGGCGAGAAAGAGCGCGCAGGTGTCCAACTCGCCCTCTTTGCCGTAGCGTCCGAGGGGAATGGCGCCCTTGGCGTAGGCGGCAAACCAGTCCGTTTCCAGCGTGTCCTTGGTGAGGGGCGTCCAGAAATACCCGGGGCAGATGGAGTTGACGGTGATGCCGTCCTTGCCCCATTCGGCGGCGAGCGCGCGGGTCAGGTTGACCACGCCGCCCTTGGCGGCATGATAGGGGGCGCAGGTCGCAGCCATGTTGCCCACCAGGCCGTACATGGACGCGATGTTGATGATGCGCCCTTACTTCCTTTTCAGCATCTCTTTGGCGAACTCCCGCGCACAGACGAAGGAGCCGAAGAGGTCGATCTTCAGTTCGTTGTTGAACTGCTCGTCGGTGATGTCCACGGCGGGGGCGACGGCGCCCGTGCCCGCGTTGTTCACCAGAATGTCCACCCTGCCGAAGGCGTCCATGGTCGCCTTGACCGCCGCCTTCACGGCTTCGGTGTCCGTGATGTCGCAGGGGATGGCGAGGGCCTTCACGCCGAATTCCTTTTCGATCGCCGCGGCGTTTTCGTCGAGCAGGTTCTTCCGCCTGGCGATGAGCACGATGTTTGCGCCCTGCGAGGCGAACGCCTTCGCCATCTGCACCCCGAGCCCCGTGGAAGCGCCCGTCACGACGGCAACTTGTCCCGTCAGGTCAAAATAGTTTTTCATGTCTTTCATTCCTCCGTACCGATGATTTTGCGATTTTGTTAAATCATTATCAATTATACCGCAAAACGGCGGGAATGTCAAAGGATGTTTGCCCGAAGAATGTCAAAAACGGTTAAAATTCTGCAATTTTTCAGTGAAAATTTTTCAGTCCTCCCGCTTGCGGCAGTATGTCACAACTTCCGCTCCGCAAAGACGTTGCCGCCGAGGTCCTTCCACGCCGCGGCGCCGTTTTCCAGGATCAGATAGGAGTGCGGGGAGTTCTCCTTGGGCAGGGAAACGCTGCCGCAGTTGAGGTACAGGTAGCCGTCCCGCTCTTCCGCCTTGGGCACATGCGTGTGCCCGCACAGCAGAATGTCGCCGCTTTGCAGGGGCGGCGGGTCCTTGTGCCCGTGGGCGCAACAGACCGTCCTTCCTTCCCAGAAGAGCACGGCGTATTCGGCGAGGACGGGGAAGGGCAGCACCATCTGGTCCACTTCGGCTTCGCAGTTGCCCCGCACGCAGAGGGGCGCGGGGGCAAGAGCGGAGAGCAGCGATATGACCTTCTTGGGCGCATACCCTTCGGGCAGGTCGTTGCGCGGCCCGTGGTATAAGAGATCGCCGAGCAGCACCACCCGCGCGGGGCACTCCGCTTTGATCCGGTCTATCAGTTTTTCGGTGTAAAGCGCCGACCCGTGCAGGTCGGAGGCGATCAGCAGTTTCATGCGTTTTCTCCTTCCAGAATGGCTTTTATTTTCTGCATCGCACCCTTTTCGGCGTTGGAGGGGATGATGTTGCCGATTTGTTCTTTCAAAGCGGGAAAACCGTTCTCGGGGACATAGGCATGCCTGCAGGCAAGCAGCATTTCCAGGTCGTTCATATAGTCGCCGAACGCCGCGCACTCCTCCCGTTCGATGTGAAAATAATTTTGTGCAAATTTCATCGCGTTGCCCTTGTTTGTTTCGGGCATGGATATGTCCGTCCATACCTTTCCCGAAACGATGACCCTTAAAGAGGGCAGCAGGGCGGGCAGCGCCCTGCCCGAAAAGAGCGCCGCGCCGCGGCGGTCATAGACTGCCACTTTGCAGACCGCGTCCCTTTCGGGGCAGTTCTCCAAATTTCCGAGCCGGCGGAAGCGGGGATAGTATTTGGCGCATTCGGCGACGAAGGGGGGATAGTCCGCGTCGGTGTACGCCCCTTCGGCGCAGCAGAGCAGGGGGTACGCCCCCTCCTGCGAGCGTACCGCCCGCAAAATGCCGTTCAGCCTGTCGGCGGGCAGCGTCTTTGCAAAGAGCCGCTCGCCCCGGTAGTAGACGAGCGCGCCGTTTTCGGCGATGAAGAGGACGTCCTCTTCCACGGGAGAAAAAAGCCGCCGCAGGCTTTCGTACTGTCTGCCGCTGGCGACCGTGAAGAGAATGCCGCGCGCGGTCATTTCCCGCACGAGGGAAAAGATTTCCGACGGCAGAGAGCCGTCGGGAAGAAGCAAAGTTCCGTCCAGATCGGACGCGATGAGCCTGATCATAGTTTTCCGTAGCAGTCGATGACGGTCAGGTTGATGTTGTGGTCGGTGCCCCGCTCGGCGGCGCTGTCGGCGTAAGCCCTGGGCAGTTCGTCCAGGGGATAGGTGCGGCGGGAAAAGCGTTCCACGTCCACCGCTTTGTTGGCAAGCAGGTTGACGGCGGAGGAGATGTTCTCCGTGGCGTCGCTCACACCGATGATGTGGAGCTGTTTTCTGAGCGCCATTTCCAGGTTGACCTGGAGATTTTGGGGGGCGAAGCCGCAGAACACCACCGTCTTTTCGGGCGCCGTCACGCGGAAAGCGACGTTGTTTACGACGGCGTTGCCCGAAGCGACGTAGATCGCTCCGTCGGCAAACGCCGCGCCCGTGATGGCGTTGATGTTCGCGTCGAGGTTTTCGTCGTTGAGGAAGGCATAGGTGACGCCGCACTGGCGGGCAAATTCCAGCCGCGTGGTGCGGCTGTCGATGAGGACGGGAACCGCCTGGTAATAGACCAAAAGCTGGCAGAGAATGACGCCGAGGGCGGTGGCGCCGACCACGGCGATGTACTTCCCCTTGATCTCTCCGATCTTGTCGAGCGCCGTTTCGGCGAGGGCGATGAGATAGGTATAGAGCGCCGTTTCGTTGGACACCGATTCGGGCAGCGCGCAGAGGTTATCCGTAGAGATGTTCACATACGGTGCGAGAAAGCCGTCGCAGGTCTGCCCCGCGATCTTGACGCTCTCCATGCCGAGAAGGGGGGTGGAGTCGCCGCGGAAAGCCTTGTCGGGAAAGACGGGGTTCAAAAACACGCGGTTTCCCTTTTCCGCCGCGCACGCGCCGTTCTCTTCGATGGCGGTGATCTTGCCGACGGCGAAGCGTCCGGGGATCAGGGGAAAAGCGGCGTTCATGACGCCGTCGTACACCATCGCGTCGAAGGAGTTCAGAAGCACGTTGAAAATTTTGACGCGCGCTTCTCCGGTTTTGAGCGGCGCCTCGCTTTGTTCGAATTCTTTGAATTCTCCGGGGGCGATCAGATGCCAGGTTTTCATGGTTTACCTTCTTACGGCCTCCGCCGATTGCAGGGTGCGGGGGCACGATATTTAATTATAGTATATCTTAAAAAAAACATTTTTGCAATAATTTTTCCCTCGGTTTTTTTGTTTGGCGGAAAAATAGCCGAAAATGCCAAAAAATTTGCAAAGATTTCGGGATACAGGCTCAAAAAAGTTGACGAAATGGGAAAAAGGGAATATAATAGACAGGCAAAATAAACAGCGAGGTGCGAGATAATGAAAGCTGATATACATCCCAAATATCACAAAGTTCAAGTTGTCTGTGCATGCGGCGCCACCTTCGAGACCGGCACCACCAAAGATGTCGATGTCCTGAAAGTGGATGTTTGCAGCGCGTGCCACCCGTTCTTCACGGGTAAGCAGAAACTTGTCGATACCGGTGGACGTGTTGATAAATTCAAAAAGAGATACGGAATCTGAAATCGACGAACCGAAGCCTCAAGTTGATCTTGGGGCTGTTTTCATATATTTTTATGTTTTCGCGGGGATGAACGATGAAAAAAACTGTCAGAAAGAAGAGTACTTATATCGGCGGGCAGGCGGTACTCGAAGGGGTCATGATGCGCGGCAAGACGGGCATGGCGACCGCCGTGCGCGACGACGCGGGCAACATTCAGGTCGAAACGCGGCGGATCGCGCCGCCCGAAAAACGCCCCCGCTTTTTCCGCCTGCCCTTCGTGCGCGGCGTCGTCAATCTCTTCGACTCCCTCGCGTCGGGCACGTCCGTGCTCATGCGCAGCGCCGAGGTGTACGGCGGCGAGGAGACGGAAGAGCCCTCCCGCTTTGAAAAATGGCTGGCGGAGAAATGCAAAGTGGACGTCATGAGCATCGTGACGAACGTCTCCCTCGTTTTGGGGGTCGCGCTCTCCATCGCGCTCTTCGTCTTTCTGCCCTATCTCGCCGCCGATCTCATTGCCGGCTGGACGGGGCTCGACGACGAGGGGATATGGTTCAACCTCCTCGAAGGGGGGCTGCGCGTGGCGATCTTCATCGCCTACCTCGCCCTCACCGCCCTGATGAAGGACATCCGCCGCACCTACATGTACCACGGCGCGGAGCACAAGACCATCACCTGCTACGAATCGGGCATGCCCCTGACGGTGGAGAACGTCCGCACCTGTTCGCGCGTGCACGATCGCTGCGGCACGACCTTCATGTTCTTCGTCATGGTCATCGCCATTTTGGTTTTTTCCCTCTCCAATTCGCTGCTCGCGCCCCTTCTGAACATTCAGAACGGCGTGCTCGACTTCGTCGTCCGCCTCGTCATCAAGCTGGCGCTCCTGCCCGTCGTGGCGGGCGTGTCCTACGAACTTCTGAAACTCCTCGCCAAGACCCAAAGCCCCTGGGTCTATCCCCTCAAAGCGCCGGGGCTGGCGCTGCAGCGGCTGACAACGCGCGAACCGGACGACGGCATGATCGAATGCGCCATCGCGGCGTTCAACAAGGTGCTGGAAATGGATGCAGACCCGTCATCCCCCGCAAGTTCCTTTGCCGTCGGCGGCAAGCTCTCCGACGTGAAGGCGCGCATCGAAAAACTCTTTTCAGACGCGGACATCGAGGGAGAGGACTGTCAATGGATATTATCGCTCAACTTGGGCATACCCCCTTCGAAATTGCAGGAAGAGCGTTTGGTGACGCCTGCCGAGGCGCGTAAAATTTTCGCCGCCGTCAACGAACGGCTGACGGGCAGGCCCCTGTGGTACATCGTGGGGGACGCCGACTTCTGCGGCTATACGATCAGGGTGGACGAGCGCGTGCTCATCCCCCGCCCCGAGACCGAACTGCTCGCCGAGCGCGCGGCGGAAGAGATCGCCCGCCGTCCCGCGGGGGCGCGGGTGCTGGATCTGTGCACGGGGAGCGGCGCCATTGCCGTCGCCGTGACGAAGATGTGCCAAAAGAAAGGCAAACCCGTATACATGACGGCGGCGGACATCTCTGCGGACGCGCTCTCGCTGGCGCGGGAGAACGCCGCGGAAAACGGCGCGGAAATGAGTTTCGTGCAGTCCGACCTGTTCGAAAGCATTCGCGGAAAATTTGACGCCATCCTGTCCAATCCGCCCTACATCCCTTCCGCTGAGATCGGGAATTTGCAGCGGGAGGTGAAGGACTTCGAACCCCGCCTCGCGCTGGACGGCGGGGCGGACGGGCTGGACTTCTACCGCCGCATCGCAAAGGGCTTTTCCGCACATCTCGCGCCCGGCGGCTTTTTGCTGCTCGAATGCGGCATGGGTCAGGCGGAAAACCTCGTCGCACTCTTCGAAGGGGCGGGCGGGACGTGCGCGGTCTATCAGGACCTTGCGGGCATCGAACGGATGGTGAAGGTGACGTTGCAGTGAAGGGCCGCGCGGTAAAGCGCGGAAAGGAGGCACAATGCCGCAACAAGACGATATGCTCAAAAAAGCCGAAGGCATCCTGCAAAAATATGACGAACTGAGCAAAAAACTCGCCGATCCCGCCGTGCTCGGCGACATGGACGCATGGCGCAAACTCTCCAAGGAACACGCCGATCTCGGCGAACTCGCCGCGGCGGCGGGGGAGTATAAAAAGACGAGCGGCGATATGGCCGCTGCTTTTGAAGCAGCGGAAAGCGAGACGGACAGGGAAATGAGGGAACTGCTCGAAGAGGAGGGGTATGCCTGCAAGGAACGCCTTCCGGCGCTCGCCGACCGTTTGAAGATCTTGCTCCTGCCTAAGGATAAAAATGACGAGCGCGACTGCGTTCTGGAGATCCGCGCGGGTGTGGGCGGGGAGGAGGCGGCGCTCTTCGCCGCCGAACTTCTGCGCATGTACCGCGGCTTCTGCGCGGCGCACCGCCTGAAACTCGAAGTCGAGGACGAAAACGCCACCGAACTCGGCGGCGTGAAGGAGGTAACGGCGCATGTCACGGGCAGCGGGGCGTATAAACTCTTGAAATATGAGAGCGGCGTGCACCGCGTCCAGCGCGTGCCCGAAACGGAAACGCAGGGGCGCATCCACACTTCCGCCGTGTCCGTGGCGGTCATGCCCGAGGCGGAAGAGGTGGACGTGGAACTGAATGACAAGGACGTCCGCATCGACATCTATCACTCGGGCGGCGCGGGCGGTCAGAACGTCAACAAGGTCGCCTCGGCGGTGCGGCTCACCCACCTGCCCACGGGCATCGTGGTACAGTGCCAGAACGAGCGTTCCCAATTGCAGAACAAGGCGCTCGCTTACCGCATGCTCCGCACCAAACTGTACGATTATTACAATTCGCAGAACCGTTCGCAGTACGACCAAAACCGCAAAAACCTCATCGGTTCGGGGGACAGGAGCGAGCGCATCCGCACCTATAACTTCCCCCAGGGGAGGGTCACCGACCACCGCATCGGGCTGAGCCTCTACTCCATCGAATCGTTCATGGCGGGGGAGATCGACGAGATGGTCGAGGCGCTTGCCGTCGCCGACCGCGAGGCGCAGCTGGCGCTTTCCGAAGAAAAGTAAACAAGAAAATACGGGCGTCCGTCAGGGCGTCCTTTTTTCTGAGAAAATTCAAAAAAACGGTTGACTTTTGCGACACGTATGTCGTATAATAAAAAACGACATGAATGTCGCAATTTTATATGGGGGTATTGCTTATGAGCAAAAAAGGCGATTTGACGAAGCAACACATCAAGGAGCAGGCGATAAAACTGTTTGCGCGGAGGGGATTCAAGGACGTTACGATGAAAGATATTTGCGAAGCAACGAATTTAAGCCGCGGCGGGCTGTATCTGCATTACGGCAGCACAAGGCAAATTTTTTCGGAGATCGTCGACGATCTGATGAACGCGCAGAGCGACGAGTTTTCCGAGAAGATCGGGCAAGGGATATCCGCAAAAGAAATATTGCTGCAAGTGTTGGAACGGTATAAAAGGGAGATGACGGACGCGCAGGGTTCTTTGAGTGTTGCAATATATGAATTTTTTAGTGCCGACACTTCCAAACAAGACAACGCATTGCTCCGGCAATATCAAAAATCGCACTCTATGTGGAAACGGCTGTTGGAGTACGGGATCGGCCGTAAAGAATTGAATGCCGTCGACGTTGACGCGGTTTTCGATCTGATCGTATTTTCCTATCAGGGGGTCAGGATGTACGGCACGCTTATGCCGATCGACGAACGGACGCCCGAGCACATTATTTCTTTGATCAAAACCATTTTATTACCGAAGGAGATATGACCATGCCATTATTTTTTAGTGATTTTGACAGTGAGAAAATGGCTTTTGTCGAGCCGGGCGATACCGTTCGAAGGCAGGTCGGTTTTCCCGCGGTTGCCGTATCGACGTTTTCGGGAGACATTGTCGAAGATTATGTCAGGGCGTGCCATCCGCCGGAAATCGCCCGCCTGTATACGGCAAACGGTTCCCTGCCCGTCTATCGGGCAGAATATAAAGGCAGAAAAATCGCCCTGTTCGTATCGCGGGTAGGCGCGCCCGCCTGCGTCGCGGGCTTGGAAGAGATCATAGCCATGGGCGCGCGGAAGATCGTATTGTTCGGCTGTTGCGGCGTACTGAACGAAAGCGCGACGAGGGGAAAAATCATTTTGCCCACGTCCGCAGTCAGGGACGAGGGCACAAGTCAATATTACTTTCCTTACAGCGAGGAGATAGAGGCGGATAAAAATTGCATAAAAACGGCGGCGGATCTTTTATCCGAATATAAAATTCCCTTTGTCTGCGGAAAAGTCTGGACGAGCGACGCCATTTACCGGGAAACGCCGGCCCTGATTGCCAAGAGAAAAGCACAGGGTTGTCTGGGCGTGGAAATGGAATGTGCCGCCGCCGTTGCGGTCGCCCGGTTCAGGAATATACCTTTTTTGCAGTTTCTGTTCGGAGCCGACAATCTGGACTGCGAGGAATACGATATGCGCGATTTAATTCTTTATGGGCGAAACGCGGGCAACAAATATTTGACGCTGGCTTTCGAGTGCGGTATCCGTTTGTGACCCGGGCACGCCGCATCAAAAATCGCTCGGAAAAAGCGTTTATCGCGTGCATGGATAGAGGAAAAGGGGCGAAAGAGGACGAAAAAAGAAAGGTGGCGCCGCAATTGCGGCGCCACCTTTTCCGGATTGGAAGGTGCTTGTAATGTTCCGCCGCGCGGAGCGGCGTGGAAAATCATTCGATCTCGATGAAGTTGGATTGGCTGCTCTTCGGCGCGGACTTGGGCACCGTCAAAGACAGAATGCCGTTGTCGTACTTCGCCTTGATCTGATCCTGCGTGAGGTCGTTGCCGACGTAATAACTTCTCTGGCAGGATTCGCTGATCTCCTTGCGCAGGTAGCGGGAGTGCTTCCCGTTCTCCTCTTCTTTCTGCTCCTTGTAGCAGCTGACGGTGAGGTAGCCGTTTTCCAGCGAAACTTTGATCTGGTCCTTCTTGTAGCCGGGGGTTTCGACCTCCAACTCGTAATCGGTGTCCGTCTCCTTGATGTTGGTCTTCAGATCCTGCTGTTCGTCCAAAAACATGGGTTTGAAGAAGTCGTCGTCGAACACGTCGAACAGGCTCATGCCGGTGTTATTCCTTTTCTGCAGATAATTTTTCATAATGGTGTCCTCCTTTTAATGGGCTTAAAATTCGGAGCGGTAGCGGTCCCTTTCGGGCCTCTCCATCGTTCTTCGCTATATATATAAAGCCGAAAAATTTTTTTCAAACAAGCTTTTTCCGATTTTTCGGAAAAAATTTTTTCCGCTCCCCGTGGGCGGCGGGCGGCTGAAAGGGAGGAACAGGGGATGAAAGAAGGAAACAGCCAAAGGGGAGAGCGTGGGCGGACGGCGGCGGTTTTTTCGTCTTTTTTTGCGCTTTTCCCAAAAAACTTTTGCCATTTCCTTGCATTATTTCCGAAAAAAAGGTAAAATAAAAGAGAATAGAAAAATTTTTACAGAGGTATACGTTTATGAACAAGAGAATTGCGGACAGAGTTGCGGGGATCTCCCCCTCGCTCACGCTCGCCATCACGGCGAAGTCCAAGGCGATGAAGGAGGCGGGCGAACCCGTCATCTCTTTCGGCGCGGGCGAACCCGATTTCAACACCCCCGGCTACATCATCGACGCGGCAAAGACGGCGATGGACGAAGGCAAGACCAAGTACACGCCTTCCGCGGGCCTGCTGCCCCTCCGCAAGGCGATCTGCGAAAAGTTCAGGCGGGACAACGGGCTGGAGTACGAGCCCTCGCAGATCATCGTTTCCAACGGCGCGAAACATTCCCTCTTCAACGCCTGCTTCGCCACCGTCGAGGCGGGCGACGAGGTCATCATCCCCGCGCCCTATTGGCTGACCTATCCCGAAATCGTCCGCGTCTGCGGCGGCGTGCCCGTGTTCGTCGAGGGCAAGAAGGAGAACGGCTTCAAGATCACCGCCGATCAGCTCAAAGCCGCCATCACTCCCAGGACCAAAATGCTCATCTTCACCAGCCCCAACAATCCCACGGGCGCGGTGTATTCCGAGGAGGAGACCAAGGCCATTGCCGCCGTCTGCGAAGAGGCGGGCATCTACGTCGTTTCGGACGAGATCTACGAAAAACTCGTCTACGACGGCGCAAAACCCTACTCTATCGCGCGCTATTCGGATAAGATGAAGGACCTGACCATCACGGTCAACGGCGTTTCCAAGACCTATTCCATGACGGGTTGGCGCATCGGCTACCTCGCCGCGCCCAAGGACGTCGCCAAGGCCATCGACTCTTTCCAGTCCCACGCCACGTCCAACGCCAACTCCATCGCGCAGTACGCCACCGTCGCCGCGCTGCACGCTTCCGAGGAGAGCGTGGAGAAGATGGTCGCCGTCTATGCCGACAGAAGAAAGGCGATGATGGAGAAGATGGACAAGATAGAGGGTATCTCCTACGTCGTGCCCTACGGCGCGTTCTACGTCATGATGGTCGTGGGCGGCGTGTACGGCAAGAAGAGCGGGGACAAGGTCATCGAAAATTCCATCGACTTTGCGGCGGAACTCCTCGACAAGGAAAAAGTGGCGGTCGTGCCCGGCATCTCTTTCGGCGCGGACGACTGCGTGCGGATCTCCTATTCCCTCTCCAAAGAGGACATGTTGGAGGGGCTGGACCGCATCGAAAGGTTCGTCAAGAGCCTCCGCTGAGGGCATAAAAAAATTTTTCCGTAAATTTTCGGAAAAGGTCTTGAAATTATCATAAATCTTTGCTACAATAAGAATACGATAAGCGCGGCGCAGGTGGCGGGGCAGCCCGAAACCTCTTCCCGTCGCAGACTGTAAAGCGTAAGGAGGATTTATGATCAATATCGTCTATGGACCCAAAGGAACCGGTAAGACCAAGCAACTCATCGAACAGGCAAACACCGCCGCAGACACGGCGAAAGGACACACGGTTTTCATCACCGATACCAAGCGGTATATGTTCGACCTGACACGGGAAGTGCGTTTTATCGATCTGACAGAATTTAATATAGCTGGGGAGGAGGCCTTCTGCGGCTTCATCAAGGGCGTCATCGCCGCCAACCGCGACAATGAATATCTCTTCATCGACGGCGCCAGCCGCATCACGGGCAAAGCCCTCTCCGAAATGGCGGCATTCTTCTATATGCTGGAAAAGGTGAGCGCCGATACGGGCGTCAACATCACCATCGCGTGCAGCGCCAAGCGTGAAGAATTGCCTCCCTTCATCGCAAAGTATCTGTGAGAACGTTGACGCTTTGAAACCAACCGACTCAGGCAGGTCTTTCGCACTTGCCTGAGTCTTTTTATGATTTTTTGAGAGAGCCTTCGGCTCTGAGGAGTGGATTTATGTATTTTGTGAGTACGCGCGGCAATCAGAGAGTCACGGGCGCGCAGGCGATCGTGCAGGGCATCGCCTCCGACGGCGGGCTGTTCGTGCCCGAGACCTTCCCCAAGGTCACCGAAGAGGAACTGAACGCCATGCTCGCCATGAACTATCCCGAGCGCGCCGCGTTCGTCCTGCATAAATATCTGGACGATTACGATTACGACGGACTGAAAGGGGCGTGCGAACGCGCCTATGCGCAGTTCGAGGGCGGCGACGCCGCGCCTTTGGTCAAGATCGACGGTGGGCTCTACATTTTGGAACTCTTCCACGGACCCACGTGCGCGTTCAAAGACATGGCGCTCACCCTCTTGCCCTACCTGCTGCGCGAAGGGTGCAACATCTGCGGCATCAAGGAGCAGATTTTGATCCTCGTCGCCACGTCGGGCGATACGGGCAAGGCGGCGCTCGAAGGCTTCAAGGACGCCGAAGGGGTCAAGATCATGGTGTTCTATCCCGACGACGGCGTCTCCAAAATGCAGAAACTGCAGATGTGCACGACGGGCGGGAACAATACCAACGTCCTCGCCGTGCGCGGCAATTTCGACGACTGCCAGACGGCGGTCAAGCGCATCTTCAACAGCGAGGAGCATAAGGCGGAGCTGAAGGGCAAGAACACCCTTCTTTCCAGCGCGAACTCCATCAATTTCGGACGGCTCGCGCCGCAGATTGCCTATTATTTTTCCGCCTATCTCGACCTCGTTTCCGCGGGGCAGATCGCCGTCGGGCAGACGGCGGACTTCACCGTGCCCACGGGCAATTTCGGCAACATTCTCGCGGCGTATTACGCCAAACAGATGGGGCTGCCTGTCGGCAAACTCGTGTGCGCGTCCAATAAAAACAACATTTTGACCGACTTCATCAAGACGGGCAAGTACGACGTGCACCGGAATTTCTACAAGACCATGTCCCCTTCGATGGACATCCTCATCTCCTCCAACCTCGAGCGGCTGCTCTATGAGATCTCGGGCAGGAACGCCGCGCTCGTCAAGGAGCGGATGGACAATCTCGCCAAGAACGGCGTGTACATGGTGACGACGGAGGAGTTAAAGCGCATCAACGAATCTTTCTATGCGGGCTGCACCAACGAAGAACAGACGGTGGAGTGCATGTACGATTTCTTCTGCGAATACGGCTATCCGCTGGACACCCACACGGGGGTCGCCATGAACGTCGCCGAGGAGTATATGCGCAAGTGCAGAGAAGCGAAGGACCCCAAGGACAAGACCCCGCTCCCGCCCATGGTCGTCGTTTCCACGGCAAGTCCGTACAAATTCCCGCAGGACGTGCTGTACGCGCTGACGGGCAACGACGTGAAGGACAGTTTCAAGGGCATCAAGCGGCTCAACCTGCTCACCGCCATGAAGGTGCCCAAGAGTTTGCAGGAACTGCGCTATAAAGAGCCCCGCTTCAAGGCCGTGGCGGACACCAAGGATCTCTATAAAGAAGTGTTGCATTTCCTCGACGCCGGCACCGAGGGCATCGTCGCCGAGGGCGCCGTCAAAAAGCGCGCACCCCGCAAGAAGGCAGAATAAAAAATTTTGCGACAAACAAGGCGGAGTGCCGAACGTATACGTTCGGCACTCCGCTTATCTTTTGTGCTTTGGTTTTCTTCACTCGGCGGGTTTGAACTCGTCCTTGCCGACCCCGCAGAGGGGACACACGAAGTCGTCGGGAACGTCCTCCCACTTCGTGCCGGGCGCAATGCCGCCTTCGGGGTATCCGGCTTCCTCGTCGTACTCCCAGCCGCATGCTTCGCAGACATACTTCATGTTCGTTGACCTCCTTATTCAGATTTTATGCTTTTCACCGCGGTTTTTTGCAGCCGCAGAAGTTCAGCTTCAGGTTCATCCGGGCCGCCCATGCCCGCAAGTTGAGGGGCAAAGACGGTTATTTCAAAGTGTGGCGGCACATGCCCGTTTTGCCGCATGCGGGGCAGCGCAGCCTTCTCTTGGTGAAGGTGTGCGCGCCTTGGACATACTCTTTCATGGTCGGCACGAACAGGTTTTTGCAGTGCGGGCATTCAAAATGCCCCGCCCGCCGGTCGAGCACCGCCGCCCCGCCGATGCCGACGGCGGCGACCGCGACGGCAAAGACGATGAGAACAATGCGTGCCGCAGCCGGCAGGTCCGCAAAGGCGGCAAGCGCGACGAGCGCGCCCCCGGCGATAACGGAAAGCGCGCCGCATATCGCCGATACCGCCAGGAACGTGCGGTTCTCCCGCCGCTCGCGCAGCAGGTGTATCATGTTTTGTTCCGCGCTGGCGCGGTAGTCTGCCGCCGCGACCCTCTCGCCCGAAAGCAGGTCGTTGACGGTGATGCCCAGGGCGTCGCAGAGGGGAAGCATCAGGGACACCTCGGGCAGGCCTTTGCCGCATTCCCATTTGGAAACGGTCTTGTCGCTCACCGACAGCCTGTCGGCAAGTTGTCTTTGGGTCAGGTTCAGTCCCCGTCTCGTTTCGGCAATGAATTTCCCGATTTTGACTTGGTTCATGATTTGTTCGCCTCCTTTTTTATTCCATTATAGCACAAAAAAGGGAGCGGGAACACCCACGAAGCGTAGAGTTTTGCTTTTTTCGACGAATCACAGGGTTTCTTTGCGCCTGAAAGCGCGGAAAGAAGGGGATAAACTTCTTACTTTGCCTTCTTCATGCGGAAGAGGGCGCAGGCGAGCGCGCCGGGACCGATGTGGCAGGCGACGCTCAGAGAGAGGGGGTCGCAGGAAACAAAAGGAAGTCCGGGAAAGACGGCTTGCAGTTCCTTTTTGAATTCTTCGGCTTTTTCAAAATTCTGCGTGTGTGCCACGGCAAGGGCAAGTTCGCCGTTAGTCGCCAGGTTTGCAAATCGGTTTTTCAGATCGTTTTTCAACCCCTCGATCATCGCCGCTTTCGCCGCCTTCATGGTGACCGTGGTCATGCGGTATTTGTCCAGCCGCTCGCCCTGGATCTGCAAAACGGGGCGCAGGTGCAGCGCGGTGCCGACGGCTGCTGCGGCGGGGGTGATGCGGCCTCCCTTTTTGAGGTATTTCAGGGTGGGCAGGCTTATGTAGATGCTCGCTTCCAGCTTGGTCTTTTCCAGGAAGTCTTTGGTCTCTTCCGCGGACATGCCCTCTTCCGCCATGGCTTTGGCGTCAAAAACGCTCTGTTTCTGCGTGATGGAAATGCGTTGGTTGTCCACCACCTGAATGCGGCCGTCATAGTCCTGCGCCAGCATCTTGGCGGTGTTGCACGATTCGCTCAGACCGCTGGACATGGGAATGTACACCATGTCGTCGTAGTCCTGCAAAATTTTGTCCCAGAATGCCAGAAGTTCGCCCACGATGGGTTGAGAAGTGGAAACGTCGGCGTCCGATTTGAGCTTTTCGTAAAACTCGTCCTGCGTCAGGTTGATGTCCTCGTAGAATTGCTCTCCGTTGACCAAGAAGGGCATGGGTACCACGAATATCCCCAGTTTTGCGCCCTCCGCCTGCGTGATGCCGCTGTTGCTGTCCGTAACGATAGCCGTCTTTTTCATAGATATTGTATCCTCCTATTTTCCCGGGCATGGGGGCGGCGTTTCTGCCGTTTTTTTACCTTTGCCCGCCGCGGCGTTTTCTCATGCGCCGCGCACTCTTCCTGTATTATAGCAGACGCGGGGGGGATATGTCAACCTTATGAACAATGTTTTTCTTTCCGCGGGGAAAAGCGGAACGGGGGAGGACGGAAGCGTCGGAAAAGAGCGGGGCCCGCGCGGGATCAATCGCCGCGGCAGGCTGCGACGAAGGCTTGAAAAATCCTGCGGCTGTTTTCGTCCGTGCGGTAGGAGAGTTCGGGGTGCCACTGCACCGCCCATACGAAGCGGGCGTCGGGCAGAAACACCCCTTCGACCAGTCCGTCCTCCGAGTACGCCATGGGCCGCAGGACGGGCGAAAGCGTCTTGACCGCCTGGTGGTGATAACTGTTCACGGCAAGCGTTTCCTTCCCGAGCAGCCGCCCGAGAGGGGAATCCGGGAGCAGGCGGACGGTGTGGACGGGGCGGTCATAGGGCGGGGCCTGACAGTGCGTGACGCCCGTGGGTCGTTCGGAAGGCAGGTCCTGGTAGAGATCGCCGCCCGTCGCGGCGTTGAGGAACTGAATGCCGCGGCAGATGCCCAGGATCGGCTTGTCCCGCTCCGTCGCCAGGGAGAGGAGGATCTTCTCCATTTCATCGCGCTCTTCGCAGCTTTCCCCGCAGAAAGGGGAACGCGGGGCGTTGTAGAGGCGCGGGGAAACGTCCTGCCCGCCCGCGAACAGGAAGCCGTCCACGGTATCCGTCAGTTGTCCGAGTTCCCGTTCGTCCCGGGTCAGGGGCAGCATCACGGGCAGTCCGCCCGCCTCTTCTATGCCCAGCATGTATCCGGGCAGCATCCAATAACTTTCTCTCTGTCTGTCTATGAGCGGCACGATGCCGATCAAAGGTTTTTTCATGCGCTTGTCCTCTTCAAAAAACGATGAAAACATTATACCGCAACCGCCGCCCGATTGCAATCGTTTCGCGTCCCGCGCCCGCGGAAATCGGCTTTTGAAATGATAATGCCGTCCATACGGCGGACTTATATTTTCCGGGAAAGCTCCGCTGTGCGGCGATGCGCCCGCCGTAATTTTTCGGAAAAAATGCAAAAGGGGGGCGGACGGAACGCAAACAGCGCATAAAGCGGCAAACTTCGACATAGATTAAAGCATACCCGCAAATGGGGTACACAAAAAACGTCGAGGGGGCTTTTGAGGTGTGGGAATATATTGACGAACGGGTGCGTGCGCATGCGGAGTACATATTGGAGACGGGCTGTACGGTGCGGGCGTGCGCGGCGCGGTTTTGTACGAGCAAGTCGACCGTGCACAAGGACGTGACCGAACGGCTGCGGTCGGTCGACGCCGCGCTCTATGCAAAAGTGCGCAAGGTGCTTGATAAAAATCTGAACGAACGGCACATCCGCGGGGGCATCGCCACCAGAAAAAAATATGAAAACGCAAGAAAATAGTGGAGGATACGGATAAATCATCCGTATTTTTTCTTGCGTTTTCCCCCTCGTAAATCTTGTCATTTTTTAAGTTTTGTGCTATAATACATTCCGAAACACGATCGGTTGTCATAAAATGACAAAAAAGACAAGAGAGGAAACGGAAGCGACATGGAAAAATTACTCGGCATCGACGTGGGTTCGACGACGGTCAAAGTGACGGTCATCGACCCCGAAACGGACGAAATTTTATATAAGAGTTACGAGCGGCACTTCGCGCGCGTCAAGGAGTGCGTTCTTTCCGAGCTCAACAAGGTGCGCGAACGGTTCGGCGACGGCGAATACCGCGCCTGCATCACGGGCAGCGCGGGGCTGGGGCTTGCCCAGCGCAGCGGCATTTCCTTCGTACAGGAAGTGCAGGCGGCGTTCGTCGCCATCCGCAAGTATTATCCCGACGCGGACGCGGCGGTCGAGCTCGGCGGCGAGGACGCCAAGATCATCTTCATCACGGGCGGCACCGAACAGCGCATGAACGGCTCCTGCGCTGGCGGCACGGGCGCGTTCATCGATCAGATGGCGACCCTTCTGGACATCTCCGTGGACGAGATGGACGAACTCTCCCTGCACGCGGAGAAGGTCTATCCCATCGCCTCGCGGTGCGGCGTGTTCGCAAAATCGGACATTCAGCCCCTCATCAACCAGGGCTGCAAGAAGGAGGACATCGCCGCCTCTATCTTCCAGGCGGTGGTCGACCAGACGGTGTCGGGGCTTGCCCAGGGCCGCCGCATCAAGGGCAAGGTGCTCTTCCTCGGCGGGCCGCTGTACTTTTTGAAGGGGCTGCGCAAGGCGTTCAAGGACACCTTGAAACTCGACGACGAGCACGCAATTTTCCCCGAAAACGCGCCCTGCTTCATGTCCATCGGGTGCGCGCTGTATGCGGCGAACGCCGAGGCGGAGCCCCTCGGCGGCATCATCTCCAAGGTGGCAAACGTCAAAGAGAGCGACGACGTGGTGACGGGCGATCCGCTCTTCAAGGACAGAAAGGAGTACGACGAGTTCGTGGAGCGGCACAACCGCAGCGACCTCGCGTTCGAGGACATCAATACCTACCGCGGCGACGCCTATCTCGGCATCGACAGCGGTTCGACGACGACCAAACTCATCCTCATCACGCCCGACTGTAAAATTTTATATTCGCACTACCAGAGCAACAACGGCCAGCCGCTTGACATCATCGTCGAGAGATTGAAGGAGATATACGATCTCATCGGCGACAGGGTCGTCATCCGCGGCGGCGCGGTGACGGGATACGGCGAGGACCTCATGAAGGCGGCGCTCAAAGTGGATTTCGGCATCGTGGAGACGGTGGCGCACTTTAAGGCGGCGTTGCACTTCAATCCCGACGTCGACTTCATCATCGACATCGGCGGGCAGGACATAAAGTGCTTCAAGGTCAAAAACCATGCCATCGATTCCATCATGCTCAACGAGGCGTGCTCTTCGGGCTGCGGCTCCTTCATCCAGACCTTTGCCAAGGCCATGGGCATGGACATCGAAGAGTTTGCCAAACTCGGGCTCTTCGCGAAGCATCCCGTCGAGCTCGGTTCCCGCTGCACGGTGTTCATGAACAGCTCCGTCAAGCAGGCGCAGAAAGAGGGGGCGAGCGTGGAGGACATCTCCGCGGGGCTGTCCTCTTCCATCGTCAAAAACGCCATCTATAAGGTCATCCGTGCCAAGACGCCCGACGAGTTGGGCAGCCACATCGTCGTGCAGGGCGGCACTTTCTTAAACGACGCCGTTCTCCGCTCCTTCGAAAAGGAGATCGGCAAAAACGTCGTCCGTCCGGGCATCGCGGGGCTGATGGGCGCGTTCGGCGCGTCGCTCTATGCCAAGGAAAACATGGAAAAGAAGGGGGGCATGTCCACGTTGGCAACGCGAGAAGAGTTGGATAATTTTACCTATTCCTCCCGTTCCACCAACTGCCGCGCCTGCACCAGCAAGTGCAATATCAACATCATCACCTTCAATGACGGCAGGCGGTTCATCTCGGGCAACAAGTGCGAGCGGGGCGCGGGGCAGAAGGTCCCGACCGATCCCCTCGACATGTATGTCTACAAATACGAGCGCATCCAGCAATGCGTTACGGGCAAGAACGCGGGCATGGGCAGGGCGAAAGTGGGGCTTCCCCTGCAACTCGTCATGTACGAACAGCTCCCCCTGTGGGCGGGATTTTTCGAAAGCCTCGGTTTTGACGTCGTGCTCAGCGAAAAGAGTTCCCGCCGCCTCTATTTCAAGGGGCAGCATACCGTCGCCAGCGACACGGCGTGCTATCCCGCTAAACTCATGCACGGGCACATCGAAAGCCTTTTGGACATGGGCGTGGACTTCATCTTCTATCCCTGCGAGAGCTATAACCTGGACGAGCACGACTCCATGAACCACTACAACTGCCCCGTGGTCGCCTATTACCCCGAACTTCTCAAAGCCAACAACGAGCGGCTGAACGACGACAACTTCATCATGCCGTATATCGACCCGAATATCCGCAAGAGCACTGTCGAAACGCTCAAAAAGGCGCTGAAAAAATACAAACTTTCGGCGAAGGAGATCGGCCGCGGGCTGGACGAGGGCTTTGCGCGCATGGAGGCGTATCACGCGGACGTGGTCAAGAAGGGAGAGGAGATCCTCTTCGAGGCGCGCCGCACGGGCAAGGAGATCGTCGTCCTGGCGGGGCGGCCCTACCACGTCGATCCCGAGATTAACCACGGCATCGACAAACTGCTCAACTCCCTCGGTTTCGCCGTCCTTTCGGAGGACAGCATCTTTGAAAAGGCGCACATGGTGAAAGTCAACGTTCTCAATCAATGGACGTACCATGCCCGCCTTTACCGGGCTGCGGAGTACGTTCTGGATAAGCCCGACGTCAACCTCGTGCAGCTCGTTTCCTTCGGCTGCGGCATCGACGCCATCACGACGGACGAAGTGCGCGCCATTTTGGAAAAACACGGCAAATTATACACACAGATCAAGATAGACGAGATCAACAACCTCGGCGTGGTCAAGATCCGTCTGCGCTCCATGCAGGCGGCCATCGAGGAACAGAACGCCGGAAAAGGAGGTGCGGCAAATGCCTGAAAACAAATTGCCCGAAGAACAAAGAGAGCAAAAGTATGCCTGCGGCGGCTGTGGCGTCGGCGTGGTCGATTTTACCGACGACTATCCCACTTTCAAGCCCGAGATGAAAGAGACGCATACCATTCTCATCCCGGACATGCTGCCCTATCATTTCGAGATCATCAAATACGTCCTCGCCAAAGAAGGGTATAAGATCGAAGTCCTGCACAACGACTCCCGCGCGGTCATCGACGAGGGGCTCAAACACGTTCACAACGATACCTGTTTCCCCGCGCTCTGCGTCATCGGGCAGTACATCGACGCCTTGAAGAGCGGCAAATACGACGTGGACCATACCGCCGTGCTCATCTCCCAGACGGGCGGCGGCTGCCGTGCCTCCAACTATCTGCCCCTCATCCGCAAGGCGCTCAAAGCCGAGTTCCCGCAGGTGCCCGTCCTCTCCATCAACTTTTCGGGCTTGGAAAAGGGGAACGGCATACCCATGACCGTGCCTTTGCTGTTAAAGGCGGCGTACGCCATTTTTTACGGGGACAACATTATGACCCTGTACAACCAGACCCTTCCCTACGAAAAGGAGAAGGGTGCGGCGGAGAAGGCGCGGCAGGCATGCCTGCAAATGGTTTATGACGCGTTCGACGGCAAGGGGTACAAAAAGTACAAACAGCTCACCCGCCGCATGATCGAAACCTTCAAGGCCGTCCCGCGGACGGGCGAGAAGAAGGTGAAAGTCGGCATCGTCGGGGAGATCTATGTCAAATATTCCCCGCTGGGAAACTCTCATCTCGAGGACTTTCTGCACGAAGAGGATTGCGAAACGGTCATTCCCGGGCTGATGGACTTCGTTCTGTACTGCGTCGTCAACACCATCAACGACCGCAAGCTCTACAAGCGCAACTCCGTCCTTCTCACCTTCGTGTACAAGATCGTCTATAAATTTCTGTACCATATGCAGAGGGAAATCATCAAAATATTCAGGGAGGACGGCACGTTCGAGCCGCTGCACGACTTTGAGCACCTGCGCCGCTGCGCCGACAAGGTCATCAACCAGGGCGTGAAGATGGGCGAAGGCTGGCTCATCCCCGCCGAAATGGCGGCGCTCGCCGAGACGGGTACGGACAACATCGTCTGCGCCCAGCCCTTCGGTTGTCTGCCCAATCACATCGCGGGCAAAGGCGTGGTGCGCACGCTGAAAAACATGTACAAAGACGAGAACATCGTGCCCGTCGACTACGACCCCAGCGCGACGCGGGTCAACCAGGAAAACCGCATCAAACTCATGCTCGCCACCGCGCGGGAAAACTTAAAGAGAGAGATGCAGGCGGAAGGGGAAAAGGCGGAGAAAGAGGACAAGCGGTAATTTATGGCATACACCGTCTTTTTGACCATTCTGACCATGTTGCTGTATGCCGTGCCGGGCTTCCTGCTCATCAAAAGCAAACTGGTCGGCGCGCAGTCCATCTCTGCGTTTTCCGTCGTGCTGATGTATGTATTGCAGCCCTGCCTGACCATTCATTCCTTTCAGAAAATCACATTCACGCCGGTGCTCGCCGTGAACATGCTCGTCTGTTTTGCCGTCGCCCTCGGCGCAATGGGCGTCTTTCTGGGGCTGCTCTTTCTGCTTCTGCGCAAAAAACAGGGCGAAGTGACCTACCGCGTGTCGACCGTCGCCTGCGCCTTCGGCAACGCCTCTTTTATCGGTATTCCCATTCTGGAAAGCGTCCTGCCCGAGTGCAGCGAAGCGGCGGCATATTCCATCGTGTTCTTCCTCGCTATGTCCGCCCTCGGCTGGACGGTGGCGAGCGCGATCATCATGCGGGATAAAAAGTACATATCCGTCAAGAAGATCTTTCTCAACCCCGCCACTCTCTCCCTCGTCGCTGCCGTTTTGCTCGGGCTTATCGACGTGTTTTTCGATTGGAAGATCCCCGCGCCGTTCGCGGGCATGTTTGAAGTCCTGGCGGGCATGAGCACGCCCGTCTGCATGCTGGTCATGGGTTTCCGCCTGGCGACGGCGGATTGGAAAAAACTTTTTTTGAGCTGGCAGCACTATGCGGTCATTTTCGTCAAACAAGTCGTCTTTCCGCTCGCCGTCTTTGCCGTTTTGCTCCTCTTGCCCGTCGACGGCAGTCTGAAGGTTTGTCTTTTCGTCATGTCCTGCTGCCCCGTCGCAGCGGTCGTGCAGAGTTATGCCGAAATGATCGGCGAAGGGCAGGAAGAGGCGGCGGACATGGTTCTTTTGAGCTCCGCCTCCTGCATCCTTACCATCCCGCTTTTAACCCTCCTTTTGCCCTTCCTGTGATCGTGCCCCGGGCGCATCTGAATTTTTTATAAAAAATTTACCTTTTTCTTATTGACATTCAGTATCATTTATGATACAATGTAAATACCAAATAAATTCATGAGGTGAACGAAATGGAATTGAAAGGCAGTCAGACGGAAAAGAACTTGCAGGCGGCGTTCGCGGGGGAATCGCAGGCGCGCAACAAGTACACCTACTATGCGTCCAAGGCAAAGAAGGACGGCTATCAGCAGATCGCCGCCATCTTTGAAGAAACGGCGGCGAACGAAAAGGAGCACGCCAAGATCTGGTTCAAACTCCTGCACGGCGGGGAGATCCCTTCCACGGAGGAAAACCTTGCCGACGCGGCGGCGGGCGAGAATTACGAGTGGACGGACATGTATGCCGAATTTGCAAAGGTCGCGCGGGAAGAGGGGTTCGACCACATCGCCTTCCTCTTTGAAAAGGTGGGCGCCATCGAAAAGGAGCATGAGGAGCGCTATCTGAAACTTTTGCAGAACGTCAAGGAGGGCATCGTGTTCTCCCGCGACGACGACAGGGTGTGGCAGTGTTCCAACTGCGGCCACGTCGTCATCGGCAAAAAAGCGCCCGAGGTCTGCCCCGTCTGCGCGCATCCCAAGGCATATTTTGAGATCAAGAAGGAAAATTATTGATCTTTCGCAGAACAAAAAGAGCGGCTCGCAGGGCTGCTCTTTTTGCATACTCGTAACAGACGACCGCTCTTACGACGGCAGTCAGACGCTTTTTATCCGCATTGCCGCATGCGCATGCGCATGCGCGCAATTGCACAAATGCGGCGTTGTAAAACAGAAAGGGGCGGCAAGGTATAAAAGGCTTGGCGAGGGATAACGAGGCGTAAAAGCACAAGCGCGGAAAAATCTCTTAATTTTTTTGCTCATCCCCCTTGACAAAGGGGATTGTTTGTGTTATCCTATGAATACATAGATATACGATGTATTGAAAACCGATGTATTTAAGGAGGCGGAAAATGAAATTCAGCAAGGAATTGGTAAAGGGGAGCACGGCGATGCTGGTGATGAGCGTGCTTTCGAGCGGCGACAAATACGGCTATCAGATCATCAAGGAGTTGGAAGCGCTGTCCGAGGCGGCGTTCACTATGAACGAGGGGACGCTCTATCCCATTCTGCATGCCCTCGAACGGGAGAAGTACCTGGAGAGTTATTGGGAGGAGACGGCGTCGGCGCGCAAGCGCAGGTATTACCGCCTGACCGACAGGGGCAGGCGGGCGCTTGCGGGCAAAAAAGAGGAGTGGCGCGCCTATTCCAAAGCGGTCGAACAGGTGTTGCGGGGAGGTGCGCAATATGCCTGACGGAAGGGAAGAGGACGGCAGGCGGGAAGAAATATCCGCAGCCGAACGGTTCATCGACGAGGCATGCGCCGGCATTCCCGACCGCCGCACACGCGAGCGGACGAAGGAGGAACTACGCTCCCACATCGAGGAACGCGCGGAGGAATATATGCTCTGCGGCGATACGCCCGCCGAGGCGGAACGCAAGGCGATCGCGGGTATGGGGTCCCCCGAAAGGCTGCATCGTGAATTTGCCGAAGTCGATTCCCTCTTTCCGCTGCGCAAACTGAAAAACGCGCTTTGGCTGTTCTATGCCGGGCTGATCCTCGTCAGTTTTCAGCTGGATATCTGGTATATCGCCCGGATCGAAGAGATCGTCGGCACCGTCCTGCTCTTTTTCGCCTGCTTTTTGCTGCGGGGCGGAAATCGTCCTTTGTGTGGGGCATGGATATGCTCTCTTGTCCTGATATTTGTGCGGGCGGCGGCCGCATTGCTCTCCGTTCTGCCCTTCGACGGTCTGTACGAACACGCCGCGTGGGTCGTTTTGCTCTGTTCGCAGATCGCAAACGCCGTCCGCATGTTTCTGTTCGGGTACGGCATCGCCGCGTTTGCCGAAGGGAAAATATCGCGGCAGGCAAAGCAGATCGGCTGGCTGTACTTGGCAGCGCAGTGTGCCGTCGGTTTTCTGCTGGCGACCGGCGCCATCGCGGAGATTTTCGCGGAGATATTCTTTTTCCCCGTATTTGCGCTGTTCATCGTGCTCATCGTGCTCATTTTGCGCCGCATACGGCACGTCGCGTCCGATATGTGGAAGAACGACCGCGCGGTGGAGTACAAAAAGATGTCCGCAGCGGGCAAGGCGGCGGTGGCGCTGTCCCTCGTCTTTGCCTTTGCCCTCGCGCCGTCGGTCAGCGCGTATGTGACCAACGCCGTGCCGGAAGGTTCCCCCTATACCGCGGCCGACGTGAGCGATGCGGACATGGGGCGGGTGAAAGCCTTTCAGACGGAACTAGCGGAGAACTTTCCCGCCGACTACGACGCACCGCGGGATATGCTGGAAAGCGCGTTTGCCGACGTGGCGGCGAGCGACTGGCTGCGGCTGGCGGACATTGCCGCCGCGGCGGATAACACGGCGGGAGGTACGTCGGAAACCGAAATATTCTATCGCTTCGGTTCGGAGTACGGCATCCGCACGCTGTCCGTGCAGACCGTCCTCTATCGGGAGAGCGATCCCGCGGCGGCGGGCGTGATCTATTATTACAGTTACATCGAACCGCCGACGGACACGCGCGCCGTGCAGATGTCGTTCGTTGCACAAAACGCTTCCCTGCGGGGAAACGAAGGGAAATTCGTGCACCTGTACACGGAAGAGGGGCAGACCATGCAGATGCCTTCGACGTATGAGCGCGGCGACGTAAGCAGGGCGTTTTCGGAATACAAAGCCGTCCGCGGGCGGGAAGGACAGCGCGGCTATGCGCTTTTGGAGTTTTCTCTTTACGGCGGCGGGGGATATATCGCGTATACGGACTTGCAGAGTTCTTTTTACCGCTCGCCCTATGTATATCCCTGGCCGTCGGCGGACGGCGCTCCCGCCGACGGCTGGGTCCGCGGGTTGACGGAGAACAATTATTTTCTTCTTTGAGATGCAGCAAAAAGGAGCGCCGTTCCCCGGGAAGGGGAACGGCGCTCCTGTCGCGTTTATCTCGGTTTTTATCTTTGCAGCAGCCGCTGCATGAGGGTGAATCCCTGCGGAATATAGAGCCCCGTCTTTTTTGCTTCCTCTTCGTCATAGCGCACCGCGCCGTTGCCTTTCTCCTCGTCCGAACGGTAAATGAGGAAGGGAACGGGGTCGGAAACGTGCGTTTTCAGGGCGATGGGCGTGGGGTGGTCGGGGCAGATGAGCATGGTAAAGGGCTCACCCATGCCCGAAAATTCCTGCAACAACGTCTTGACGACCACTTCGGAGATCTGTTCGATGGAATAGATCTTCTTTTCAACGTCGCCGTGGTGCCCGCACTCGTCGGGCGCCTCCATATGGATGTACACGAAGTCCAGCCCGCCTTTCAGGGCGTTCGCCGCCGCCAGGGCTTTGCCGCGGAAGTTGGTGTCCCAATTGCCCGTGATGCCCGGCACGTCGATGACCTGCATGCCCGCGAGGATGCCGATGCCCTTCACCAGGTCAACGGCGGAGATGACGCCGCCCTTCACGCCGAATTTTTCTTCAAAATTCACGGGCGCGGGTTTGGTGCCCTCCCCCCAGAACCACACGGAATTGGCGGGATTCTTACCCGCAGCGATCCGCCTTTGATTGACGGGATGATCTTTCAGGAGGGCATACGACCGCTTCATCATTTCGAGGTATTTCTCTCCCGCGGGCCCCTTCGGCAGATAGGCGGTGATCGGGCGGTCGGAAATGTCGTGCGGCGGGGTCAGGTCGTTCCCCGTTTCGCCGTTCTTTACGACCAGGCAGTGGCGGTAGGAAACGCCCGCGTACAGGGTCATGCGCTCGTCGTCCAGGTATTGTTTGAGGTAGTCGACGAGTTCCTTCGCCTCTTCGGTGGTAATTTCGCCCGCCGAATAGTCCAGCATGCGCTTGTCCTCGTAGTTTTCCTCGTCCGAAAGGGTGACCAGATTGCACCGCAGGGTGACGTCGGTCGGTTGCAGGGGGATGCCGATGGATAGCGCCTCCAGGGGCGACCGCCCCGTGTAGTAGTCTTTGGGGTTCAGCCCGAGCACGGACATGTTCGCCACGTCGCTGCCCGGTTTCATGCCGTCGGGGACGGTCTTGCACAGACCGATCTCGCTTTTTTTCGCCAGTTCGTCAATGGTCGGCTTGCGGCTGACCTGCAAGGGCGTCTTGCCGCCGAGGGCGGGCAGGGGATAGTCCGCCATGCCGTCGCCGAGTACCACAACATATTTCATTTTCGCTTTACCTCTCTGTGATTTTGCGCATTTTCGGATTTGTTTTCAATGGGGGATAAGAATTGCGCTCACTCTCTGTTCAGGTCCCAGTCTATGGGTTCCATGTCATGCCGCACGAGAAATTCGTTCGTGCGCGAGAAGGGGCGGCTGCCGAAGAACCCGTTGTGCGCGGACAGGGGGGAGGGGTGCGCGCTCTCGATGACGAGGTGTTTCTGCCTGTCGATGAGCGGTTTTTTGGAACGGGCGTTGCCGCCCCACAGAATGAATACGGCGTGCGGCCGGTTTTCGCTCACCAGGCGGATGACGTTGTCCGTGAACCAGCCCCAGCCGCATTTGGAATGGGAATTTGCCATGTGTTCCCGCACGGTCAGCGAGGTGTTCAGAAGGAGCACCCCCTGCTTCGCCCATTTCGTAAGGTCGCCGCACTTTGCGGGCGGGATGCCGAGGTCGGACTGCAACTCCTTGAAGATATTGACGAGCGAGGGGGGCAGGGGCACGCCCTTCTGCACCGAAAAGCACAGCCCGTGCGCCTGTCCGGGTTCGTGGTAGGGATCCTGTCCCAAGAGCACCGCCTTCACGTTTGCGACGGGCGTGTAGCGGAAGCAGTTGTACAGGTCGTACATGTCCGGATAGACGACGTGCGTGGAATACTCTTTTTTCAGAAATTCCCGTATTTGCAGGTACCGTTCGTCCGAGAACAGGGGGGCGAGCAACTCGTCCCAGCCGCCGCCGAGCGGCTTCATGAGAGCGCCTCCAGCACCTGCAGATAATCGGCGCATTCTTTCAGCGCGCCCTGCAGGTCGTGTTCCAGATAATTGCCGCATTCCTTTTTTGCGCTTCCCGGCACTTCGGTGAGTGCCAAAGCCCGCCGCAGGCAATCCTTTACCAGCGCCAGTGTTTCGGTATAGTCCATATCGACCGTCAGAAGGTAGAATCCCGTGCGGCAGCCCATGGGTCCGAAGTAGATGATATCGTCCTTTTTATCGGAGTTGCGCAGGACGGTGGCAAGCATGTGCTCGACGGAGTGCAGCGCCTTGGGGGAGATATAATCTCCGCCGTTGGGGGTCTTGAACCGAAGGTCCCAGGTGGTAACGCCGCGGCATACCATGCCCTTGTGCAAGCCCTTTTTCAGTTCGTCGTGATCGAGGGAAAATGAGGGGATTTTTTCCATATCGTCGGCTTTCATTGTTTTGGCTTTCTCCTTAATTTTCGGTTTTTAGCCGCGCAAAGAGCACGGGCAAAAGCCCGTGCAGGTTTTCCAGCGCCAGCCGTTTGTTTTGCGTATACTGTTCAAAGGACGAGCCGCTGCCCGATTTGTCGGAAACGGCTTTCCACATATAGCACGGTACGCCCGCGTGCACGGCGGCCTGCGCCACCGCGCCTCCCTCCATGTCGCGGATGTCCGCGTCCATATAGTCGCGGATCAGAAAAAAGTCGTCCGGGTCGTCGTTGAAGCGGTCGCCCGTGGCAAGCCTGCGCGCGGGCAGAATGTCGTCCGGCAAGACGGCGAGGGGAAGAAAATTCTCCTGAAATTCGTCCAGCGTGCCGATGCGCGTGCCGTTCGGGCCGGACAGATCGAAGTCGTACTGTACCGCTTCGGCGATTTGATAAACCTTTGTGATCTCGGTGTTCTCCCGAATGCCGCCCGCCACGCCGAAGTTGACGAGAACGTGGGCATGGTATATATCTATCAGCATTTGCGCGCCGATGGCGGCGTTCACTTTTCCCACGCCGCTGACGACGAGCGCAATGTCCTTTCCGTAAGCTTTTCCCGTATAGACGGGCTTGCCGCAGCGCGTTTCGCACGCGGCAATGTCCAGATCGCCGAGCAGGATGTCCGCCTCGCACTGCATGGCGGCAACGACGCCGATGGTCATGGTGTGGTTCTCCTTGTGTTTGATTTTGACAAACGCCTTTTTGCGCGAGCACAAATTTGCCGCCGCGCCGCCCTTTTGCTTGAAATTTTCCGCCGGATGATGTATACTGTCGGTAAAGATTCGCGGGAGAGGAAAGGGCGCGCCGAAAAAGCGTTCCGCCCGCAACGGGGGCGGGGCGCGAGATCAGTCCGCCGAAACCGTCACGGGGTTTTGCGGCGTCGCCGTACAGGCGCAAAAGACATATCTCCCGCCGTACAGTGCGCCGTTCGTCAAAAATACGGGCAGCGGCTTTTCGTCGAGGGACAGCACGCCGCCGACGAATGCGAGGCGGCGGTAGAGTTTTGCCAGCGTTTCACCGCGAAACTTTATGTAGCTCTCCTTTGCCGTCCAATGCAGATAGAAGGGGGGCATGCCCGTAATTTCCTCCCTTTCTTCGGGGGGCATGCCCGCAAGGACGGCGGAGTAAGCGCGGGGCTTCAGCGTGTCCTCCGCATCCAGCCCCACCGCCTCGTCGCAGATGGCGACGGCGGTCAGGTCGCCGCTGTGGGTGAGCGAGAGGAAGAGCGGGTCGCCCGCCAAGAAGGGCTTTCCGTTTTTCCCCCGCAGGACGGGGGCGGTCACGCCTTCTTCCCGCAGAACGTCGGCAAGGAACCGATCGGATGCAATTTTTCTGCGTGTGTAGAGAATTTTCAACATACTTATATTATAAAGGAGCAAAACGAAAATGTCAAGAGGGGAACGGGCAAAAGAAAATTTTTTGAACGGCTGCAACTGCGCGCAGGCGGTATTGCTTGCGTTTGAAGACCTCATCGATCTCCCGCGGGATGCGCTTTTGAAGATCTCCCAGCCCTTTGGCGCGGGCATGGGGCGGCTGCGGCTCACTTGCGGCACGGTCACGGGCATGATGATGGCGCTCGGGCTCGTCGCGGGTACGGCGGGCACCGGCAGGGAGGCGAAAAACAGGCAGTACGCCGCCGTGCAGGAACTCGCCCGCCGCTTCCGCGAGGCATGCGGTTCGCTCATCTGCATGGAACTTCTGACGGGCAAGGGCATACATGCCGACACGCGCCCCGCCGCCGAGGAACGTACGGCAGAGTATTACAAAAAACGCCCCTGTCCCGAACTCTGCCGCGTCGCGGCGGAAATTCTGGAAGGATACCTGACCGAACGGGGCGTCTTGTGCGCGCAGGGGAAGTAATGCCGAAGGGCAAAGGGCGGGAGATGAAAGGGCACTTTGCGAAAAAATTTTTCAAAAAAAGAAAAAAATCCCTTCAAACCGTTGACATATATTTTTTTGTATAGTATAATGCTCCATGCTTATCGGAGAACTTGCGGCCGCAGCCGCAACGGTTGATCAAGATACGGGTGCGCCCGATTGTGCTTACAATCGGGCGCACCCTTTTTCTTTTGTCAAAAATCATACAACGGAGGTTATTTTTTTGAAACTTGTACTTTCATTTTTGAAGCCGCATTGGAAGCTGTGTCTTTTAACGATTTTCTTGCTTTTGGTGGACGTGGTCGGCGCACTCATCATTCCCACGTTTGCGGCGGAACTCATGAACGAGGCCGAGAGGAACGTTTCCTTTGACACGCTCGCGTTGACCGCGGTGCTTATGGGCGTTGCCGCCCTGATAGCGGGCGCCGCCGCAATAGGCAGCGTCTTTGCCGCATCCGACCTCACGGCAAAGGTGGGCGCAGACATGCGCGATGCCCTCTACAAGAAATCGCTCGAACTTGCCGTCTCCGATTTCCGCACATTCGGCACCGCGTCGGTCACGACGAGGACGGTTTCGGACATAACAAACATACAGACGGCGCTCGTAAACACGATCATGCTCGTGCTGCCCGTGCCGCTCGTGTTCGTTCTCTCGATCGTCATGGCGTTCATACTCGACTGGGTGATGGGCCTCATTTTGCTCTTTATACTCATTGTTATATCGGTAATCGCCGTGTTCATAATAAAGCGCTCTTCGCCCCTGTTCAGAAAACTGCAAAAACTGCTCGACAAGATGAGCTCTGTCCTGCTTGAAAACATCACCGGCGTGAGAGTCGTGCGCGCCTTCAACAATGAGGAGCGGGAAGAGAGGCGGATGGATGAAGCATTCAGCGGATATGCCGCTACATCGATCAAGGCAAACCGCAGGTTTGCCCTTCTGGACGGCATATCGTTCTTTGCGATCAATATTCTCATCATACTCGTATACAGTCTCAGCGGCCTGCGTATCAGCGCGGGGGCGTTTGAAATAGGCGATATAACGGCGATCATTGAGTATGCAATGTTCGCGCTCTTCTATCTGATGATGGCGCAAATGGTGATACTCACCCTTCCCAGGGCGTTGGAGTGCTGCGAACGCATCCGTTCGGTGCTCGACTTCTCTCCCACGATCGCCGACAACGTTTCCGAGCCCGTAGAACTCAACGAAAATGCGGGCGACGTCCTCAAATTCGAGCGCGTTGCCTTCCGCTTTGCCGATGCCGACGAATACACGCTGAGAAAACTGAACTTTTCATGCAGGCGCGGCGAAACGACTGCCATCATCGGCGGCACGGGCAGCGGCAAATCGACGGTCGCCTCCCTCATGCTGCGCTTCAACGACGTGACCGAGGGCAGGGTGCTCTTAAACGGCGTCGACATACGCAGAATGCCGCAGTATCAGCTGCGCGACAACATAGCCTATGTGCAGCAGCGCGCATGGCTGTTTTCGGGCACGATTGCCGAAAACCTGCGCTACGGCAACGAAAACGCCACCGACGAGGAACTGTGGCATGCCCTGAAAGTTGCACAGGCAGAGGACTTCGTGCGGTCTCTCCCCGACGGGCTGAATTCCTTCGTGGCGCAGGGCGGCACGAACTTTTCGGGCGGGCAGAAGCAGAGGCTTTCGATCGCGCGTGCGCTCGTGAAAAAGCCGCAGTTGTACATCTTTGACGACAGTTTCTCCGCGCTCGACTTTAAGACGGACGCCGCGCTCCGCCACGCGCTCGCCTACGAAACGCAGAACGCGGCGGTGGTGATCATCGCGCAGCGTGTGAGCACGATACGCCATGCCGAACAGATCATAGTCCTGAACGAGGGCGAGCCCGTAGGCGTGGGCACGCACGAAGAACTGATGGAAAACTGCTCCGTATACAGGGAGATCTATAAATCTCAGACCAAGGAGGAGGATGAGCAATGAATAATAAAAAATTAAAAGCAACCGTCCGCGAGCACGACGCGCCGCAGTATGCAATGAGGACGGCCAAAAGGCTGTTCGGCCAACTCAAAGATCAGCGTTTCAGGCTGATAGCGGTCGGCATTTCCATACTTATATATACCGTGCTGAACGTCTTTACCCCCTACTACAGCGCAATCGTCATAGACGCCCTCGCGGCGACCGTCAGCCAGGCTGCCGCCACCGGCACATTTACTTTTGCATGGGAACCGCTCGGCAGGGAGATGACGATTTTAGCCGTCATGTATCTGGTAATGGCATGTTTCTACCTGTTCCAGTCGTACCTGATGGCAAGCGTGGCCGAAAACCTCATATTAAAGCTGAGAAGGCAGATAAGCAACAAGCTCAATAAGCTCCCCCTGCGCTTTTTCGACCAAAACAAGCCGGGCGAAATTTTAAGCCGCGTTACGAGCGACCTGGACAAAGTTTCCGAAACTTTGCAGACCGGCCTTTTGAAACTCGTCGTTGCGATCGGTACGATCGTCGGTTCGCTTGCCTTCATGTTCTATTACAGCTGGATACTCGCCCTCATATTTATCGCCTTCATGGCGGTGGGCGTTATAATTACAAAAATCGTATCCAAAAAGAATTTGCAGGCGGCGTCCCAAAGACAGGAGGCTATTGCCCGTCTCACGGGCATTGCGGAGGAATATTATACGGGCAGGGATATCATAAAGGCCTTCAATCACGAAGAGGAGAGCATAGAAAAGGTTTACGGCGCGGTGGACGAGGTGCGCATCACAACGCGCGACGCCGACTTTTTGACCAACTGCGTCAACCCCGCCGTGCGTTTCCTGTCCCGTCTTTCGCAGGCGGTCATACTGCCGATAGCAGGTTATTGGATGCTGAGCGGCACCATGACCATCGGTATCGTGCAGGCGTACTTCCAGTACCTCAATATGTCGGCGGAGCCGATAACGGAGGCGTCTTTCATGATCAACTCGCTGCAGTCTGCTCTCGCTTCGGCGGAGCGCACATTCGAGTTTCTGGATGACGAAGAGGAGGTCCCCGACACGACCACCCCCGTCAATCTCGACAGGGCGGAGGGCAGAATTGCCTTCGAGCATGTAAGTTTCGGCTATACGCCCGATAAAATTTTGATGAAGGACATCAGTTTTACTGCAAAACCGGGACAAAAGATCGCCGTTGTCGGGTCGACCGGCGCGGGCAAAACCACGCTCATCAATCTTCTCATGCGCTTCTACGAGGTCAACGGCGGCGCCATAACGATCGACGGCATTATCACTACCGATCTGACGCGCAAGGGGCTCAGGAAAAATTTCGGCATGGTATTGCAGGATACCTGGCTGTTCGGCGGCACGATCGCCGAAAACATTGCCTATGGCAGGCCCGACGCCACGCGCGAGGAGATCATAAGGGCGGCTAAGATGGCAAAGGTGGATTACTTTATCCGCACGATGCCGCAGGGCTATGACACTGTGATAGAGAACGACGCAAACAATCTCTCCGTAGGGCAGAGGCAGCTTCTCACCATCGCGCGCGTGTTCCTCTGCGATCCGCCCATCCTCATTCTGGACGAGGCGACGTCCTCCGTCGATACCCGCACCGAAGCGGAGATCGGCAAGGCCATGAAGGAGTTGATGAGCGGCAGAACGAGCTTCGTTATAGCCCACAGGCTTTCGACCATACGCGACGCCGACAACATTCTGTTTATGGAGAACGGTAACATCATAGAGCAAGGTAATCATACCGAACTTTTGAAAAAGGGCGGCGCATACGCCGCGCTCTACAACAGCCAGTTCGCCTGACGCCCTTTCGAAAGCGGCAGTTGCCGCTCCCTCCCTTGCGGGATGCGGGAAACGGAGAATGAAACGGAAGAGGAGTATAGAACGGGACATGCCCGCCCACAAAGCCAAAAAGGCGCTGGGCATGTCGAAAGAAAAAGAAATGAAAGGGGCATGCCCGTTTTTGCGGGCATGCCCCTGGTTTTTTGTATACGCGTTGCGCCGAAAAGGAAAGAGTTACTTTTTCTCTCCTTTATTTTTCAGCATGGTCAGGGCGATGCGTTTCTTTTTCAGGTCGGCTTCCAGAACGGTGACTTTGACGGTCTGCCCGACGGTCAGCACGTCCGAAGGGTGTTTGATGTAGCGGTCGGTGATGCGGGAGATGTGTACGAGTCCGTCCTGGTGCACGCCGATGTCGACGAATGCGCCGAAGTCCACGACGTTGCGCACCACGCCCGTCAGTTCCATGCCGGGTTTCAGGTCCTCCATGCTCATGATGTCGCGGCGCAGGACGGGCTTGGGCAGCGCGTCGCGGATGTCCCGCCCCGGCTTTTTCAGTTCTTCCACGATGTCCTGCATGGTGGCTTTGTCCAGCCCCGTTTCCTCTTCCGCCTTCCTTTCGCCGTATGCCTTCACCTTTTCGGCGAGGTCGGAAATTTTACGCGCGCGCACGTCCTCGTCCGTATAGCCGAAGAGGGAGAGGAGTTTTTCCGCCTTTTCGTACGATTCGGGGTGCACGGCGGTGTTGTCCAGAATGCAGTCGCCGCCGTCGATGCGCAAAAAGCCCGCGCACTGGGTGAACGCCTTTTCGCCCAGTTTGGAGACCTTCATCAGCTGGCGGCGGTTGGTGAACCTGCCGTGTTCCTCGCGGTACGCCACGATGTTCTTGGCAATGCCCGCGTTCAGCCCCGCGACGTATTTCAGAAGGGGCGCGCTGGCGGTGTTCAGGTCGACGCCCACGCTGTTCACGCAGTCTTCCAAAACGCCCTGCAAGACGCTGTCCAGCCTCTTCTGGTCCATATCGTGCTGGTACTGTCCCACGCCGATGGATTTGGGATCGATCTTGATGAGTTCGGCGAGGGGGTCCTGCAATCTGCGGGCGATGGACACCGCACTGCGTTCGGAAACGTCGTAATCGGGGAACTCCTCCGCGCCGAGTTTGCTCGCCGAGTAGACGGAAGCGCCCGCTTCGGACACCATCATGTAATCGACGGGGCGGGGGTATTCCGCCAGCAGTTCGGCGACGAAAATTTCGCTCTCCTTGGAAGCGGTGCCGTTGCCCACGGCGATGAGCTCCACGCGGTACTTGTCGAGCAGGTTGCGGATGACCGTTTTGGCGTCCTCGTATTTTTTGAGCAGGGCGGGGCTCTCCTTGCCCTCTTTTTTCTCGTTCATGTAGATGGTGGGGTAGACGACGGTCTTGTCCAGCACCTTGCCCGTGCCGTCCACCACGCAGATCTTGCAGCCCGTGCGGTACCCGGGGTCCCAGCCGAGGGTCACTTTGTTCTTGACGGGCGGCTGCATCAGGAGGGGCCGCAGGTTTTTTTCAAATATTTTGATGGCCTGTTCGTTGGCGGAATCGGTGAGCGCGGAGCGCACTTCCCGCTCCACGGACGGGGCGATCAGCCGGTCGTAGGCGTCCTCGCATGCCTCTTTGACGAGCGCGGCGGAAGGGGAATCGTTTTTGACGAAGCCCGCGCACACGATGCGCTTGCCGAGGGCGGGGTCTATTCCTAAGGACACTTTCAAAAATCCTTCGTTCTCGCCGCGGTTGAGGGCGAGAATGCGGTGGCTCTTGGCTTCGGAAACGGGCTCGGAATAATCGGCGTACATCTCGTAGGTCTTCTGCTCGTCCTCCTCCTTTTTCTTGGTGTAAGAAGAGGAGATCGTCCCGTTTTTGGTAAACAGGTTGCGCAGTTTCTTGCGGATCTCGGCGCTGTCGCTGGCGATCTCGGCAATGATGTCCTTGGCGCCCGTCAACGCTTCCGCCGCCGTCTTTACGCCCTTCTCCTCGTCGATGTATTTTTCGGCTTCCTTTTCGGGGTCGAGGGCGGGGTCCTGCGCGAGGATGATCTCGGCGAGGGGCTGCAGGCCCTTTTCGATCGCCGCGCTCGCGCGGGTCTTTTTCTTCTGTTTGTAGGGGCGGTAAATGTCCTCCACTTCGGTCAGCGTCTTTGCCTTGGACAGGGCGAGCGCGATCTCGTCGGTCATCTTGCCCTGTTCGGTGATGGCGGACGAAACTTCTTCCTTCCTCTTTTCCAGGTTGCGCAGGTAGGTCAGGCGGTCGGAAAAGGAGCGCAGTATCTGGTCGTCGCAGCTGCCCGTCATTTCCTTGCGGTAACGGGCGATGAAGGGGATGGTGTTGCCCTCGTCGATCAGGTTGATGATGTTCTGTGCGTGTTCTCTCTTCAGAGAAAATTCCTCTACAAGAGCGTCGATGATTTCCATGCAGATATCTCCAATGCTTTTATTTTTTGCGTGTCCCCCGCAGGCGCTGCCCGCGGGCCTGTTTGTAACTTTGCGGCCTATTTTTTCCATTTTATCATATTTTTTTCCCGCGGTCAATCGGGTATTTGAATTTTTTTTCGCTCTTTTTGCCAAACGGTATAATGCCGCATTATATCATTATTATATCAAATCGTTTTTTTGTCCCCGCAAGGCAAAAGTAATATAATTTTTGCTTATGTTTTATATAAAAAATGGCGACGAAGAAATGCGTTTTATTCGTTTGACATCTTTCTATCGAAGGAATATAATGACAATGTCAAAACAAAAAGAGGTTTGCGACCGATAAAGCATAAATAAAATTTATACTTATATCGTGCATAAATAAATCTAATATCTTTCATAAAGGAGAGCGAAGGCAATGGGAGTACCGGAGATATTCGGAGAGAACGTATTCAGCGAAACGGTGATGAAGGACAAACTGCCGAAGGACGTGTACAGGTCGTTGAAGAAGACGATCGACGGCGGTGAGC
>JAGHJP010000045.1 GCA_017886575.1 Clostridia bacterium
CACGAAGGGCGTAAAGCCGTTGTCGCGGGCGCAAAGCTGCATATTGTAGAACTGATAGCCGTACATGGCGGAAGCGCCGAGCGCGCGCACCTTGCCCGCCTTGACGAGGCCGTGCAGGGCCTCCATCGTTTCCTCGATCGGCGTGCCGTAATCGAAGCGGTGGATGATGTACAGATCGAGATAGTCCGTCCCCAGCCGTCTGAGCGTGCCTTCGATCTCGCGTTCGATCGCCGCCTTGGAGAGATGCCCCTCGTTGAAGTATACCTTGGAGGCGAGGACGACCTTGTCCCGCGCGACGTTGTTTCTGATCGCCCTGCCGAGATATTCCTCGCTCGTGCCCGCGGAATAGCCGTTTGCCGTGTCGAAGAAGTTGATGCCGAGATCGAGCGCGTGCCTGATGATCTTTTCGCTCTCGTTCGCATCGAGCGTCCAGGCGTGCATCTTGCTGGCGGTGTCGCCGAAACTCATGCAGCCGAGACAAAGGCGGGACACCGTCAGATCGCTGTTACCGAGTTTTACATATTCCATAAAATTTACTCCTCCCGATTTATTTCAGATTTTTACCGAGTTCATATGCCTGCCGCATATAGCGGGAAGCACGCGTCATGGCGGGCGTTCCGCACCCGCCGCCGAGGACCATGCCCGCGTCGTTCAGGCAAAGATAGCGGACGAGCGTCCGATAGTGCGCCGTCAGCGCGCCGAACGTCCAATCGTCGTCGTTCCAGGCGACGGCAAGGAGAGCGGAGCGCATGCGCTTGCGCTGCAAACTGCCGTTGAAAGCACAAAAACGGTCGACAAGCGTTTTGAGCTGCGCCGTCATGCCGTAATAATAGAGCGGCGTGGCGAACACCACCATGTCCGCGTTCAGAATGGTTTTGCGGATGGTTTCGAGGTCGTCGCGCTGCACGCACGGTCCCTCGTAACCGCAATGAACGCAGCCCGTGCAGGGATGAATGTTTGCATGCGCTACATCCACCGTTTCAATGGCATGCCCCGCCTCTTTCGCGCCTTGGCGAAAACTTTCCGCCAGCAGGTGCGTGGAACCGTTTTTGTTGGGGCTCCCCTCCAAAACCACGATCTTCATTGCCGCGCCCTCCCGTCAGTTTCCCTTTTTGAAGGACAGACACTTGCCGAGCACTTCGCCCGTTTTGAGATAGGAATAGGTGGGGAACTCGAACAGGACGGGCTTCAAGACATCGTAATCGATCTTGCCCTGCCCGTTCAGGCACTTTTCCTCGACATACGTCGCGTCGATCGTGCAGATGAAACTTTCAAAGCCCTTCGTGTTATAGACGTCGACGACCGAGCATTCCATGACTAGGGGCGCCTCTTCGATGACGGGCGCGCCGTTCTCGCCCATGCTGTAGGCAAACAGCGCAGATTTGTCCGCCTTCGCCCCGCTGACGGCCCCCGCTTCGTCCGCCGCGGGAAGCATGGCTTCGTCCACGAGGTTGACGGTCAGTTTGTTCGTCTTTTTAATGCAGCCGTTGATAAAATGCGGCGCGGCAAGGCTGACCAACACCCTGTCGTGCCCGATGATGCCGACGTGCGCCACCAGCGTCCAGGTGGGCTTTTCGCCGTTCATCGCCCCCACCACCACCGCGGGCGTGGGATACAGCGCCAACACCGAACCGATATTCTTTTTCATAGAGCCGATTTCTCCTTTTGCTTTTTATTCTGACACCGTGTCAGTATCTGTATTATAAACCTATTCTGACACCGCGTCAACTATTTTGCGGGAAATCTTTCAAAAAATTTTTTGCTTTCCGCGGCACGGCGGACGGCGATGAATCGCGCAAACGGGCGGCGCGCCGCCGCAAAGGCTGAAACCTACTCGGCAGGCGCAAAAAAGCGGGCACGGCGGAATGCCGTGCCCGCACCTCCCTTTCGGGGCGGATCTTCAGTTTTCGGTAAAGCCGCGGCGCGTTTGCGCCCTTTTTATTCCGGAGTATTCCCGTCGTCGGTGCCCGCCGCAGCCTTCTTTTTGCGGACGCTCAACACAATGGACGCGACGAGCATGCCCGCGCTGACGGCGGTAATGGCGCCGAAGGTGCACTCCATGGCGAGCAGGGCGGTCTGCCACCAGGGCGTGACGCGGATCGTGACCGAACTGATGGTCATGCCGTTCATGACGTTGGTGCGCACCACGTTATAGACGACCCTTCTGACCGACAGCCGCACTGCCTGCGCCACCGCGGCGTTGTCCGCATACTGCGTCAACACGCGGGTCTGGTTGTTTCCGTCGAAAGTATCGGTGCCTGCCATGACGCCGTCGACCTTGGACATGGCGCTGCCCGTGGTATCCCAGTCGGAGATGACGAGCCCGTCATAACCCCATTCGCCGCGCAGGACTTCGGTCATCATTTCATAGCTTGCGCCGCACCAGGTGGTGCCGATGCGCGTGAAGGAGTTCATGGTCGCACTGGCGCCCCCTTCGGTGAACACGATCTCGAACGCGCGGAGATAGATCTCGCGGACGGTCTGTTCGTTTGCCCAGATGCCGCAGTTGACGCGGTTGGTCTCCATATCGTTGAGCGCATAGTGCTTCGCATAGGCGAGGCAGCCCTTGCTTTCGATGCCCTTGCATTCATACGCCTCGATCATCCCCGCCAGGAAGGGATCTTCCGAGGGGTATTCGAAGGCTCTGCCGCCGTAAGGCGAACGGTGCAGGTTGACGCCGGGGCCGTAGATGCCGTTGTAGCCGAGGTAGAGCATATCCTCGCTCTTGTGTTCGCCGACCATCTGCGCGATCTCGTTGTTGAAAGACGCGGCGATGATGCCGGCACAGGGGTAGGACACCCAAATCCAGTTCGTGCCGCCCTTGATGGTGTCATCATTGGGCAAAGAGAAGAAGGGCTCGGTGCGCTTGGTGATGCCGACGGGGCCGTTCTCCTGGCGGGAAGAGGGCAATGCGATGGACGTCGCGCCCTGGATCCAGTGATAAGAGTTGACCACGATGTAAGCCTGTTCTTCAAAGCTCATCTGGTCGAGGAGCCGTCCCCATGCCACTTCCCAGTCGGCATAGGTCAGCCCGTCCTCTTCATTGTAAATTTCGTTCGGATCCTCGTTTTCGGGATAGAGAGGCGCGTCCATGAACTGATACGCCACCATGTCGCCGTTCTCCACATCGGGCGAGCCCGTCGCGGAGCCGCTGGTAAATTTTTCGTATTCAGGCATATCGTATTCGTCGTCCAGCGGCACGCGCTCGTAGTCGAGATCCATCGCCATCTGCACGTTGAGCGTGAGCTGCGGCGCCTGGGTGGGATACGTGTCGTCCCAATCTTCGCGCGAAAGCCACTTTACGCTGTTGGTGCCACTGTTGGAATATTTGTTGATGTCCGCCTCGTCGAAACGGTTGTAGATGTCCTCACCCGTCTGCGTGGAGCGGATATAGCTCCTGAAATCTTCCGCAAGCTCGAACTCATACGCGAACGCCGCGCCGAGTCCCGCATCCTTGGTGTTTGCCGCGCCGCCCATGACGACCTGCGAAACGCTTTCGCCCTGCAGGGCGAGAATATTGTTGATCGCCACGTGGGAATCGGTCGCCACGGTCAGGTAGTACGTGCCGTTTTCGATGATGTACGTCTCTTCGCCGTTCGCGTCGTACGTCTTGAAGTACTCTTCGGGCACGGCGATCTCGACCGTTTCGCTCGCGTGCGGCGCAAGCGTTTCCGTCTTGTCGTAACCCGCCAGCTCGACCGCCGCCTTTTCGATGTCTTCTTCCTTGTCGTAACCGGTGTAAGGCTTCTGCAGGTACACCTGCACCACTTCCTTGGCGGCGACGGCGCCGTCGTTGGTGACGGTCACGCGGACGATGTACTCGTCCTCCGCCCGTTCGACGGAGAAATCGCTGTACGAGAAATTCGTGTAGGAGATGCCGTAGCCGAACGGGAACGCCACCTCTTCGTCATAGTTCCACGCGCCCGCGGAGTGCTTGGCGCCCTTCTGCGAATTAGCATTGCCCTCCCCCGCGACGAGGTCGGCGTAGCGCGTTTCGTAGTAGCGGTACCCGACGTAGATGCCTTCCTGATAGACGATGTATTTGCTGTGATAACCGAGGTTCTGGCGGAGCTTGCTGCTCAACAGGTCGGTGTTGCCGTAGGTATAGTTGCCGTCGTTGACCGTGGCGGGCGCGGAATTGTTGTCGTACACCCAGGTGTCGGTCAGCCTGCCCGAAGGCGACAGGTCGTTGCCGTCCATGTCCTTGCCTTTCAAGAGGTCCGCCACGGCGTTGATGCCCGTGGAACCGGGCTGGCCGATCCACATGCAGGCGTCGATGCCGTCATAATAGGCGGCGAGGTCCTGCATCTGCAGCGGGTTGCCCGTGTTGAGCAGGACGATGACCTTTTCGAAGGTGCCGTCGGTGACGTGCGTGAGCAGTTCGTCCTCTTCGTCGGTCAGGCCGAGATAGCCGCCCTCCGCGGAGGTGTTTTCCATCGTGCCCTTGTCGTTGTTGCCCACCGTGTCGTTGGAACTTGCATAATTGTAATGCAGGTCGGAATATTCGCCGCCCGAACGGGAGATGACGACGATCGCCGCGTCGTTGAAGGCGGCGAACGAACTCGTCACGCCCGCCTGTTCATACACGCGCCAAGGCACTTCGTTGACTTCCCACTGCTGCCACGCCTTGCATTCGGCTTCGGGCGAAGTCCGCTGATAGGAACTGCCCGCGCCCGTCGCATAGAAGTTCCACAGCGTTTCGTTGACGGAGAAGCCGCGGCTTTCGAAGGCGTCCTTCATGGTCACGCGGACTTCGCGACCGAGGTTATAGTCGAACGTGGAAGTATAGCCCGAGCCGGAGCCGCACTCCACGAGATCGACGGAGGAGTGGCTGAGCAGGCTGACCGCCTCGTTGCCCGCGAGCGGCAGGGCGGACGCCTTGTTCCAGAGCAGCACGGCGCCCTCCGCTTCCGCCTTCTCGATGGCGGCGGCGTCCTCTTTGTACATCGTTTCGCCGTTCCGCGTGAAATTGTAGCTCGACGTATAGAAATCTTTTGCCTCGGCGTTCGGGTCGTTGACCGTCTGAATGGTCTCCGTGCCCATCGCCATGTTGACCGCCGCCTCGTTGGCGTTGGCGACAAAGGCGAGGATGATGCTTGCGGCGGTCAGCACGGCAAACAGACCCGTGACGATCCCCCACAAGAGTTTTGAAAATACTTTGTTCATGCTTTTCTCCTTAAAAAATTTTTATTGCTTTTGACGGCTTTTCCATATCAGAAGGATATGATCGCATAGTATGCCTGTTTGGGTTCGAGCGCCTCGTTGAAGAGAAGAGGATACTCCTTATGCGCGGCGGTGTCCCATGCCCGCGAGTCGTCGGCAAGGCCCCAGACGGTCACGTTGGTCACGCAGCCCGCCCCGGCCTTCCACGGAACCGCGTATTTGCGCAGGACTTCGAATATCCCCGCGTACATCTCCGCCTGCTGTTCTTCCACGGCATACGGCAGAGAATCGAATTCCTGCGGTTCGTCGTCCGAAGCGTACACGCGGATGTCGAGTTCGGTGATATGCACGTCCAGCCCGAGGCCGGTGAACGTTTTGACAGAGGTCTCGAATTCGTCGAGGAACCCTTCGGGGTCGGCAAGGTAATCGGACAGGCGGTAGTGCCCCTGCATACCGATGCCGTCGACGGGAAGCCCCTCTTCGCGCAGCATTTCCACGACCTGCACGCACGCCTCCCGCTTGGCGGGATCGTTCAGTTTGTAATCGTTGTAGAACAGTTCTACACCGTCCAGACCGTATTCCTCCCGCGCCGCCGCGGCGGAGCGGAACGCCTGCGTGATGTAGTCGGTGCCGCAAAGGGCATACCAATCGCCCGTTTCCGCCCCCAAAACGTCGCCCGTGCGCCAGATGGTCCCCCTTTCGAGGTCTGCCGCCGTGACGGTATCTTTCAGCGCTTCGTTGACGACGTCCCAACAGTAAACGTCGCTGCCGAAATACTCCATGGTCTCCGCGACGTGCCGATCGATGCGCGCGAACGCCTCTTCCTTGGTCGTGCCGTCTGCCAGCACCCACGCGGGCAGGGACTTATACCACACCAGGCAGTGCCCGCGCACGGCGGTGTCGTGCGACTGCGCCCAATCGATGATGGCGTCGGCGCCCTCGTAGGTGTACGTCCCCTCCTCCGCTTCCAGGCGGCTCCACTTCATCTGTGTTTCCGCCGTGACGCTGTTGAAGTTTTCCAATATCGTCTCGTACTTTCCGAGCGAACCGGACTGCACCGCCGCGCCGACCGAAAAATAATCTTCGTAGACGTCCTTCAAAAGGTTGCTGGACGGAACGGAAGGAGCGGGAGGATCGGGGTCGCACCCCGCCATGAAAAGCAGGCAGAGAGAGGCGGCGAGCGCCGCCGACCTTCCCGCTTGTCTGAGAATTTTCGTGAAAGACTGCATTTTTCTCCTCACGCGGCCGTCACGGGCGTGATGACCACGTTGCTGACCACGAGCGTGATCGGATAGTTGTAGCCGTTGGTCGATTTGATTTGTACCATGAATGGCTCGGAATCGGAAACGGTGCCCGTCCAGGACACGGTATAACTGCCGTCGTCGTTCGCCGTCAGATCCTTGGAATTGATCTGCTTGTTACTGTCGCCTGCCAAGATATAATCGTCGGCGTCGCCCGTCACTTTCACCGTGCAGGTCAGGGTATATTCCGTACCGACCTCTAAGTCGAGCTGATAATTGAGTTTATAGTTTGCCGTTGTGGCGGAGGAGCCTGAAGAAAGCGCAAACGTGACGACGCCCTCCGCATAGGTCGCGGTTTCGACCGTGAAATCCGTTCCCTCCTGTCCGTCGCCGAAGTAGTACCATGTACCGGGATCGGCAACCGTGGTGGCTTTATTGCCGTAAGCGAGCGTATAAGATTCATCGTCGGAGGGTTCCCCGCCCGTGACTTCGGTGAACGTAATGTTGCCGATCGCAATCGAGAGGGGCGTCGCAAAGCCGTCGTTGGATTTGAGCCCGATGAGGAAAGGCGTCGTCGCGTCCACGGTGTCCGTGTAAGTGACGGTGTAACTGCCGTCGCCGTTCGCCGTCAGGTCGTTGGAATTTTTATAGTCGTTGCTGTAGACGAAATACCCGTTGCCCGTCAGCGTCGCCGTAAACGTCACGGTATACTCCGTGCCCGCCGCAAATTCGGGCTGGAAGCCGAGCTGATAGTTCGCGTCGGATGTGCCGGACGTCAGGGCGAAGAGAATGTTTCCACCGTCATAGGAAGGCGCGCCGTTCAGGACGTAATCGGTACCCTCGTCGCCGTCCGCCTTATAGAACCAGGTGCCCGGCTCGGCAACGATGTCGCTGTTATAGCCTGCCTTCCGGATCTGATAGGAATCGGAAGGTTCGGGCGCAGTCGTTTCGGTGACGGTAATGTCGGACACGGTCAGCGCGATCGACGCGTTGGGAGCGGCGGGTTCGATGCCGATGGAGAACGGGAAGGAGCCGTTGACATAGCCGGTGAACTCCAATTCGAAGTCGCCCGCCGTTTCAAACTCATGGTCGTAGTAATACGTTTCGCTGTCGGTGACCTTCGTACCGTACGTGATGGTGCCCGCCGCGCTGAGGTTGACGGTCGCCTTCAGGGTGTACCACGTGCCGACGGCAAAGTCGGGCTGGTAGCGGAGCTGATAGACGCTTCTCGATCCGCCGTTATAGCTCGCAATGTTCGCGAAGGAGAAGGTCGCCGTGCCGTTTTCGTAGCGAGGGCTTTCGGCAAAGGCATAATCGGTGCCCGATGTGCCGTCCGCGCTGTAATACCACGCGCCGCGGTCGATCACGATTTCGCCGTTGGTGGCGAGGGTGATATCATACTCCGTCATATCGGCCTTGTCGGAGCGGTGGGGTTCCTGCGGGGGGGCCTCGGGCGCGGTGTGCCCCTCTTCCACTTTGATATTGGCGAGGGTGATGGTCACCTGTTCGCCCGCGTCGAGGGCGGCGCAGGCATTGGGACGGATGGAGAAGGGTTCGGTCGAATTGACGATACCTTCAAAGTAGACGGTCTGCGTTTCGCCCGCCTTAACTTCGAGCTGTTTGTTCGGACCGCCGGGATCTTCGCCGTAATTGCCGTTCGCCATGCGCATGGTGGCGTCCGCGGATACCGTCAGGTCGAAGGAGATGGTGAACGCAGTGCCGTGCTCGAATGTGGGCTGGTAGCGGAAATAGAAATACATACCCGTCGTAAGGGACCCGATCGTGACTGAAAGAGAGTTATTCTGATGCAAGGGTTCCTCCACAAAGGTGCAATCGCTGCCCGAGCCGTCGGCAAACCAGTGCCATACGCCCGGATCGGCGATGGTATTGCTGTTCGTTGCGCTCGTAGGTCTGTACCAGTCGGCGGGGCGGGAAGGCTGGACGACGCTGACCACGCACGAAGCGGAGGCATTGCCCCTCGACGCCGTGATGGTGACCGTGCCGATGTCGTAACCCGTCGCCGTGACGACGCCGCCCGACACCGTTGCGATGGCGGAATCGGAAGTCGACCAGGTGACGTCGCCGCCGTCCGAAGAGGTTGCCGTCAGCGTGACGGTATGGTCGTCGCTGTCGAGGTCGATGGTCGCCGTCGTCTGCGAAATGGTGACCACCCTTTCGATGACGGTCACTTCGCAGGTGGCCGAACCGCCGCCCGCCACAGTGGCAGTGACGGTCGCGGTGCCCGCGGCGTTTGCCCGGAGCGTGCCGCGGCGGACGGATACCACGTCCTCGTTGCTCGAAGTCCACTCGATTTCGGGATCCTCATCCCGAGTGGTATATTCGATCGTTTCGGAATCGCCGGTATACATGGTGATGGCGGTTTGCTCGAAGGTAATGTCTGCCGTGGGCGTACACGAAGACAGTACGAACGTGACCGCCAGCGACATCACCAGCAGAAGCGCCAAAAACACCTTTTGTGCCAGATTTGACGTCTTTGATTTTTGCATTGTTGTTCCTCCTATTGATATTTTTTTCATTGACGGCATTTTCCCGCCGCCAAAGCGGGAGAACGCTGTTCATATCCTTGCATTTTTACCGATCGTCCGCACCGCCGTCTTCCGGCTGCGCGACGTCTTTTTCGCGCTTGTTGCGCAGGAGATTCCTGACCATGAAGAAGGTCAGCGTGCCCAGACCCGCGGCAAGCACGACCTCTGCCGCCACGATGTACCAGACCCAGGTCATGTCGTAAGTCGTGCCGGCGCTGAGCGCGGCGTCCGCCGTCTGCAGCGTGTCGATGAGCGTCCATAGCACGTTGCGGGACACCTTCTGCGCCAGCGTGACGAACACGTCGTCGTTTGCCAGCGAATCGTCGAACAGCTTGGAAATGCCGCCGTCGTTGTTGTTCAGCCAGATGTCGTTGCCTGCCCAGATGCCCTTATACACGGGCATGTAGTCCGTGCCGGTATCCACCCAGTCGGTGACCAGCGTGCCTTCGAACCCCCATTCTTCGCGGAGGATCTGCGTGCAGAGCGCATAGCTCGCGCCTGCCCAGGTCGCGCCCAGGCGGTTCATACTGGTCATAATGGCGTTGGAACCGCCCTCTTTGACAGCGATCTCAAACGGCTTGAGATAGATCTCTCGCAGCGTCTGCTCGGTCATAAAGGTGTACAGCCCCTCGCGCAGCGTTTCGCTGTCGTTCGCCACGAAGTGCTTCATGTAACAGTACAGCCCCTTCGATTTGGCGCCGCGGATGGTCTCCGCCGCAAATTTACCGGACAGAAGCCCGTCCTCGGAATAGTACTCCGCGTTTCTGCCGCCGTAAGGATTGCGGTGAATGTTTGCGCCGGGGGCGTACCAGCCCATGATGCCGGCGTTGGCGTCGGACGCCTCGTTGCCCACGCTCTGCCCCACGGCATAGGCGAGGTCAGTGTTCCAGGTCTGCCCCAGCATGGTTTCGCTCGGATAGGCGATGAAATTGCACCCCGTCGCACTCGTGACGCGGGTGTTCAGCCCCGCGGGGCCGTCCAGATCGACGTATTCTTCCTTTTCGATGCTGGGAAGCGCCGCCGTCTTGAAGTAACCGTTGCGGATCAGTTCGAACATTTCGTCCGTGGAGAGCTGGCTGATGAAGTTTTCCCAACGGTCGTCGTCGTAACCCTCGACGTCGAGCATGGATTCCAGCGTGATGTCAGCGGTGAGACCCGTCCAGGGTTCCTCCACGTCCGCGTATCCCGTCGCCGCCAGCTGTTCCGCCGTGGGCTGCTGCGCCGTTGCGATGGCATACGCCGCATCGTTGCGGTCACGCGTGGCGATCTCCGTCGGGAAAGTGGTATCAAATTCGGCGCGGGAGAGATAGACGATCTCGGCATTCTCTTCGCTGCCGTCGAGTTGATAGCCGTCGATGGCGTCCTCGCCCGTGAAGCGGTTCTCCACGGGGTTGCCCGTCACGTCGTCCGTGTCGTACTCATAGCCGTTCCCGGGCACGGAGAACTCGATGTCCGCCCCCGTGCGGGATTCTTCCGACATGGTTGCGGAAGTATGGGCATCGGTGCGCAGGCGGAGCGTATAGATGCCGCCGTCCAGCACGTACCCGGTGAAATTGTCTCTGCTCAGGCCATAGCAGTCGTAAGACGCCATGTCGCGCGCGGAGAGCTCCAGCATGACGGTGTCGCTTTCGCCTGCGGGAATGACGCCCGTTTTGGCAAAGGCACCGAGCACAACGAAGGCTTTTTCCACCTCCCCCGTATAATAGGGCGCGGTGTAATAGAGTTCCACGACTTCCTTCCCCGCCACGTCGCCCGTATTGAACACTTCCACGGAGATCTCTATCGTCGAATTTTCGCCGAGTTCGTTCGTGCCGTCATAATCGATCCTGTCCCCGTCGACCCGCACGTCCGTCACCGACCACTCGAACGTGGTGTAGGACATGCCGTAGCCGAAGGGATACTGCACGGTCTGCGCATAGTCGATGAAACCGTCTTCCGCGGCGGTCTCATAATAGCGGTAGCCGACGTAAATGCCCTCGTAATAATCGAGATAGGCATTGTAATATTCCTTATTGGTACCCGAGAAACCGTTGTATTTTTTGGCGCCGCCGAAACCGGAGTTGACCGAAGAGGGCGCCGAAGAAACGGAATAGGCATAGGTGTCCACCGTTCTGCCGGAAGGAGAGACGGCATTGCCCTCTTCGTCCGCGCCGCGCAGGATGTCGACGACCGCGTTCACGCCCGTGAGGCCGGTCAGACCGACCAACAGACAGGCGTCGATGCCCTCGTCTTCCACAAAGCCGAGTTCCATGGTATTGCTGGTGTTCAGAAGGACGATGACCTTGTCGCACGCCTCTTTCGCCGCGGCGATCATCTCCTCCTCTTCGGTGGAGAGCTGCAGATAGGTGCGGGTGTTATCGGTCACCGTTGCGGAACTGCCGTCCGACTGCACCTGCTTTTCCTGATGGAAACGCAGGTCCGCCGCTTCGCCGCCCGTCCTGCCGATGACGACCAGCGCGACGGAAGAAAATTCCCGTGCCTGCGCTATGATCTCGTCGGTATAATAGTCCGCGCCCGGCTCGTGCAGGACGAACTTCCGCGTGCCGCCCACTTCAACGTCGCCGCGGTATTCGCGCAGGTCGGACATGCCCCACTTGGACGTCGTCGCCGAGTAAAAATTCTTGTACATATCGTAGAGCGTGGTATTGTACTGAATGTTCGCCGCCTGGAGCGCGTCGAAGAACTTCACCTTGGTCAGCGTGGTGTTGGAGTAACCGGAGCCGAACGTACTGGTCATCCAGTCGTATGCCGCCCACCCGAACACGTTCACCTTCGTCATCTCGTCCGCGGAGAGGGGCAGGGCGTCGTCTTCGTTCTTCAGAAGAACGGTCCCCTCCTCCACGATGTCTTCGACGAGTTCCGTCCCTTCGGACAGTGTTTCCTCGCTCAGATCGTCCCCGCCGATACCGCCGAGAAAGCGGCTGATGGTCGGCGCGAACATGACCGACAGGACGATGAGCGCCGCCATGACGATGGCAATGAGCCCCATGAAGGGCGCAAAGAGCGCGATCGTCTTTTTATTGGACATCCTTTGCTTCATAAATTCCTCCCATAAGAACTTTCCGACGGAAAGCCCGCAAAACAAGCTTACCCCATCGTTCTGCCAGAGTGTAGCACAAATAAAAAAAGACGGCTCAATTTTGGCATAAGTCAATAAAAAAAAGACACAACTCAAAAAGTTGTGCCTGATTTTTTTGCCCCTTTGCGGGCTTATTCGGTTTCGACGGGCATCAATATATCCAGACTGAAAATGCCGTCGCGGACGGTCACCGTCATGACGCCCCCGTAAGAGGTGACGATGCGGTTCATGCTGCGCATGCCGAAACCGTGCCAATTTTTGTCCTTCGTCGTCTGGGGCAGATCTTCCGAAAAGGTGATCGTGCCCGCATACGGGTTTTCCACATGAATGGAGCACATGTCCCCCGCCCGCCGCACTTTCAGGGCGATGTGCCGCTGTTCCGCCGGCAGGGACGCAACGCTTTCGATGGCGTTGGAGAGCGCGTTGCCGAACAGGGAATATACCTCCATTTCCTCCATAAAGCCGAGAAGCTGCCCGTTGACGACCGTGGTGAGCTTGATGTTCCTGGACTCGCACTGCAATTTTTTCTCCGTGAGCAGGATGTCCAGCACGGCGCTGCCCGTCTTGACCGTGGAATCGTAGATCATGACGGCGTTTTCAACCTCGGAAATGTACTTTTCCGATTTGTCCTCGCGCAGGGAGGCGATCTGGTGTTTGAGATCGTGGCATTTTTCGTTGATGATCTCGATGTTCTCCTTGGTCATGAGGTACTGCTCGCGTTCCTGGTGCAAGAGTTCCTTGGCGTCGAGAAGCTCACGGTTGGCGACGTCGTTTTTCGCCATGCTGAACTGCACGGCGATGATGAGCGCGCTGCAAAACATCGCATAACACGGTTCGGCGACCTTCGCAAACTGCGAACGGTCGGGGTCGTCGTAGGAAAGACGGGAAAGGCAGATAAAGACGAGGATCACGAGGAAGCAGAGGACGATCTTGTTCCTTTTGTTCCCGGGGTAATATTCCTCTTCGAACCGCCGCCCGCGCAACAGAAAATACATGGCGCCGTAGACCGCCGCCCGCGTCACCAGCCAGACAGCCGCCTGCGCGACGTACAGCTGCGGCGAAGGCAGGTTTTCCGTCAGGACGTTGAAGAGCATGCCCGCCGAAGAGGCAAGGTGCTGAACGGCATATCCCGTGGACGCGCAGACCAATACGACGGTGAAGGATTGCCGGTAGGAGAACGCGACGCAAAAGACGGTCATGCCGAAGATGGTGATATAATAGAAGATCTTGAACACCATGCCCGCCAGGTCGGACGGCGCGCCGTAATTGAACTGATTCCCCGTGATGAGATAATACAGTATCTCTATCCACACGGTGAGGAAGAGACACACCGCGGCGCTGCCGAAAAAGCGGAGATGAAAATAGCGGCGGCGGTCAAAATAGCGCGCGACCATGAATTCGCCCGCCAGGATCTCCACCGCCATGAGCGGCGTCATGGCAAGAGAAAGAAATGTGTCCATACAGCCACCTCAGATCGTCCCGCCCATATATTTTGCGAGTTCCGACAAAAATTGCTTGCGCTTGCCCTGGCTGATGGGAAGTTCTTCCCCCGTATTCAGAACGACCGTCTTGTTCGCCCGCTTGACGCATGCGAGGTTGACGAGGTAACAGCTGTTGCACAGGGAGAAATACCGCCCCTCCAGCTCGCTCGCCGCATTTTTCAGCGTGCCGCGCACCGCAACGGTTTCTCCGTCGGCATGATAGATCAGATCGTGCGCCCGCACTTCCACATAGGCAATGCGCGCGACGTTCAGCCGCACATAGCCGTCCTTGGTCTTCAGGTTGACGAACACGTCGTCGCTGCGATGTTCCAGTTCCCTGGCGATCCTGTCCAGCTTCATGGCGAAGCCGTTATAATCGACGGGTTTGAGAATGAAATCGAAGGCGTTGACCTGATAGCCCTCCACCGCGTACTGCGCCAAATTGGTCACGAACACGATGAGCACGCGCGAATCCTGACGGCGGATGCGCTCCGCCGCCTCCATGCCCGTCATCATGTTCAGCTGAATGTCCATGAAGAGCACGTCGAAATCGGCGCGGTAGTTTTCCAGAAGTTCGTAAGCGTCCGCGTAAGAATGGAGCTCCAACGACTCGCCGCCGCCCCTTTTCTCGAAGTATTTGGCGATGTACTGCTTTATTTTTTCCGCAACGTCCCGCTCGTCTTCCAGAATGCCGATCTTCATATCCTTCCTCCTGCCGCCGCGTTGAATGGTTTTTCGATTAGAATACCCCCCCCCACTATATTTTATAGTATATACC
>JAGHJP010000046.1 GCA_017886575.1 Clostridia bacterium
CGTTCAAGAGCAGGGTAAAGTCGGGAAGAACCGATTTCAGCCGCCCGATGAGGTCGAAAACGTTTTTCAGTTTTTTCTCCCGGGAAACGACGGTGACGATGAATTTACCGCCCATGTCCCGCACGACGAGATGGCGGACGCTGCCCGTACCGCTCTTCTCATCGTAACCTGCGACGCCGTTTTCGCGCAGGTAGGCGCCGAACGCCGAAAACACGCCCTTCGCCCAGTCGGGGTGAATGGCGCAATCGTCCGTGGGAACGATGCGGTGGCTGCGCTCGGCATAGAACCCCATGACCGCGCCGCCCTTGCCGTCCGACTGAACGGGGACCTGCAATTTGTTGCGGTAACCGTACTGTCTGTCACTCGCCAAGGGCATGGGTACGTCGTATTCGATGTTCCCGATTTTTTTGAGAGCGCTTTTGACGGCGCTTTGCTTGAAGGCAAGCTGTCCCGCATAGGACATATGCTGCAACTGACAGCCCCCGCATTTGCCAAACACGGGGCAGCGCGGCTGCACCCGTTCGGGCGCGGGAACGAGGATCTCTTCCGCCTTGCCGTACCCGATGCCCCGCCCGGTTTTGAGGACCTTGAAGCGCACCGTTTCGCCGGGCAGGACGCGGGGCACGAAAAAAGTGACGCCCTGCATAGACAAGACGCCTTCGCCCTGTGTGCCGAGCGACTGCACGACCCCTATGTATTCCTCATTCTTTGCGGGCATGGGTATCTCCTTTATTACTTTTTGCTGATGCGTGCGACGATGCGGTCGACTGCGCGTTGGCAGCGGAAAATGAGCATATCGTAGACGACGAAGAAGAGCGAACCGCCGACGGCGATGACGGGAAGGATGTACTGATCGATCCAATCGAAAGTCGTAGTCATGCCGAACACGAACCGCCAGGCGAGGTATGCCGCCACGTCGAACCATACGATCTTAACGATGAGCAGGACGACCTTGTTCCAATGAAAACGCACCTGCAGGTGATTGACGAGCGGATGCAAGCCGAAAAAGAGAATGAAGGGCACGACCCGCCAGGGCACGCTGATCCCCCCGAAGAGCATGGTCAGAAGAACGGTCGCCGCATAGGCGAGCACGTCCCCGACGATGAAGCCCTTGGCAAGGGGCAGCATCATGGCGAAGCAGCCCACGAGATAACCCGTGGCAAGCAGGAAGTCGTTGAGAACGCCCAGACTTAAAAAGAGCGTGGAAAATGCGCAGGCGATCGCCGAAAGCGCGATTTCAAAGGCGGATATTTTTTTTCGCATATCCCCTCTCCTTATTCCGATTTTTCCCTCATACTCTCCCGAAACACCGCCGTTCCCGCGGCGGCATAAAGCCGAAAGGGAGCAGCGACGCTCCCCTTTTTTCTTTTCTCAGCGGCAATTGCAACAAAGCTGGAAGAGGCAGTTGACGCACAGACAGGTATAGCAGAAATCCACGCACTGCGCGCAGCCCGAACCGCCCATCTGCGGGTCTGCCGTCTGCGGATTGTCGTACGCCGTATCGTTTCCGCCCGCACCGTTCCCGGCATTTTGACCGTGGTAATTCATACGGCTGTTGATGCGGTCGTAGGCGTCCTTGTATTTTGTGTTGGAAGGATCGAGCTGCATGGCGATCTCCAGCTGCTTTTTGCTCTCGTTCATCCAATTTTTACGGAAGAAGAGAACGGACTGCAGATAATGCCATTCGCCGCCGCGGTCGTTGCAGGCGTCCAGCTTTGCCTGTGCGCCGACAAGATCGCCGTTGCGGATATCCGCCGCCACTTCGTCCAGCGTACCCGCGCCCGAGCGTTCGCGGTCCTTGCGTTCCGCCATGATCTCGTTATACGCCGCGTCGAGTTTGCCGAGCATGCGCGCCGCCTCGTTGCCGGCTTCGCCTTCCAGCCATCTGTCCTCGTTATATTTGGCTTTCAGCTCTTTGTAGCGTGCGGCGATCTCCTCGTCCGACGCGCTTTCATCCAAGCCCAAAAGTTCGTAGTTTGCGTTGCTCATTCTTTTTGTTTCTCCTTATTTTTTGCCTTGCAGGCCTTCCCTTTGCCGGCGGTGCCGAACACGATGCGTTCCGTGTGCATCGGCAGCCCCCGCAACAGAATGTTGTCCGTCAGGTCGCGGTTGAAGTGGAAGCGTATCCCCGACAACTGCTCGCGCATGTCATAGAAAAGCGTGTTGAAGAGGAACCGCAGATCGCCGCCGTGCTTTTCTTGAAGTTCCGCCTTATCCTTGCAGCCGTAGGCGGCGGCAAAGGGGTTGTAGCGCCCCTTTTTGACGTCTTCGTCGTAATCGTCCGCGGCATCCATGAGATAGATCCATTTGCCGATGTCATAAAAGAGCGCGCCCGTCTGCGGCGTGGCGCTGTCGCCGAGCAGGTAGTCGCTCAGTTCCCGCAGCATGACCGCCGTGGCGTCCGCCGCAATATCGACGGACGTACAATTTTCCCGTTCGCGGACGGCTTGCAGCCGCATGTTGCGGTCCACGATCTCGGCGATGGCAGGGTGTTTTTTCCTCGCCCGCCCGAACGGACCGCGGAACATTCTGCGTTTGAGCCCGCCCTTCTTTTCGTCCGCGACGTCGTCCGAAAGTTTATAATAGACCAGCACGGTGTTCAGGCACGCCACCCCTTCGGTCAGCCCGTCGGGGAGCGCCATGGGATGTTTGAAGCCGAACTTGGTGATGCAGGACTGCCGTTCGATCTTCACGTCCTCGTTTTTAATGTTGTGCAGGATGGCGCTGAAGAAGGCGGCGTCGTAACTGAGCCCCAGCCGCGCGATCTGCCCGCAGGCCGCGCCCAGCCCCTTGCATACGCCGCAGTACATCGCCCTGTACAGTTCAAAGTCTTTGATATACAGATTTGGTTTGTCGTATTGAATGTAACCGAACATCCGACGTCCTTTCCCTTTTCCGTTCCCTTCTTTCCGTGCGGGGCACGCCCTTATTTTTCGGGACGATAGAAACCGACCTTGCGGTAGACCTTGGAAAGGGTCCTGCGCGCCGCGCGGTACGCCCGCTCCGCGCCCGCGGCAAGCACGCCTTCGAGATAGCCCTTGTCGGCAAGGATGCGCTTTTGCTCGCTTTGAATGGGAGAAAGCGCATCCGCGACGACCTCGCCGACCGCCGCTTTGAAGTCGCCGTAGCCTTTGCCGTCAAACTCGCGCTCGGCTTCCTCCACGCTCTTGCCCGCAAACGCCGAATAGACGGTGAGCAGGTTGGAAACACCCGGTTTGTTTTCGGGGTCGAAGCGCACGGCGCTGTCGCTGTCCGTCACGGCGCGGCGGAATTTGCGCACGATCGCATCGCGGTCGTCCGACATATAGACGGACGCATTGGGGTTCTCGTCCGATTTGGACATCTTTTTTGTCGGTTCCTGGAGGGAATTGATCTTCGCACCCACCTTCATGATGACCGCCTCGGGCACGGTGAACGTGGGCGAATAGCGGTTGTTGAAGCGCACGGCGATATCCCTGGTGATCTCGAGATGCTGCCTCTGGTCGAACCCGACGGGCACGACGTCCGCCTGATAGAGCAGGATGTCCGCCGCCATGAGGACGGGGTAATCCATGAGCCCCATATTGATATTATCGGCATGTTTGGCGCTCTTATCCTTGAACTGCGTCATGCGTTCCATTTCGCCGACGTAGGTCAGGGTGTTCAGGACCCAGGCGAGTTCGGCGTGACAGGAGACGTTGGACTGCACATAAAGCGTGCATTTTTCGGGATCGACGCCGCAGGCGATGTAGAGTGCCGCGAGTTCCAGCGTCTTGCGGCGCAGGGTGGCGGGATCCTGCCGCACGGTGATGGCGTGCATATCCGCCATGGCATAGAAACATTCATAATCCTCCTGCAGCTCCACCCAATTTTTGATGGCGCCGAGGTAATTGCCGATGGTGAGGTCGCCGCTCGGCTGCACCGCCGAATAGAGTATTTTTTTCTTCTGTCCGTTTTCTTGCATAAAAAATCCACTTCTCTCGAAAAATAAAATCTCGGTACGCGCAGACACGGGAAAAGGGCGCCGCCCTTCCGCCTGCCGTCAAAAAATTTATACTTATAAAGTATAACACATTGTTTTGAAAAAAGCAAGAAAGAATGGGGGCGTATCCGGCATATTCACCGATATTGCCCGTTTCATTCACACGACCGACATAAACCGACAAGGGCGGAAGGACATTTTCGCCCTTCCGCCCGCTGCGGCCGTTTTGATTTTATGCCCCTGCGTGCCTGGCGTTCTTGTATTCCCGCTTGAATGCGGAATACAGGAAACCGAACAGGAAGAGCGCCGCCGTGCAGGCGAACGCCACCCAGCCGCCGGAGAAGGCGACGGAAAGCCCGCCGAGCGCGGACGCGATCTCTCCGCCCGCATAGGATCCGATCAGTTCGACGATCGCGTCCATGCCCACGAACCAGACGGCACATGTGGGAACCACCACCAAAAGCAGGAAGGGAAGCCCCGTGATGAGTTTGACGAAGAACGCGCCCATGGGCGTGCCCGTGAAAATTTTCACGATGCTCTTGATGAGCAGGATGCCCCACAGCAGATAGAGAACGGCGAGCACGAGGCTGAACGCCATAAAAACATAGTAGAGGATATTCTCCGTTTCGCCGGCCATATCCATGATGTATTCGGTCAAGATATCGGAAAGAGCCGCACCGTCCTCGACCCTGCTTTCTTCCACGATACCCGTCTGCACCAGGATGTCGGTCACGACTTTCTCGGGACGGATGACCATGACGGGATCGCCGTTTTCGTCCACCACGGGGTCGCCGTTTTCATCGGTCGCCTGCTCGCCGAAGTTCTGCGCCATGCTGCCAAGCGCGTCGCCGACCTGCGTTTCCACGGCGGCAAGATCGTCGTCGGTGAGGCCGAGCTCTTGCTGATTTTCCTTGACGTACTCCATGACGGCGTTCTGCGCGTCCGCCACCGTGACGGTTTCCCGGGAGAGGAGCTCCTCTATCTTCGCCGCAAGTTCGTCGACGTCCAGTTCGGGCACAGCCGGCGCGCTGCCGGAAGAACTGCTACCCGACGCGCCAGAAAGGAGCTGCGCATACGGATGCCGCGCCGCAAAAGCAGCCGCGAGAGAGGTGTCGCCGCCCGTTGCGGGCAATTCTTCCTCTGTTTCTCCCGCGGAGCCGCCGCCCGTCTGGTCGCCGTATGGGAAAACGCCTGCCCAGGTCA
>JAGHJP010000047.1 GCA_017886575.1 Clostridia bacterium
ACGCACCTGATCGTTGCCCTTGCCCGTGCAACCGTGGCAGATGGCGTCGGCGCCCTCTTTCTTGGCGATCTCAACGATGCGCTTGGCGATGACGGGACGGGCAAACGACGTGCCGAGCAAATATTTGTCCTCATACTTTGCGCCCGCCTGCATGGTGGGATAGATGTAGTCTTCAATGAATTCCTTCTTCAGATCGAGAATATACAGTTTGGAGGCGCCCGTCTTTTTGGCCTTCTCTTCCAGCCCGTCCAATTCGGTGCCCTGCCCGACGTCCGCCGAAACGGCGATGACTTCGCAGCCGTTGTAATTCTCTTTCAGCCATGGAATGATGATGGACGTGTCCAACCCGCCCGAATAAGCCAAAACCACTTTCTTGATCTGTTTTTCCATAATTGATTCACCTCGCAGAATCTTGATTTTTTCCTTATTTTGCCGCGGTGCGACCCGCGTTTTTTTATTGGATAAATTATAGCACTCCGTCCGGCTTCTGTCAAGTGTTTCCGTTCCCTTTTTTATACAAAATTATCATATTTTTCTGCGTTTTCAGGCTTATTTTATGCAAATATTCTTTAATCCATGAATAAATGTATAAAATTGAAAAAATGCGCATAATTTTCGGGTTCAACCGCGCCGCGGGCGGAGAAAACCCGCCCACCCCTCTGCGGGGAGAGGGCGGCGGGAAGCCGCGTTCAGTTTGTTTTCATATTCTTCGATGCGCGAAAGAGAAAGAGAGGCGGCGTGCAGAAAAGAGGCCCCCGAAGGCGGCGCGCCGCAAAGTGCAAGTTCCGTGCGGGCGGTCAGTTCGTAAACGGGAAAGCCGAGCGCGTGTCCCGCGGTATGCACGACCGAACACGCCTGTCCGACCGCATGAAAAAGAGAGGCGGCGGGACCGTCCGTCCCCTTTGCGCAGGCGTGGCAGTCGAGGATGGCCCGCTGCGCGGCGCGCATTTTCAGTTCCCCCGCCGCCCACAGCCGCGCGGCGCAAAGGGCGTTTTCGGCGAAGGCAATCTTTGCGGCCTTCTCCTTTCCCGCTCCGAAGCTCTGCGCGCGCAGCGCGGCGATCCCCTCTTCCGCCAATTCAAACGCCCACAAAACGACGGCGCGTCTGTCCGCGACGGACAGCAACGCTCGCAGGGAGACAAACCAGGGGTCGGCGGCGGAAAACAGAATTTTCCGGCCGCGCTTTTGCCGCAAAGTAAGTTCCGCCGCAAGCGACGCTCTACATTCTTCTCTCTCCATTTCTCTCCTCATCCGATTTCGAAAAGATTGCCGCGCGGCGCGAACGCGGCGGGTCAGGCCTTTTTCTTCGCCGTGTAGGCGTACGTCCCGAGCGTTTCGCCGGTCGCGACGTATCTGCCGTTGACGTAGGCGACGAGCAGACCGTCGGGAAGCAGCAAAGAGCCGTTCGCGCCGATATACTGTTCGTCGGCCAGGACATTGACGACTTCGCCGAAGAACACGGCGTGCGAGCCGAGGTCGATCTGCCGCACGACTTTGCATTCGAGCGCGGCGGGGCTTTCGCTGATATACGGCGCTTTGACGGCGACGCCGGGACGCTTGGTGAGATGCGCCCGCTCGAATTTATCCGCGTTCCGTCCCGAGAGCACGCCGCAAACGTCGGTGGCTTCGACCATGTTCCTGTCCACGAGGTTGACTGTAAATTCCCCCTTTTCTTTGATGATGGGATAGGAATACCGCCCGTAGCGGACGGCGACGGCGACCGTCGGGGGATCGGAGTTGACCGTCCCCGCCCAGGCGATCGTGATGATGTTGGATCTTTCTTCGTCGCCGCAGGTGACCATCACCACGGGGACGGGCGCGAGCAGCGTGCCCGGTTTCAGATTTTTCTTCATTTTTCTTTGTCCTCCTCTCGAAAAAAGATTTTCCGAATTTTGATAAAAAATCGCTTAAATTCCCCGATTTCGGGTCTGCTTCAAGCGATTATGTCTGACATACTACTTCATGATTGTCGCGAAAAAGCGATTTTTGCACGCATGAACTGTTCGTTTTCGCTCTTGACGCCGACAATGAGAAACGTCTCCTCTCCGGCGGGAATGCGGTAGAAGGAGAGCAAATCCCCCTCGACACACTGCGCCTCATAGACGATCTGAAAGGACTTGACGGCGCGGTCTTTGAGTTCGTCCAAGGTAAAGCAGTCCATGCAGAAATCGGCATAGCGGGTATTGTTGACGTGCATGTAATGGTCGCACAGGCTGCCGCGCACCTGCATGGTGAAGGCGGGTGCCCCCGCAAGCGGGACGGGCGGAATTTTCCACGCCTTGAAATCGATGGTCTTTGCGGGATTGTAGCGGGAATAATCCTGATCGGTAAGCATGGAAGCGGGCAGTATTTTTTTGTTGACGGTGTCCAAAAGGCACCACCTGGACACCGCGGCGGCGACCTTCTCCCCCGCTTCGTCGTACAGTTCATAGTGACGCTCAAAAATGATGTGTTTCGGCGGCAGCGCCCAAGTTTTCAGATGCAGTTTTCCGTCGACCTTCACGGGCTTGTAAAATTCCAGATAGTTGTTGGTGACAATGAACCCCCAGCCTTTCGGCCAGAGAAATTCGGAGCCGCAGCCGAGCTGGTTGGCGCTGACGCCCGCCCCCTCCTGCATAAAGTCCAGAAGTGCGGAAAGGCGCAGGCGGTCGCGACAGTCAAAGTCCGAAAAGCGCGTGGCAAAATCGAGATCGGTCATGTAAAAATTTCCCATGCTTCAATTATATATCTCACACACGGAAAAGTCAAGGGCTTGCGCGGTTTTTGCACGGATCCGCCGCAATGCTCCTTGCCCGCGCCCTGTTTTTCCGCGTTTTATGCCTGACATAGTACTGAATTTATTCGCGGAAAAAGTATTTTACGTCAAAGCATTGACATTTTGCCTCTTTTATTGTATAATAAAAACAACTTTCGGGAGCGTATAAAACCATGGATAACGAAAAAAGAGAAAACGAATTTCCCGCGGCGGACGAAGCGGAACGGAACGCATTCCCTTACGCGGACGATGACGACGAGCCCGTCGAAGGCGCGATAACGGGCGGCGCGGACGAGCCGGACGACGCGGAGGATGCGGCCCCCGCGGCGGACAACGACGCCGACGAGGAGGGCGAGAAAAAGGACGAGGAGAAGGACAAGGAAAAGGAAAAAACGAAGAAAAACTCCATCAGTTCCGACCTGATCCGCGGCCATATCAACACCATCATCCTGCGCACGCTCTATGAGGGCGACCGCTACGGCTATGACATCATCAACGAGATCGAGCACAAGTCGCACGGGCAGTACACGCTCAAACAGCCCACGCTGTACAGCGCGCTCAAAAGGCTGGAATCGCAGGGGTACGTCAAGTCCTATTGGGGGGGCGTTTCCAACGGCGGCAGGCGGCGGTATTTTTCGCTGACCGAAGCGGGACGGGAGATTGCCGAGCAGAACCAGGCGGAATGGGAGTACTCCCGCACCATCATCGACAGTCTGATTTCCGAAAACGACTTCGATTTTTCCAACCCCGCGCCCGAAAAACTCGACTTCCGCATCCTGCGGCAGGCGACTTCCCGCACCCCCATCATCGAAGAGGGCGCCGCCGAGCCCTATCCCGACCTCATTTTCAACGCGCGGGAGAGCGATACGGCGGCGGAAACAAAGCCGGGCGGGACCATCGACACGGTGGAGACGGTGACCGCCGAATTCCCCCCTCCTCTCCTTGCAAAAGAAACGGAAGGCGGGCAGGCGGACAACGCAACGCCGGGCGAAAGCGGACAGCCCTCTGCCGAAGCGTTGAACGCTGAGCGGCAAGCGGCCGCAGAGGCGGCAGGTCAAACGCAAACGGAAGCACAGACGGAAACGCAGACGCAGGTACAGCCGCCCGAACCGCAGCCCCGAAGCGAAGAAATTCCGCAGACGCCGGCAGCGGCGCAAGCGCAGGAAGCGGCATATTCTTCCGCCTATACGGCAACGTCGCCCGAACCGCAGACGCCGGCGGCACAGGTCCCTCCGCAAGCCGGACAAGCGTTCCCGCAGAACGGAACATATACATATACGGACAATCCTATCCCCGAAGCAGGACCGCAGAGAGAAGACACGGCAGGCGAACGGGCGGAGGACCGCCCCATTCCCCCGCTCTACATCACGCGTACCGACGAGGAACGAAATTATAAGGAGATCGTTTCCCGCATCTACCGCGCGGGCATCAAGCGGCACGACATGCCGCCCGTCGAAGAGCCGCCCGAACCGCCCGAAACGGAGACTGCCGACGCGGAAACCGCAGCCGCAGAGGCCGCCGCAAGCGCATATGCCCCTGCGGGAAACGGAACGGAAAACTATGCGACGAGCGACGAACCCGCCGTCAGATACAACGAAACGGCTTACGAAACGTCCCGCCCCCTGACCCCGGGCAGGATCGATTTCCAGGATGTGGAAGAGCAGGCGCGCTATGACGGGCTGCGGGTCTGGACGGCAGGCGGCGCGGCGCAGAAACGGGAGATGCCCGAAAACTTCTTCAACAAGGGCCTGGCGCTTTTGCGGGCGAGCCTCATCTTCTTTGCCTTTGCCATCGTCGAAACGGTGCTCGTCGCCGTGTTCCGCGAACAGCTCGGACTGCAACTCTGGTACATGATCGCCATGCTGGTCTGCGCGGTGCTGCCGCCCGCCGTGTGCGCCGTTCTCTGCCTGGCAAAATTTCAGCCCTGCTGCAAACGGCTGAAAAACAATACCGCGATCTACAACGGCATCGTCATCTTCCTCGCCGCGTTCATATTATTGGTTGCGGTCGATCTGATCGCGGACGTCAACCTGACGGACGGCATAACGGTCATAAACTTCATCGTCATCCCCTTCGTTTATCTTCTGAACATCGTCGTGTTCGCCGTCTCCTATTATTTCCTTTCGAGGAGCAAAGTATAAAGAATAAAGAAAACTCCCTGCCGCGATTCTGACCGGCAGGGAGCTTTTTTCAATTTTCAATGATGTTCCTTCCACATGCATTCCCCGACCGTCATATCGGTGAACACGGCACGGAAGGAGGAATTTTCGGGACTGCAGGCATAGACGCCGAAGGATATCTCCCCCGCACCCGCAGGCAAATGACAGATCCGCATCTGGCGGAACCTCTTTCCGTCCTCGCTGCACTCCACGCAGAAGTCCGGACCGCGGCGGGAGAGGCGGTACCACATTTCCCTGACGGACGCGGGAATGTCCGTCGTCGCCCAATCGGAATATCCGCCGTTGGTCACCACGCTGCCGAGCCGTTGAAACTCGTCGTTTTCATACTCCGAAGAGGCTTTCAGCCAATTTTCGCCGTCCTGATAGACCGCCACGCCGCATTGGTCGAATCGGGTCTTACCGCGGAAAACCGTGCGGACGTTGAACGAAAAATACTGCTCGGAAATCTTCGTCAACAGCAGCGGCGCGTTATCGTTGCAAAAGCCGTAATACGTCCGCTGCCAGAGGTCGGTGTGCGGCTCGGTAACGATCTCAACCCGGTTCGCGCCGATAAAAAACTCCTTGGGCCGTCTGACCCAGAACAATTCTCCCTTCAAAAACTCCATGGTGTTCTTCCTCCTTTCTTTTTATAACAGCGGCACCACGGTCGCCGTGATCTTGTCGCCGTTCACGACCAGATAACCGTAACTCGGCGCGGACGTGTACAGCCCCGCACAGCCGGGATTGAAGAGAAGCACGCCGCCCGCCTCCTCGTCGCACGCAATGTGCGTATGCCCGAAGAGCGCGGCGCGCGCCCCGCGGCGCACCGTCTCGGCACGCAGACCCGCAAGGTCGGTCTTGACCCCGTAAGCGTGCCCGTGACAGGCAAATATCTTCACGCCTTCGACTTCTATCTCCCATTCGTCCCGCGCATAGGGCGCGGAGAAATCGCAATTGCCGCGGCAGACAAAGGTCTTGCCGGGGAACGCCGCATACGCCTGCGCCATATCCCGGTTGCCGTCGCCGAGGTGGATGACGTAATCGTTTTCGGCAAAGAGCGGAAACAATTTTTCGATCGCCGCACGATGGCCGTGCGTGTCCGAAAGCACGACGACGGTCTTCATGCCATATCCCCTCCCGCCAATTCTTTCAGAGCCGTCAGGGCGCGGAAGCGGTGCGAAACGGCGTTCTTCTCCGCTGCCGCCGCCTCGCCGAACGATTTTTGCAGATCGTCGCTGAAAAAGACGGGATCGTAGCCGAAGCCGCCTTCCCCGCGCTCCTCCGTTAAAATGCTGCCGTACGTCCTGCCCGTCGCCACGAGCGTTTCGCCGCCGGGGAAAGCGAGCGCCGCCGCGCATTCGAAATACGCCGCACGGTCGGATGCGTTTTCCAGGTTTTTAAGAAGCAAGGCGCGGTTCTTTTTGTCGTTGCCGTGCTCGCCCGCATAGCGCGCGCTGTAAATGCCGGGCGCGCCGCCGAGCGCGGAAACGCAGATGCCGCTGTCATCCGCCAGCACGGGGAGCCCCAGCGCCCTGCAGGCCGTTTCCGCCTTGATGAGGGCGTTCTCCGCAAAGGTCTTGCCCGTCTCTTCCGCCTCGCCCGAAAAGCCCGCCTGCTTTTGGGAGATCACCTCGTATGCGGGAAAAATTTCCGCGATCTCCCGGAGTTTGTGCGCGTTGCCCGTGGCAACGACCAGAATTTTTTTCTTTGGATCGTCCATTTTTTCTCCTTGTTTCCGTTCTGTCCTTTTTTATTTTGAATCCGCCGCCGGGATCAACGCCCGGGATACGGGAAGCGCCTCTCCCCGCAAGGCAGGTCCGCCTACGCCTCTTCTCCGTCGGCGTCGACGGTCGTGAACGCAAATTTCCCGACGTCGAAAAGCCCCGTGTCCAGCAATTTGAGTGCGGGCACGACCGCGAGGGACAGGAAAGCCAAAGACAGGAAGGCGTCCAGATCGCGATGCACGCCCATGGCATATGCCTTTTCCATCAGGCGTTCGGACTTTTCGATGAACGTTTCGGCGCTTCCGGCGCTCATCAGTCCGCCGATCTCGAGGGGCACGCCGTCGCATTCGCCCTTCCGCACGACGACCATGCCGCCGCCCATTCTGCAAAGTTCGTTCGCCGCCGTCGCCATGTCCTCATTGTCGTCGCCGAGCAGGATAATGTTGTGCGAATCGTGCGAAACGGTGATGCCGAGGCAACCGCCGTGAAAACCGTACCCCTCCAGAAGTCCCTTGCCGATGTTGCCCGTGCCCTTGTGCCGTTCGACGACCGCCAGTTTCAGAAGGCCGTCCCGCAACACCACGTCGCCGTCCTTGCTCTCTGCCGCACGCACGGCGCATTCGGTGACGATGCTGCCCGGCAGGACGCGGATGACCCGCGCCTTCCTGCCCCGCAAGGGCAAGCGAAAATCTTCCGCCTGCATTTCTTTGGGCAGGTGCACGGTGTGCAGGACGGACGGCGGGAGGTAATGTTTTGCCGCAAAGAGCGGCTTTCCGTTTTCCGCAACGAGTTTGCCGTCTTTGAATACATACCGCGCGTTGAAATTTTTCAGATCGTCCGCAACGACGAGGTCGGCATACCAGCCGGGCGCGATGCCGCCCCGTCCCGTCAAACCGTAACACTCCGCCGCGTTGAGGGTCGCCAGAATGACGGCGCGCACGGGGTCGAACCCGCTGACCGCGAGCGTGCGCAGGGCGTCGTCGATGTGCCCCTTGTTTTTGAGGTCGGCGGCGTGGCGGTCGTCCGTGCAGAGAAGAAAACGACGGAAATTTTTGTCGTTGACCGCCCGCGCGTTGGAGAGGAGATTGCGCGTCGTCGAGCCGTGCCTGAGGTGGCAATACATGCCGCGCGACACTTTTTCCGCCGCCTCTGCGGGCGACACGCACTCGTGGTCGGTGGCGATGCCCGCCGCAATGTAGGCGTTGAGTTCCTTCCCCGTCAGACCGGGCGCGTGCCCGTCCACGATCTTGCCTTGGTTTGCCGCCGCCTGCAATTTGGCAAGCGCCTCCGCGTCGGCATGCACCGCGCCGGGATAGTTCATGAATTCGCCCAACCCGAGAATGTCTCCCCTGCCGATGTTTTCCGCAATTTCCGCGGCGCCCAACACCGCGCCGCTCGTTTCGAAGGGCGTGGCGGGCACGCAGGAGGGAAGCATGACGTGCACGTCGAGGGGCAGGTTTTCGGACGCCTTTTTGATATAATCGACGCCCGCCATGCCGCAGACGTTGACGATCTCGTGCGGGTCGGCGATGACGGCGGTCGTGCCGCGCGGCCCCACGAGGCGGGCAAATTCTTCGGGGGAGAGCTGGGAACTTTCGATGTGCACGTGCCCGTCGATGAGCCCCGGCAGGACGACCATGCCCGCAACGTCAAATTCCTTCTCCCCTGCATAATCGCCGATGCCGGCGATACGATCCCCCGCGACGGCGATGTCGCCCTTCTCCGTTTCGCCTGTGAATACATTGACGAACGAACCGTTTTTCAGCACGACGTCCGCCTTGACGCGGCCCGCCGCAACGTCGACCAGACGTTTGAGCATTTTTTCTTCCTCCCGTATTGTATTGCGATATATCAGGAATTGCCGGGCGCGGCTTTGCGTCCGCTCCCCTCTTTCTTTCCCTTGTCCCCGTCAAAAGCATCCGCCCCCGCCTGCATGCGGAGAGAATTGAGCACCGCGAGGAGCATGACCCCGACGTCGGCAAAGACTGCCGCCGCCAGCGGCAGCACGCCCGCCGCGCCGACCGCCATAAAAACGAGCTTTGCCGCGACGGAAAAGACAATGTTCTGCAGAACGATGCGCCGCGTCTTTTTGGCGACCGCAAGGGCGGCGGGAAGAGTCGAGAGGCGGTCGGACACGACCACGAAATCGGACGCCTCGATCGCCGCCGCGCTGCCGAGTTTTACCATGGAAAAGGAACAGTCCGCCGCCGACATGACGGGCGCGTCGTTGACACCGTCGCCCGCATAGAGCAGCACGCCCTCTTTTTTCAGTTCCTCCGCGGCGCGCAGTTTGCCGTCCGGCAGCAGCCCCGCGTGCATCTCGTCGATGCCGGGGATCTTATCGGCTACGGCGGCGGCGCGGGCGGGACTGTCCCCCGTCAGCATGACGCATTTTTGCACGCCCAGCCGTTTGAGCGCGGCGATCGCTTCCGCCGCCTCTGCCTTGACCCGGTCGTCTATCTCTATGTAACCGACGAATTTTCCCGCCCGCGCGACGTATATCACGGTGGAAACGCTCTCCGCGGGGGCAAATTCCACGCCGTTTTCATGGAGAAAAGCGGCATTGCCGACCAACACGGGGTCGCCTTCTATCCGGCAGAATATGCCCCGCCCCGCAAGCTCTTTCACCTCTTCGGCGGTATAGGGCGTCGCCACGATTTCAAAGGGCTTCGCCAAAGGATGGGACGAGCCGCGCTCCGCCGCTGCCGCAAGCCGAAGCGCCTCCGTCTCAGACACGCCCACGATTCGGAAATCGCCCTCGGTGAGCGTGCCCGTCTTGTCGAACGCCGCCACTTTTATCTGCGCCGCCCTGTCGAGACAGACGGCACCCTTGACGAGAATGCCGCACCGCGCCGCGCGTCCGACCCCGCCGAAATAGGTGAGCGGTACAGAGATGACGAGGGCACACGGGCAGGAGATGACGAGCAGCGTGAGCGCACGGACGACCCAGTCCGCCCAGGGCCAGACACCCGTCGAAAGCCCGATGAAGAGAGGCGGCAGGACGGCGAGAAGGAGCGCGGCGGCGCACACCGCGGGGGTATAATATTTTGCAAACTTGGTGATGAATTTTTCGGGCGGCGCCTTTTTCGCCGCCGCGTTCTCCACCATGTCCAATATTTTTGCCACGGCGCTGTCGCGGTATTCGCGGGAGAGCTGCACCTGTATGTTCGCCCCCGCATTGATGCACCCCGAAAGGACCTCGTCCCCTTTTTTCACGAAGCGCAGCCCCGCCTCGCCCGTCAGGGACTTCATATCGAGAGAAGTTTCGCCCGCGGCGACAACGCCGTCGGCGGGGATCTTTTCGCCCGCTTTGACGAGGACGACGTCTCCCGCGCGCAGTTCCTCGGGCGGGACCCCGACCTGTCCGCCCTTCCGCAGCAGGGTAGCGGTTTCGCTGCGCATGTCCATGAGCGCGGCGACGGAACGGCGGGAGGAGCCGACGGCGAGCGACTGCAGAAATTCCCCGATCTGATAGAGCAACATGACGGCAACGCCCTCGGCGAATTGCCCGAGCGCCAGCGCGCCGACCGAAGCGACGGTCATGAGAAAATTTTCATCAAAAATTTTGCCCTTCACGAGATTTTTGCCCGTGGAGATGAGCACGGGCAGTCCCGCAATGAGATAGGAAAGAGCATAGACGACGCACATGAAGACCGTGCCCGCCACGCCGTTTTCCGCCCAAAAAAACTGTGCGAAAAGCCCCGCCGCAAAGAACAGCGCCGCGGCGAAGAGCCGCGCGAGTTCCCTGCGCCTGCCGCCGTCCGCAGGCAGGAGACTGTCCTCGTCGAGGACTTTGACGTTATCGAAGCGATTGGCTTTGCGGATGACTTTGCGCAACGCGTCCTCGTCGGCGACGTCGACCCGTATGCTCTGGGTGATGAAATCCACCGCAACTTCGTTGACGCCCTTGATCTTTTCGAGCTCGTCCTGTAAGTCCAAAGCGCAGGCGGCGCAATGCAGGTTTTTCACGCGGATGAGCCGCATCCGTCCACCCTTCTCCCCGCTTTGCGTGGCTTCTTTATCGGCGCGTGCATTGCCTTCGGGCGGGACAGCCCCGTCCGTTCGCGGATCTTCCCGCCCGTTTTGCCGGTCTTCCATATCCGTCCCCCGTACCGCCGCGCTCACGCGTCGGAGCCCGCCTTTTTCTCTTCAAAAAGCTTGATGAATTCGCGCAGGGCGTACGGCACGGGCACGCCCTTGGGCAACGCCATGCCGACCGACCGGACGGGCAGGGCGGGATCCGTTCTGACCTCGAAGAGAGAGCGCTTTTCCACCAATTCGCGCTGCGCGTATTCGCGCGGAATACAGCCGATGCCCATGCCCTTTTTCGCCAGACGCTTCATGAAGTCCCAGCTGCTGACCTCGATGTCGGGATGAAAATTGACGCCCATGCTGCGGGCGAAGTTGGAAATGGCCTTGCGCGCCACCGTGGAGGAGTCCATGAGCAGAAGCGGATAGCCCTCCAATTCGCGCAGGGGCACGACTTTGTCTTTTAGTTCGGAAAAGCGGTCGTTGGCGACGAACACGTCGTTGAGGTACATGACATTGGAGGAGATGACGATGCCGTCGTCCTCCTGAATGGGCAGGTTCAAAAAACCGATGTCGCACTTGTTGGTCTTGAGTTGTTCGACCGTCTTGGGGGAGATGTCCGAGAGCAGTTCGAACTTGACGGCAGGGAATTTTTCGTGGTATTCGACCAATTTATCCGCCAGAAAATATTCAAAAATGGTATCCGACGCGCCGATGCGGATGACGCCCGTCGCCGTATTTTTCAGATCCATGAGTTTGTTTTCCGCCTCGTCCAAGAGCTCGAGCGCCTTCTCCACGTCCTTGATGATCTGCGCGCCGCCGTGCACGGAGAGTTCCATGCCCTTGTGCGTGCGGTTGAAGAGCGTGGTGCCGAGCTGGCTTTCGAGCTGTTTGATCGCCTGGGAAACGGCGGGCTGGGAGATGTATAACTCCTCCGCCGCCTTGGTCAGGCTGCCGCACTTGGCGACTTTGCAAAATACCCTGTACAAGTCAAGATTGACCATCCTTTCGTACCTCTCTCTATACTATATTGTACTTTTCTTTTTGCTTCTATCTTCCCCGTCTTTCCGCCGCCCGCAGAACGTCATTTCCCGACGCAGAATTTGGAAAATATCTCGTTGACGATCTCCTCGTTCGCCGTTTCGCCCGTGATCTCCCCGAGTTTCTGCCATGCCTGCGAGATGTCCACCGTCAGCATGTCGAGGGGTATCCGCCCCGCGTCCGCCGCCGCGCGGGAGAGCATGGCGGACGCCTCTTGCAGCGCCCTGTAATGCCGCTCCTCGATCACCGGCTGGCTGTCCGAAGAGTAATTGTCCTGCGCCGCCGCGGAGAGGCGGCGCAAAAGTTCCCCGACGTTTTCGCCCTCTTTGGCGGAGATCTCGAGATATCCGTCTCCCGAGAGGTCCTCCCGCGGCGTCCCTTTTGCCGCCGCAAGGTCGCACTTGTTGAACACGGTCAGGTGCAGAAGCCTGCCTTCGCGGCGGAGCGCGGCGCTCAACCCCCTGTCCTCTTCGCCCAGAGGACGGGAGGCGTCGACGACGTGCAGGACGATGTCCGCCCCGCGCGAAAGCGCCTCCGCCTTTTGCACGCCCGCCCGTTCGATGACGTCGCCGCTCTCGCGGATACCCGCCGTGTCATACAGGCGAAAACGCACGCCGCCGAGTTGGATCTCCCCCTCTACTATGTCACGCGTAGTACCTTCGATATCCGAAACGATCGCCTTATCGTACCCCAGAAGGGCGTTCAAAAGAGAACTTTTGCCCGAATTGGGCCGCCCTGCGATGGCGACGGACACGCCGTTTTTGACCAGACGCCCCACCCGCTCGTAGGAACGCTGCAACGTACCGAGTTCGGCGCAGACCGCCTGCAAGCGGGGACCGATCTCCGCCAGGGCGGGCAGAGAGTCCTGCAAGTCCTCTTCGGGATAGTCGATGCCCGCCTCGATGCCCGCGAGGAGAAAGGTCAGCTTCTCTTGCACGGCGCGGACGCGGGAGCCGAGCTCGTTGCGGTAGAGCGCGTACCCCGCGCGGATCATGCTCTCGGAGGAGGCATTGATCATGTCGGCGATCCCCTCGGCGGCGGCAAGGGAAAGTTTGCCGTTGAGAAAGGCGCGGCGGGTGAATTCGCCCGCTTCGGCGGGGCGCGCGCCCAGGTCGAACGCCCGCTTCAATATGCCGCGGGAGATCTCTACGCCGCCGTGGCAGTGCAGTTCCACCACGTCCTCGCCCGTGTAACTGTGCGGCGCCCTGAAATACACGCACATGCCGTAATCGGTAAAATGCTCCGCCCGTATCGTGCCGGGGTACAGGCGATAGGGCGAGAAGTCCTCCGCCGCCGTCTTTCCGGCGGGGACAAACATTTTTGCCGCGATATGCAGCGCGTCGGCGCCGCTCAGGCGCACGACGGCGATGCCGCCGCTGCCGTTTGCCGTGGCGATCGCCGCGATCGTATCTTCCATGCTCTCTCCTCGTGTGTCCTTTGCCCTTTCAACACAAAAATACGGGCAAAGCCATAATTTTGGGTTATGCTTTTTAACAAAAAAATATAAAGTCTATTACCATTGCTTATTATATCATACCGCCGCGCACTTGACAAGTTTTTAGACGAAAAAAACGCCGAAAAATATTTTTTCGGCGCATGTGTTTTGTTTTCCGTCATTGTTTTCCGAAGAACTCATCGTTCTCCGAGCGATCCTCCGGTTTCTCGTTTTTTTGCGCGTCGGAGTCTTGCTGCGAAAATTCCCGGAAGGGATCGTCATCCGGAGGCGGCGCGTTCGTCCTGCCGTTGTCATACGGCCCGCCATAGGGAGGAAGGTCGTACGGTCCGCCGCCGTAAGGCGGACTGCCGGGATTCTGCCGGTCGTAATACTGCCGCTGCCGCCGATAATATTCCTCGCGCTGTGCGCGGATGTACGCTTCGTAGTCCACGGGGACGTTGTGCCTGACGGCGAAGATGAACGCGCCCTTGACGGGAACGACCGCCGAGCAGACGGCAAAGAGCAGGGAATAGCGCGCGGCGTATTTGCGGAAGAAACTGAAGAGCACGACGATGAGGAGGAAGATGTACACAAGATTGAGAATGAGCTGCGCATATTCCATGACGGTGTTGAGGGTATCCGCCCAGGAGAGTGTTTCGGGGACATCGACATAGTCATACATGTAGTATCCGATCGCCTGCAGATAGGGCGAAAGCAATATCTGCGTGGACAGCAGGACGGCGCTCGCCGCCGCGCAGACGACGTCCGCCGCGGCATAAAATATGCCGCAATGCCTGAACTTTTTCCCGAATATGGTGCAGTCGCCCGCCAGCCTGCCGATGAGATAGTCGTTGACGAACGGGACGAACGCCATGACCGTTCCGCCGCGGATACCCGCGCGGCGCGCCATGACGACGAGCCCCAACCCCTGTAAAATATGCAGGGCGAGAAAGATCCCGCCCGCGACGGAGAGCGTGATGACATAACTTCCGCCGAAAAAACTGACGATTTCCGCAATTCCGAAATATTCCATCGATCACCTTTTCCAAAAAAACGGTACCGCCCGCTTTTTTCTCTTTTCCTTCACTTTATTATTCTGCACCATTTTACCGCCTTTTCCTCATAAGCACGTGAGGCGATTACGAAAGTTCGGTGAAAATTTTGCCCCGCCGCGCCCTTTTTTCAGCCCTCGTATTCCACGGACAGAAGGCAGAGCCCCTTGGCGGGCATCGTTCTGCCGACGGCGGCGCGATCCCCCGCCGAAAGGGCGCGCTCTACGTCCGCAAGGGAGCGCCCGGAAAACCCGACGTCGAGCAGCGTGCCGACGACGGTGCGCACCATGTTGTACAAAAAGCCGTTGCCCGTGACGTATATGCGCAGTTCTTCGCCCGTAAAACACCGCTCGCGCTCCATGCGCACGGCATAAAGGGTGCGCACGGTAGTCTTTGCCGAGGAATCGGCGGCGCAGAACGCCTTAAAATCGTGCTCCCCTTCGAGCATCTTTGCCGCGGCGAGCATCTTTTCAAAGTCGGGCGTCCCCGAAACGCGCACGCAATACCGTTCCTTCAACGGATTTTCGCGGCGAGAAAAATAGAGAGAATAGGCATACGTCTTTCTCTTCGCGCTGCGGCAGGCGTCGAAATTTTCCGCCGCCCGCCCGCTTTCAAGCACACGCACGTCCGCGGGGAGGAGCGCGTTGAAGCATTCGGCGAGTTTTTCGGGCGGAATGGTCGTTCGGGCGGAGAAGGAACAGACCTGCCCGAGGGCGTGCACGCCCGCGTCCGTCCTGCCGCTCGCCGTGATCTTTGTCTTCGTATGAAATATCTCCGCCGCCGCCCCTTCCAGCGTTTCCTGCACGGTGCGGAGAGTTGCCCTGCGCTGTGCCTGCCAACCGTTGAACGCCGTGCCGTCATAGGCAAGGACGAGATAATAAACCGACATGCCGTTCACCTCCGTTCTCACAGAATGGGCGGGAGATAGACGTTCATGAGGACGACGCCCGCGATGAGCGCGGCACAGAGAAGGGCGATGAGCGGGTCGCGCCAGGTGAACGTCAGTTTCTTATATCGCGTGCGGTGCTCGCTGCCCGTATAACAGCGCGCTTCCATAGCGTCGCCGAGTTCCTCCGCGCGGCGGAGCGCGCTCAGAAGGAGCGGGATGAGCACGGGAATGACCGCCTTGACCCGCTTGACGGGCCCGCCGCTCGAAAAGTCGGCGCCGCGCGCCTTCTGCGCGTTCATGATGCGGTCGATCTCGTCCATGAGCGTGGGGATCATGCGCAGAGCGATGGACATGACGAGCGCGAGCGCGTGGACGGGGACGCGGATCCATTTGAGGGGGGTCAGCAGGCTCTCCAGCCCGTCCGTCAGGGACACGGGCGTGGTGGTGAGCGTGAGGATCGCCGACACCATGACCAGCATGAAGATGCGGCAGATGACGAAGATCATGAAGCGGATGCCCTCCACCGTGATATTGATGATCCCCCATTTCAAGGGGACGTCCGCGATGACGACGGTCGTTTCGCCCTGGTAGAACAGAAGATTTAAGATCGCCGTGAATACGATGAGGAACAGGACGCCCTTGATGGAGCGCAGGACGCTGCGGACGGGCACGCGGGAGAACGCCACGCACAGCACGAGCACGACGGCGCAAGCCGCCAGACCGTAAAAGTCCGCCGACAGGAACACCGCCACGAGATAGCCGATGAGGAAAAGGATCTTCGCGCGCGGGTCGCATTTGTGCACGAAGGATTCGACGGGATAATACTGACCGAACGTGACGTCTTTCATGCCTCGCCGCCCTCCCCTTTTTCCGTTTTCTCCGTTTGCCCTAGACGCGCCGAGAGGTACGCCGCCGCCTTTTCGGCAAAATCGTCGGGCGTGAAGTCGCTCTCGATGTCGATGCCCTCTTCGTGCAGGAGGCGGGCGATCTTTGCCGCCGCGGGCAGTTCCAGCCCGAGCGCGTCCAACTCGTCGAATTTGGAGAACAACGCCCGCGGGGTGAGAACGTATTTGATCTGTCCGTCGGCGAACACCGCCACGCGCGAACAGTTTTCCGCCACTTCGTCCATGTCGTGTGATACGAACACGACCGTCTTGCACCAATCGGCGTGCAGACGGTGCAAAAGCGCCATGAGCTCCTTCTTGCCCAACGGGTCGAGCCCGGCGGCGGGCTCGTCCAGCACCAGGACTTCGGGACGAGTGACGATGACCCCCGCGATGGCGACGCGACGCTTTTGCCCGCCGGAGAGGTCGAAGGGCGATTTGTCCTTGACTTCCGCATAGTCCAGCCCCACCGTTTCGAGCGCCGAGCGCACCGCCTCTTCGATCGCCTCGGGCTTTAAGGGTTCCTTGGCAAAATTTTTCAAGCCGAACGCCACGTCGTCGAACACCGTTTCGGCAAAGAGCTGGACTTCGGGATATTGAAAGACCATGCCCACTTTGGAGCGCAGGGCGCGAAAGTCCGTCTTTTTGTTCAGAAGGTCGAAACCGCCGACCTTCAGAACGGACGGGGGCGGCACGGGCGCGCCCTTTTTGGGCTTTTTGGGCCTGTATTTCTTTTGCGCCGAAGGCTGCAAAATGAGCCCGTTCAGGTGCTGTATGAAGGTGGACTTGCCGCTGCCGGTGTGCCCGACCACGCCGAAAAATTCCCCTTCCTCAATGGTCAGGGAAATGTCTTTGAGCGCCTGCACGGCAAACTCCGTGCCGGGGTTATAGGTATAGTTTATATGTTCTGCCTCGATGCGCAACGCTCTATCTCCTTTGCAAGTTCTTCCGGCCGCAGGCAATCGGCGATGGGCAGTCCCTTCGCCTGCAATTTTTTGCAGATGTACCCTGCCGCGGGCAGCGTCAGGCTGTATGTCTCCAACTCGTCCGCACGGGAAAATATCTCGCGCGGCGTGCCGCGCATGACGATCTCGCCCTTGTGCATGACGAACGCGCGGTCGGCGAGGAGCGCCTCTTCCATGAAATGGGTGATGAGGAGGACGGTCATCTTCTCTTCCTTGTTGAGCCGCAGCACCACGTCCATGACCTCTTTGCGCCCGCGCGGGTCGAGCATCGCCGTGGATTCGTCCAGAATGATGACCTTGGGACGGATGGCGAGAACGCCCGCGACGGCGACGCGCTGCTTCTGCCCGCCCGAGAGCCTGGCGGGCGTGGCGCGGCGGTATGCCTCCATGCCCACGGCTTTCAACGCAAAATCGATGCGCCGCCCGATCTCTTCGCGGGGCAGCCCGATGTTCTCGGGTCCGAACGCCACATCGTCCTCCACGATGGAAGCCACCGTCTGGTTGTCGGGATTCTGAAAGACCACCCCCACGTTTTTCCGTATCTCGAACGTGTTGCCGGGGTCGGACGCATCCATTCCGAGCACGGCGATCTTGCCCGAGCGCGGCGTGAGGAGCGCGTTGCAGAGCCGCGCGAGGGTGGACTTGCCGCTGCCGTTCTGCCCGAGCACGGCGACGAATTCCCCCTCTTCGACGGAAAAATTGATGTTGTTCAGACTGAACCCTTCCCCTTCCCTGCCGTAGGAAAAGCAAACGTTCTCGAAATCCACTGCCTGCATGGGCGCCTCCGTATCCCGTCCGTCCGCGGCGTGCGGACGTATCGATGTGTAAGTTTTTTCTATTATAGCAAAATTTGCCGGGAAAAACAATCGAAACGGGGGAAGAAGATGAAAAAAGAGGAAAAAGAAAGTGAACAAAAAACAAATTTTTATGGAAAATTCGGCTTTTTTTCTCTACACTTATTGACTTACGAAAAAAAAACATTTATAATATATCTGTAAACGGCGTGAAAGAAGCTTACAACTTATGCTTCCTTTTCGCTTTTGAAGTTCTGACATCTATTGAACATTAAAATCTATTCAGAAGTTTGGAGGTCAATCATGAAAAAAATGACAATCGACGGCAATACCGCGGCATCCCACGTCGCGTATGCCTTCTCGGAAGTCGCCGCCATCTACCCCATCACCCCCTCTTCGCCCATGGCGGAGTCGGCGGACGAATGGGCGACGGCGGACAGAACCAACATGTGGGGACAGCCCCTGCGCATCGCCGAAATGCAGTCGGAAGGCGGCGCCGCGGGCGCCGTGCACGGCGCGCTCAGCGCGGGCGCGCTCACCACGACGTACACCGCCTCGCAGGGACTCCTGCTCATGATCCCGAATATGTACAAGATCGCGGGCGAGCTGCTCCCCATGGTCATGCACGTCTCCGCGCGCGCCATCGCCGCGGCTTCCCTGAACATCTTCGGCGACCATTCGGACGTCATGGCATGCCGCCAGACGGGATTTGCCATGCTGGCCTCCGGCTCGGTGCAGGAAGTCATGGACCTCTCCCTCGTCGCGCACCTCGCCACCCTCAAATCGAGAGTGCCCTTCCTGCACTTCTTCGACGGGTTCCGCACCTCTCACGAATATTCCAAGATCGACGCCTTCGACGAGGCGGACAACTACGCCGAGATCAAGGCGATCTTCGACAAACTGGGCATGCAGAAGTATGTGGACGAGTTCAAGGCGCGCGCCCTGAACCCCGAACACCCCATCCAGAAGGGCACGGCACAGAACGGCGACACCTACTTCCAGACCAGAGAGGCCTCCAATAAGTATTATGAAAACGTTCCCGCCGTCGTGCAGGAGATGATGGACGCCGTTTCCGCCTATACGGGCAGAAGCTACCACTTCTTCGACTACGTCGGCGCGCCCGACGCGACGGACGTCGTCGTCATGATGGGCTCCGGCGCGGAGACCGTGGAAGAGAGCATCAACAAACTCAACGCCATGGGCAAAAAACTCGGGCTCGTCAAGGTCCGCCTGTACCGCCCCTTCGTTTCCGACGCCTTCGTCAAAGCCCTGCCTTCGACCTGCAAGCGCATCGCCGTGCTCGACAGGACCAAGGAACCCGGTTCGCTCGGCGAACCCCTCTACCTCGACGTGTGCACCGCGCTCATGGAAAAGGGCGTGACCGGCATCCGCGTCATCGGCGGCCGCTACGGGCTCGGCTCCAAGGAGTTCACCTCCACCATGGTCAAGGCGGTCTATGAGAACCTCGCCGCCAAAGAACCGAAGAACCACTTCACCATCGGCATCACCGACGACATCACGCACACTTCGCTCGATTTCTCCGAAAAATTCGACGCCGCGCCCGCGGGCTCCACTTCCTGCAAGTTCTACGGCCTCGGCTCGGACGGCACGGTCGGTTCCAACAAGAACACCGTCAAGATCATCGGCGACCACACCGAAAAATATGTGCAGGCTTACTTCTTCTACGACTCCAAAAAGTCGGGCGGCATCACCGTTTCCCACCTGCGCTTCGGCGACAAGCCCATTCAGAGCGAATACCTCATCGACTCTGCGGACTTCATCGCCTGCCACAACCCCTCCTACGTCACCCGCTACGACATGGTGAGCGACCTGAAAGAGGGCGGCACCTTCCTTCTGAACGCCCCCTGGACGAAAATGGAGGACCTCGAAAGAGAGTTGCCCGCCAGGATGAAGAACACCCTCGCCAAGAAAAAGGCGAAGTTCTACGTCATCGACGCCATCAAGATCGCCGAAGAGCTCGGCCTGGGCGGCAAAACTTCCACCATTCTGCAGTCCTCCTTCTTCAAGGTCAATCCGCAGATCATGCCCTATGAGGACGCGGTCGCCTATATGAAGAAGATGGCATACAAATCCTTCTCGCGCAAGGGCGACGCCGTCGTGCAGATGAACTACAACGCCATCGATTCGGCTGCCGCAAACCTCGTGAAGGTCGACATTCCCGCCGCTTGGGCGGACACGGCAGAGGGCGCGCCCATGGTCAAGCCCGCCGACGACAAGTACTTCAAAGAGGTCATCGCGCCCATCCTCGCCCTCGAAGGGGACAAACTGCCCACCTCGGCGTTCAACGCCGACGGTTCGGTGCCCACCGGCACGACCAAGATGGAGAAGCGCGGCGTTGCCGTCACCGTTCCCGCATGGAACATCGACAAGTGCATCCAGTGCAACCAGTGCTCCTTCGTCTGCCCGCACGCCTGCATCCGTCCCTACCTCGTGGAAAACGGCAAGGAAGTCCCCGCCGGTTTCAAGACCAAACCGGCTTTGCAGGCGACCGGCTACACCTTCCGCGTGCAGGTCTCCCCGCTCGACTGTATGGGCTGCAGCGTCTGCGCCGACGTGTGCCCCGTCAATCAAGGCGCGCTGAAAAAGGCCGTCGCCGCGGGACAGAAAGCCCCTGCTGCCGCCGACTGCGCGCTGGTCATGAAGCCTCTGGAAGAGGTGACGGCGACCGAAGCCGCCAACTGGGAATTCGCCCAGACCCTGCCCGACGCGAAACCCGAAGTCATCGCCAAGATGGCGGACGTCAAAAAGAGCCAGTTCTCGCAGCCCCTCTTTGAGTTCTCGGGCGCCTGCGCCGGCTGCGGCGAAACGCCTTACGTCAAGGTGCTCACCCAGCTCTTCGGCGACAGAATGATCGTCGCCAACGCGACGGGCTGTTCGTCCATTTACGGCGGTTCTTCCCCTACCTGCCCCTACACGGTCAACAAGAAGGGACGAGGCCCCGCCTGGGCAAACTCTCTGTTTGAGGACAACGCCGAATTCGGCTACGGCATGAACCTCGCCTACAAGGCAAGGCGCGCCGCGCTCAAAGACAAGATCGCCGCGCTCGCCGAAAAGTGGGCGGACTATGCGGAAGGCAAAGCCGCCTGCAAAGCCTGGATGGAAAACATGGACGACGCCGAGGGCAGCGCGGCTGCCGCCGACGCTCTCGTGAAGTGTCTGGAGGAATGCAAGGAATGCGGCTGCGGCGCGGACGCCCTGGTCAAAGAAATTTACGCGGAGAAAGACTGCCTCGTCAAAAAGTCCTTCTGGATGATCGGCGGCGACGGCTGGGCGTACGACATCGGCTACGGCGGGCTGGACCACGTCATTGCTTCGGGCGAGGACGTGAACATCCTCGTGCTCGACACCGAAGTCTATTCCAACACGGGCGGGCAAGCTTCCAAAGCCACCCCCATCGCCGCGGTTGCCAAGTTCGCTTCGGGCGGCAAGCGCGTGAAGAAAAAGGACCTCGGCATGATCGCCGCGACCTACGGCTATGTGTACGTCGCGCAGTGCGCGATGGGCGCGGACAAGGCGCAGCTCGTCAAAGCGATGAAGGAAGCCGAAGCCTATAAGGGCCCCTCCGTCATCATCTGCTATGCGCCCTGCATCAACCACGGCATCAACATGACCAAATCGCAGGCCGAAGAGAAGCAGGCCGTCGATTGCGGGTATTGGGCGCTCTACCGCTACAACCCCGCGCTGGCGGCGGAGGGCAAGAATCCCTTCACGCTCGACTCCAAGGATCCCACGGGCGACTTCCGATCCTTCATCATGGGCGAAACGAGATATACCTCCCTCAAAAAGACGGAGCCCGAGATCGCCGACGAACTCTACCGGGAGACCGAAGAGGCCGCCAAGGGACGCCTGGAAGGCTACAAGAAGATGGCAAACAAGTAATTGTAATTTTAAAACCATAAAACCAAAATACGGGCGGTTGCTGAAAAGCAGCCGCCCGTATTTCTTTTTGGTAAAAGAATTGCCCGTCATTCCGATAAGGGCGTCCTCCCTCTCAAAAACATTTTTGAAAACTTTCAAAACCGTCATTCACCATGCCCATGCCCGAAACGAACGGAAAATACAAATAAAAAAAGACCCGGCAGGGGGCCGGGAAGGTCAGCCGAGTTTTTTCAGGATATGTTTGACATAGGCGGCGGCGACGTTGACGCCCGTCGCGCCTTCCAGCGCCTTGAAATAGGCGTTGGAATTGACTTCGCAGAGGAGATACCCCTCTTTGCCGAACAAGAGATCGATGCCGCAATAATCGAGCGACAGTTTCTCGGAAATTTTTGCCGCCAAACCGCAAATTTCGTCGGTCAGCGGGAAGGCTTCGCACCTGCCGCCGCGCGCGGCGTTGGAACGGAACCCGCCGTCCGCCGCGGAACGCGTCATGGCGGCGACCGCCCTGCCGCCGACGGCGACCACACGAAGGTCTTTCCCGCGGCTCTCGGCGATGAATTGCTGATAAAAATGAGGGGTGAAGCGCAGTTTTTGCGCGAGCGCGCGCAACTCCTCTTCGGACGAGGCGAGATAGACCTGCTTTCCCAAAGAGCCGTAACTCTCCTTTACGACGACGGGTAGTCCGAGCGCGGCGATGACGTTTTTGCAGTACGCCGCCCCGACAGCCGCTTCGGGCGTATAACAGAGCGGCGCGGGCAAGACCGCGGGCATGGGTATGCCCTCTTCCGCCAACGCGATGTGCGTGAGCATCTTGTCGTCGCACACTTCGATGGCGCGAGCGGAGTTGAAGAGACGCACGCCCGCCCGTTCCAAAAGGCGCAAGGCGTATTTGTCCTTATCGAGAAAAACGGCAAAACCGACCGCTTCGCGCAAATCGATCTTACCGCTCCCCGCAATGCCTGCCATGCCGCAGTAATTTTTGACGACGGCAACGTCCGCCCCGCGCAGGGCGAACTCCTCCCGCAGGCGGTACGCCTGATAGAGATAGTCCGCGCTGTCCGACCAGGCGTTGACGACGATGATCCCTTTTTGCATGCCGTCTTACCGAAAAAGTCTTTTACGACACCACGCGGATGACGCTGTTGACTTCCGCCACGTCGTCGAGCGCGGCGATCTTGGCGACGGCGCCGTGGATGCTCTGTTCCTTGGTTTCGTGCGTGATGAAGATGAGCGTCGCCTTGCCGTCCTCGGCGGCGTCTTTCTGGATCATTTCGCAGACGGAAACGCCCCGCCGCGCGAAAATGTTGGAGATCTTGGAGAGCACGCCGACCTTGTCGCAGACGGTCATGCGCAGATAATACGCACTGGAAAAGTTGGTGACGAACTTGGTCTCCCGGTCGGCGGCCGCCGTGTTCTTGAAGGTCGAATATTTGATGTCCGAATGGGTGGCGGCGTAGATGACATCGCTGACGATGGCGCTGCCCGTGGGCAAATCACCCGCACCCCTGCCGTAGAGCATGACGTCGCCGACGGCGTCACCCGTGATGAACACCGCGTTGAAGGCGTCGTTGACGGACGCCAAAGGGTGGCTGGCGCGGACATAGGTCGGGTGCACGCGCACTTCGATGCCCGACGGGGTGTTCTTGCCGATGGCGAGCAGTTTGATGACATAGCCGAGCTCCTTGCCGTAGGCAATGTCCTCCTGCGTGATCTGCGTGATGCCCTCGCGGTAGATCTTCGTGTACGGAATTTTGGTGTGGAACGCCATGCTGGAAAGGATGGAGAGTTTATAGGTGGAATCGAAGCCCTCCACGTCCGCCGTGGGGTCGAGTTCGGCATACCCGAGCGCCTGCGCCTGTTTGAGCACTTCGGCATAAGACGCACCCTCGTTGGTCATTTTGTCGAGGATGTAGTTGGTCGTGCCGTTGACGATGCCCATCATGGAGAGGATGTTGTTCGCCTGCAACCCGTCGAGCAGGGTGCGGATGATGGGAACGCCGCCCACGCAGCTCGCTTCGTAATACAGCCCGCAATTCTTGTGGCGGGCGATTTTTTCGAGTTCGTAGGAATACTTTGCGATGAGCTCTTTGTTGGACGTGACCACCGACTTGCCGACGCTGAGCGCCGCCTGCACGAAGGTACGCGCCACGCCGACGCCGCCGATGACTTCCACCACGATATCGACCCCGGGATTGGAAACGACCTCTGCAATGTTGGCGGCGACCTTTTCCTCGGGAATGCCCAGTGCGGCGATGCGCTCCTTGTTGAGTTCCAGAACGCACTCCACTTCCAGGTCGATGTCCTGCGTTCTCTTATAAAAATCCCTGTGTTCGGTGATGATGCGATACGTGCCGCCGCCTACGGTACCGAGTCCAAGAATGGCTACGCCGACTCTCTTCATGTTTTACTTCTCCTCTGAACTATTCAAATAATATAAATATCTTAACCCGTTCAACGTCAAAAGCTTGTCCACGGCGTCGATGCAGCCGATCTCCCGCGCAATGACGTCGCTGAATCCGCCCGTGGCGACCGTGATGACGCGGCCGACGCGCAGTTCCTTTTTGATCCTCTTGACGATGTATTCCACCAACCCCGCAAAGCCGAACACGATGCCCGCCTGCATGTTGGTGACGGTGTTTTTCGCTATGATGCTGCGCGGCGCCTCTATCTCCACGCGGGGCAGCTTTGCCGTGCCATTCACCAGGCTGTCCAAGGAACCCTTGATGCCCGGCGCGATGACGCCGCCGATGAACTCCCCTTCCGCATTGATGATGTTGAAGGTGGTCGCCGTGCCGAAATCGATGACGACCATCGGCGTATCCTTTTCACCGTGGCTGACGAGCGCGGAAACGCAGTTGACGATGCGGTCCGCCCCCACTTCGCGCACGTTGTCGCAGCGAATGTTCAGCCCCGAACGGAGCCCCGGCGCGAGTTGCAGCGGTTTGAAACCGAGATAGACGTCGCACATGTGCGCGATGGTATAATCGAGCGGCGGGACGACGGAAGACATGATGCCGCCCGTGATCTTCTTATACGGCACGTCCTTGAAACGGAGCATGCTCATGAGCTGGGAGCCGTATTCGTCCGACGTACGCTTGCTGTCCGTGGACACGCGGAAAGAAATGACCAGCTCGTCCCCTTCGTATATGCCGTACTTTATATTGGTGTTACCTATATCTATGCAGATGATCATGCCCGTTATACCTTGCCCTTATCGGAATTATCGCGCGATGCGTTTTTCGACGGCGCCGATGACCGTGTTGAGCGCGGGCGCCACAATGAGGTTGACGGCAAGTTCGATGAAGAAATTGAATGTGACCAGCCCGACAAGGATGAACAGGAAGACGTTCATGCCGCCCGCCTCCGCCGTCGCCTGATACATGGCGATGCTGTCCTGCATGCAGAGACAGCCGACGATGAAGAGCGCCGTGTTGACGACGGGCACCGCCGCGGACGCGGCGAACACCGCGACATAGCGGTTCTTCTTTTCGATCAGGCGGAAAAGCGCGCCCGCCGCCGCCCCTGCCGCCGTCGTTTTGACGATACAGGTGAGTACGGTCACAAACGGACTGTTCGCCCAAATGATCGCATAGAACGGGCTGAGACCCATGATGACCTGCACGAGCACGACGACGCCGCAGGCGAAGCCGAGAAGCGCCCCTGCCGCAGGTCCGAGCAAAATTGCCCCCAATACGATGGGAATGAGCGTGAAGTTGAGGGAAACGATGCCGATGTTGATGCTTCCCCCGAATGCCTGCAACGCGATGACCAACGCCAGCAAAACGCCGAGTTTCGCCATGTTTGCCGCCGAGAAAAATTTCTTTTCCGCCGCCATATTCAATTACCTCCATCAGTCTCCCGTGCGGGATGGCTGTGTCCGAAAAAAAAGTATTTTGCACACGGTCCGTCCGGCTGCAAGAAGAGCATGCCCGCGGGCCACCGCGCAATCATTGACATTATACCAATTTTTTCGTCGTTTTGCAAGTAAATGAGCGCCCGCGTGGCAGATTATTTTTGTGAAAGTGGCAGGTGTAACATTTTTTGCGCCGCCGTAATACTATTTAATATACACGAAAGCGCGGAAACCATACCATTCCCAATCCAGTTCCCGCGCGACATTAGGAGGTTTTACATAATGAACTGCAATTCTTGTTGTTCCGGCAACAACTGCCTTTGGATCCTGATCCTCGCCCTGGTCCTCTCCAACAAAAACATCTGTCTGGAGAACATATTGAACGGCTGCGGGCTGCCCCTCATCGTCGCTCTTCTGTACTGCATGTGCAAGAACGGATCGCTCTCTTCCATCGCAAACAGTCTGTTCGGCAACTCCTGCGGCTGCTGAATCCCGTTTTAAGAAAGAAAGCCCCTCCCGCCTCGGAGGGGCTTTCTTCTCTGTGCAAAGAGAATTTTATTTACCGTTCTTTTCTTCTTTCTCCGTCCGCTCTTCACGCGCCTTCTTGTACGCCGCGACGGCGCGGGAGAGCTGGTCGGGACAGGAAGTGTTGTTGCGGCAGCGGATGCCGGCAAGGAGATTTTCCACCTCGTCGAGCGTCTTGCCCTCGACTAGCCGCCCGATGCCCTGCAGGTTGCCGCCGCAGCCGCCGATGAATTTTACGTTGTGCAAAGTGTTGTCGGCGTCATTGACGTCGAACACGATCTGTCTGGAACATGTGCCGTTCGTAGAATAAGTAAACATGTTTTTTATCCTCCTCCGTTGGTTTGGGAAACCGTCAGTCCACAAGCGTTTCGTAGATGACCGAATACAGCTCCGAAGCCTTGTCTTCCCATTTCTTATAGATATTGTTGGCTGTCTTTTTGTCGGGGACGACGAATTTCAGCTCGAGCATCGGCTGCACGGGCGCCAGAATTTTCAAAAAAACGGTATATGTGCCGTCCTTGTTCTGGTAATAGTCCGCCTTGCACTCCTGTTTCTTCTTGAAACGGGCAATGTTCTTTTTGATGAAGAGCGAAATCTCCTCCCGTATGCTCTTGGGGATATTGATGTAGAAATTGGCGAGGCTCTCCCTGCCGTCGGGCGTGATGGTATAGAGCGGCTCGTCGTCGCCGGGAACGGCACACAAAAAACCGTCGTCCAGAAGTTTCCGGAGAAGGGAAACGCAGTCCATGTAGTTGAGCCAATCGTTGCTCGAACAACAGATATCCACGAGGATCTTCTCGGACAGCGCCGTTTCCATCTTATCGAAAACGAACAGAATGATCAATTTGTTTGTCGACGTTTCACCTTTGACCTGTAACATAATTATCCTTGCGTAAATCTATTATACATATTTTTTATAAAAAATCAAGATATTTGGCGAAAATATATGTAACTTTTTCAAAATTTGTGCTATAATGAAAATACATCATACAAAAGTTCGTAAAAAAATAAGGCGGAAAAAACATGACAACGACACATACCATCGAAGAACAAATGAAAAATTTTGCGGATCGCTGCGACGATCTTTTGCAGGCGAAATTCATTGTCGCCCCCTCCAAGATCGGCGAACTGCTCTGCGCCGTCGCCGCCGCGCCCGCCCTCGTTTCCCTCTTTGAAAAGGCAGTGCGTCCCTTCGACTACACCGAAGCGCAGGAAAAATATATGCTCCCTTCCCCCGACGGCACCGAAAACCGGGGCGTTCTGCTGTTGCCCGAAGATCCTATGGAACGGCTGGCGTTCATCTTCTGCCTGCTCGTCGACATCGACAACCGGACCATTGACTTCAATCTCTTTTTGCAGACCTTCTTTGCGGGCGACGGAAGTTACACGGAGGCGTTTGACCTCTTCCTCTCCCAGGTCGTCCGCCCCTTCAAGACGGTCGTGTGCGAGGAACTTGCCTCCAAAAAAACCGCAGCCGGACTGCCCGCCTTCGGCGGACGGACAGCGCATAAAATGAAGAAGAGCCGGCGGGCGGTGTTCGGGGAGATGCTTCCCCTCATCAAAGCCGAGGCGGCGGGACTGAGCGCCTCCTCCCTGCCCGAGCCCGACCGCTATGCGGGTTCGCTCATCCTGAACGAAACGTACGCCGCCGCGAAAGCCGCGGACGAAAAGGAAGTGAAAGCCCTGCTTTTGGGGTACAGTTACTTTGCCGCGGTAACGGGCAGGAGCGAAGCCAACATCGAAAAAATATTTGCGCTCATCGAAGAACTGTAAAAAACGTATTTTTCCTTCATTGCGGGCATGGGTGCTTTCAAAAGTAAAGACGAGAAAATTGACGAGGAGTGAAAAGATAATGCAAAGCGACACGGCGACGGAAAAATTAAGAGAAAAGACGGTGGAGAAAAAGTACGTCTATCAGGGCAAAATTTTATCGGTGCGGTGCGACGACGCGCTGCGCCCCGACGGCAAACCGTGCAAGCGGGAGATCGTCGAACACCCGGGCGGCGTGGGCATTCTGTACGTTGAGGACGGGAAGGTCCTCCTCGTGCGGCAATTCCGCTACGCCTTCTCCGAAGTCATCTATGAGATCCCTGCGGGCAAACTCGAGCGCGGCGAGGACCCCGCCGCCGCGGGCATGCGGGAGCTGAGCGAAGAGGCGGGCGTCGAGGCGAAACGGCTGCGGCACATCTGCACCTATTACCCCACCTGCGGCTATTCGGAGGAAAAGATCTATCTCTACGAGGCACTCGGCTGCCGTCGCGGTGCCGCACACCCCGACGAAGGAGAATTCCTCAAAACCGTCTACATGCCCGTGGAAGAAGTGTGGAAAAAGATAAAATCGGGCGAGATCAAAGACTCCAAGACCATCATTGCCGTGCAGGCATATCTTTTGGACAAAAAATAATTCCGACCCTTTACATATCATCGGCATATTTCAAAAAAATTTCATGCGCGGGACGCGCGATTTGCCTTTTGGTTTGACTTTTGCGCCCCGCGGTGTTATACTGATACGGTAAGAATAATTTCACGAGAGGCAAAAGCATGCTGACATTGGACAAAATCTACCACGCTTCCTATGTATTGAAGGAAGCCGTCCGTCCGACCGACATCATCCGCACTTCGGGCGTGACGAACAACTGCGAACTCTATCTCAAACCCGAATGCCTGCAAGTGACGGGTTCCTTCAAGGTGCGCGGGGCGTACTACAAAATTTCCCAGCTCTCCGACGAAGAGAAAGCCAAGGGCGTCATTGCCTGTTCCGCGGGCAACCATGCCCAGGGCGTGGCGCTCGCCGCCAGGAAAAACGGCATCAAGGCGCTCATCTGCCTGCCCGACGGCGCCCCCATCTCCAAGGTCGAGGCGACCCGCTCTTACGGCGCGGAGATCTGCCTGGTGCCCGGCGTATACGACGATGCCTATGAAAAGGCGATGAACCTGCGCGATACCTACGGATATACTTTCATCCATCCCTTCAACGACGAGGACGTCATTGCGGGGCAGGGCACCATCGGGCTGGAGATCCTGAACGATCTGCCCGAGGCGGACGCGGTGGTCGTGCCCGTGGGCGGCGGCGGACTGATCTCCGGCGTGGCCTATGCCGTGAAGTCCCTGAACCCGAACGTCAAAGTGTACGGCGTGCAGGCGTCGGGCGCGCCGAGCATGGCGCAGTCGCTGGAAGAGCACAAGCCCGTCACTCTCCCCTCCGTTTCCACCATCGCGGACGGCATTGCCGTCAAGCAGCCGGGCGACCTTACATACAACATCTGCTCGCAGTACGTGGACAAGATCGTCACCGTCAACGACGACGAGATCTCCGCCGCCATTCTCTGCCTGATGGAAAAACAGAAGATGGTCGCCGAAGGGGCGGGTGCGGTGTCCGTCGCCGCCGTCATGTTCGACAAGATCCCCGAATTGAAGGGCAAGAAAGTCTGCTGCCTCGTTTCGGGCGGCAACATCGACGTGACCATCCTTTCCCGCGTCATTTCGAGGGGACTCCTCATGTCCGGCAGGACGTGCACCATCGTCGTCGAGCTTCTCGACAAGCCGGGGCAGCTTGTGGGCGTTTCCAGCATCATCGCCTCGTGCGGCGGCAACGTAACGGGCGTGTACTACGAACGCGGCGGCGAAGGCAGCGCCATCAACGGCTGCTTCCTGCGCCTGACCGTGGAAACGAGAAACTTCGAACACATTCAGGAGATCAAGAAGGCGCTCCGCGAAGGCGGATTTCACCTTGTCGACGAACAATAAAAAAATACGATCAAAGGAGAATGACGTTATGAAAACCGTTTTTACCCCCGACGCTCCCGCCGCCATCGGCCCCTATTCGCAGGCGATCCGAACGGGCAGCCTGCTCTTCACTTCGGGGCAGATCCCCATCGATCCCGCCACGGGCAACGTGGAAGCCGTCGGCATCGAGGCACAGACCCATCAGATCTGCAAGAACATCAAAGCGCTCCTGGAAGCGGGCGGCTCTTCCCTCGACAAGGTCGTCAAGACCGTCTGCTTTTTGGCGGACATGAACGACTTTGCTGCGTTCAATGCCGTGTATGAACAGTACTTCACTTCCAAACCCGCCCGCAGCTGCGTGGCGGTCAAGGCGTTGCCCAAGGGCGTGCTCGCTGAAGTGGAGACCGTTGCGGAAGTCTGAATTTTCAATCGATAAAGGAAGAAAGGGATGCGCTTTGCACGGCGCACCCCTTTTCTTTTTACTCTGTTCCTACCATCTTTGCCGCGGCGGTCGGTCATGCCAACGCATTGAGAATGGCAGTAGCGATGAGGGAATAAAGGAAAAACCATGCCACCTGGACGAGTGCCGTGACGACAAGGCACAAAACGATGCGCAGAGCGAGCGGCAAATTCCCCTCCCGGAGAAGAATGGCATTGACCACGCCGCCAAGGATACAAAATAGAGCGCTGAGCCCGCCCCCGATCCCGCCGCAGAAACCGACACCGAACACGATACCGAGGAAAGGCAGGAAAATCAAGAGCCACTCATACCATTTGTTTTTGAACACAACAAGTTCATTGCCGTTTTCGTATTGCAGCGTGATGCCGGCAAGGAACGAACCCTTGACTTTCAGCGTGTGCCGTACGCCGCCCTCATCCTGCCAGGCAAACGTGCGCCTGTCGAGTTTTTGCAATTGCATGCCGTTGACGGACAGCTCCCTCTTTCCCAGCCAAAAACTCTCCTTATACACATACCGCACGCCGTCTTTTTCCGTTTCGATTTGCATTTTCCCCTCTCCTTATTTTATTATCTTATCCGGAAAATATTTCCCTGTATTCAATTATATCACCGAATATACGTTCTGTCAATATACATTTTCAAAAAACTTTGTCGCAACGCGACAGATCGGCCGAAAAAATCCGCATGACGGGAATGCCGCGCCGTAACCGCTTTTCTCTCTCTTTGCGGGCATGGTATATCTGTGTTTACTGTTTTTCATGCTTTGCTATCCTTGACAGATCTTTTCTTTCGTGCTATACTGAAAGGCAAAAAGGAGAAAGAATCATGAACAGAACGATCACGGTGCAGGGCGTCGGGAGAATTGCGGCGCGGGCGGACAGCGTTGTTTTGTCCGTGACACTGACGGCACGGGACAAGGAGTATGCCGCCGCCGCGCAAAGCGCGGACGAACAGGCACGGCAACTGGAAGAAGGGCTTGTACGCGCGGGCTTTGCCGCCGAGGCGTTAAAGACGGAGAGTTTTAACGTAAATGTAGAGTATGAAAACGTGCGGGACGAAACGGGCGTATACCGCAACGTGCGCAAGGGATTTTTTTGTACCCGCCGCATGAAACTGCAATTCGATTTTGAACGAGAGCGGCTTGCCGCCGCGCTGAACGCGCTTGCCGGCTGTCCCGCCCTGCCCGAATTTTCGGTGGCATTCACCGTGAAAGACAGGGAAACTCTGCACGAACGGGCGCTTGCCGCCGCCGCGGAAGACGCAAAGCGGCGTGCAAAAGCGTTGCTTGCCGCTGCGGGGAGCAAATTGGGAACGCTTGCGGAAATACGGCACGGACAGGACGACCGCATGCCCCTCTCCCCCACCCGCCTTGCCGCCGCCGACGGAAGGGCGTTTGCCGCCGCGGCCCTTGCGGCGAACGTGACGCCCGAGGACATCGACGTGTGCGAGACCGCCGTCTTTGTCTGGGATATCGTCGATTGATCCGAAGTGCGTAACAAAAGCCCCTACCGTAAAGGGCGGTTCCCGAATAAAAATTAAAAATAAATTTTAATGGGAACTGCGCTTTCAAGCGGGTAAAAAGCAAATCATGTGAAGTGAACCCCAAAGTTTGAACAAAATTTAATTAAATCATTTGGCAATGAGTTCGGTACCCGACCGGGCTCATTCCGTTTTGTTTGAGAGATATTCTCTCGTTGTTCCGATAAAAGAAGCGTTGGAGCGTACGAGCGAGGCGGGCGCTTGTCTTGAAAAAATCAAACAGATTTCGCTTTTAAAATTCCAACGTCTGCGAAAAGAGCGCGAAAAAATCTTTTTGCCGTCAAAGGAAAACCCCGCCTGCTGTGTTGAGCAGACGGGGCTGGATTTCCTTGCATTAATTTGTTATTCGTTTTTGTCCTCTTTATCCGAAGATTGCTGTCCGGAAGCACCGCGCAAGCGTTGAATCTCTTCGGTCAACCGTGCATTTTCGGCTTTGAGCGATTCTATTTAGCGCTTTTTCTTCCCGAAAACGGAATCTTTACGCGTTTTTTTCGCCGATTTCATGCCTCCCGATGGCCGCCAGCCGTCGCTTCGGCCTTTTTGCGTTTGGGCAGGAAAATCACAAGCACGCGCCAGATGATCACGCCCAGCACGGAGATATTGATGAACCACACAACGGGCATCCACCACGCAAATCCGAGTTCTATGGCTTTGGGCGCGGAAATGGATGTCTTGTACTCGCTGTCTCCGCTTGTATCCGTCATTGCATACCAATATGTATTGCAAACCGTGTAAATTATGGCTTTGGCAGACTCGCGGGAAAGATTGACCTCCACCGGATCGTCGAGATCCACGACACCGTGCGTGTTGGTGTTCGGGTATTTCGGATTCAGTTCGAGATTGAGTCCCGCGCGCAGTCCGTCGTGCACGTTCATCACGGAATCGCTGCCGTCCGAATAGTCGGTTATCACCGTGCCTTTGAACCCCCATTCGTCGCGGAGGATGCCGTTTATCATTGCCTGATTCGCGCCCGCCCAGTTGGGGCCGATCTGATTGAAGGATACCATGACCGCGTTCGCGCCGCCGTCTTTGATCGCTATCTCGAACGGGCGAAGATAATTTTCACGGAAATTCTGCTCGGTGAGCCACACGCTCTTATCGGTATAAGGGTTAGAATCGTACAGCGCAAGATGCTTGAGGTAACAATGCACGCCGTTGGACTTCGCCCCTTTGATGAACGCGGCCGCAAGTTCCCCGCTGATGACGGGATCTTCCGAATAGCACTCGTAATTGCGTCCCGCCAGGTATTCCCTGTGCAGGTTGACGCAGGGCGCATAGATGCCGTTCACGCCGAAGTTCTGTCCGTCCGTGCCTATCACCTGTCCCGCTTGGTAGACGAGGTATTTGTTCCACGTCTGCCCGACGAGGTTTTCCGCGGGAAGCGCCGTGCACTTCAACCCGGGGGCGTTGGGCGTCATGTTTGTGCGGTTGAATCCGCTCGGTCCGTCATATTCGATATATTGCGGTTTGCCGATACTCTCCACCGAAGCGGAGCCGTAGCCGCCGTCCTCGACGACGTCGCGCAGCTCGGATATGCTTATCTGATCGAGAATTTTATCCCATGTTTCGGACTCCCAGTTTTCGGGGTCGCCGAGGTGGAACATCAGTTCGTCGTTATACTTGAATGCAAAATTGACGCTGTCTTCTCCGTCAAACTGCTCTTTGGTGATATACTCTCCGTTCTCGCCCGTCACGAGGCGCAGATTGTTCTCTACGGGATTTTCGTTGGCAGGCATTTCGGACAATTCTTCTTCATACCCGTCGTAAGTATACTTGTAACCGTTGATCTCGCTGCCGTTCGGGCGCGGCGCCTCTGCCGTGGGAACGGTCGCGCTCAAATCCGCGCGGGACAGGTACGTCCAGTCGACGGAAAGCGAAGAACCGTCCAGGGGACAGCCGCCGTAGGCGAGCTCGCCCGTAAAGCGGTTTTTCACCCTGCCGCCCGACACGGGGTCTTTGCGGATGCGCTGGTCGAGTTCTGCCGTATATTCGAGCACGGCGTTGTCCATGGCTTTGAGATTATGAGCATCCGTCATCAGTTTGAGCTGATATGTACCGCCTTCCAGCTCCCAGCCGGTGATGAGATTTTCATTCGCGTCGTAGCAGTCGTAGGACGCAAGTTCATACGCCGTTATCGAGAATTCCACGACGTCATAGTCACCCGGCTGGATCTCTTCCGTCTTTTCAAAGTCGAGCAGCGCAACGTGCGGCTTCTCTATGCCGCCGTCCTCATACGGCGCCGTCAGATAGAGCTCGACGACGTCCTTGCCGGGCACGTCGCCCGTGTTCTCCACGCGCACCTGGATATCGATGACGGAGTCTTTGTCTATATTGCCGCCGCTTTCGATGCTGACGTCGAGCAGCTCCCATTCAAACGTCGTATAGCTGAGACCGCTGCCGAACGGAAACTGCACGACGGCGTCGTATCCCGTTTTACCGAACTTGGTCTTGCCGTCATACCAGCCTTCCGCCCCCGCGGTCTCATACCACTTATAACCGATGTATACGTCCTCGATATAGACGATGTCGCTCGATTCGCCGTTGAGCCGCGTGATCTCGTTGACCTCCGGGTCATATATGACGGTATCCGCAAGTTTGCCCGACGGATTGACCTCGCCCGAAAGTATCTTGGGAATCGCCGTCGCACCGGACTGCCCCATATAGCCGACGTTCATTGCCGCGTCGATCTTGCCGAAAGACGGATCGTCGAGGAAGGTCATATCCATGATCGAACCGGTGTTGAAGACGACGATGACGTTCTCGAAATTTTCCGTGCACATCTTTATCAGAGATTCCTCTTCGGTGGATATCTCGTTGAACGAACGGGTATCGTCCCTGTCAAGATCGTGCTTGGGCTGATAATCGTATATCCTGCCGATATACTCGCCGCTGTAACGGGAGAGCACGATGATCGCGGTGTCGGAATACTCTTTCGCGCGTTCCCTGACGTCTGCGGGGAAAGCCGTGTCCGTCACGGGCTCTTTGAGCTTGGTGTTGTAACGGTTGCCCCAGTTGGCGTTCTCGCCCCAGTCGGCGTCCTCCGTCGTGCACCAGTCTTCGTATATGCCGATGATCTCTTCGTTGTATTCGAATCCGTTCTGCTTGAATGCGTCGAGAAGGGTCACTTTCATGTCCGGATGCACGTAAGAGCGTCCCGAACCGTTGCCCGCCAGCAAGAAGCCGGCGTCCGTTGCGCCCCAGCCGAAAATGTTGACTTTGATCGGGCTGCCGTCTCCGTTCTTGTCGAGCGGAAGCGTAGGCTCGCCGTCCTCGCCCATCTCGTTCTTCATCAGCACCACGCCCTCGTTGCCCATTTTGCGCACGAGTTCATCGCCCGATTTTGCCGCTTCCTCTATTGCCGCCGCATCGCCGCCCAGTTGTTCGCCGCTGCCGAAAAAAGTCGTGATGATCGACGCATACGAATATGCCATCACATCGCCCACGATGAGCGCAGCCAGTACGATCGCCATGACGGCGAGCGCTACGATCTGCCCCACCTTCAGTTTTATTCTTGCCATGCTTTCACCTCCTTATGCCTCGTCGGAATTATACAGAAGATCGATACAATCGATGTTGGAAGTACGGTTGCTGTTATCGTAGTCGCGAAGCGCTCCGATGCATTCAAAAGTGATCTCGTTATACCCCGCCTTGAGCGTAACGCTGCCGAGTTCGAGATCGTACCAGTTGAACCAGATACTGCCGCCTTCGGGAACATCGAGCTTGGGGATCACGGCGTTTTCGAGTTCCATCGGCACGCCGCCCACGGATACCGAATACATCTTTGCAAAATCGACCCGCAGAGTGGTGCCGCCGCCTCTTGCGCGGATGGTCGAGCACGTTCTCACCACGAGATCGTACGTCCCCGCCTCTTCGGCGTACACATTGAAAGTCAGTTTGTTACCTACCGCTATGGATTCCACACAGCCCGTGCCTTCACTGCCGTTCGCGCCGCTGTTCACCTTAATGCCGCTGCCTTCGAGGACGGTGTAGCTGTCCGTTTCTCCGTGCGCCCCGTTGGCTTCCGCCTGCACCGTGACCGCATCCGAATATACGTTCACGACGAAAGACGTCGATACGGGCGCTCCATCGACGACGGCGTTCACTTTGAGCGCGATCTCGCCCGCCGTATCGAGTACCGTTTCGCCGCTCGCATAGGCAATGCTGCCCGTTTCGTCCGTCACGGTAAAGTCGGTGACCGCCTTCGTCCAACCGCTCTCATACACGGCATTGACCGCAAGCCCGCGCAGATCGATTGTTTCGCCGACCTTATATGCGGTCTTGAACGCGCCGCCCGTTTCAATGGACGCGACCGAACCGGGGAACACGATGTCCAGCCGGTCGAAATTGCCGGCGCGGTAATCGCCGTTGACGTCCTGAGGCGTATTCACGCAAAGCAGTCTGACGACCGTATAACCCGCGTTGAGGTCGATCGTTCCGAGATTGACGTTCTCCCACATCCCCCATTTGCTCTCGCCGCTGTTCACTTCGGAATCGAGATGCCCGGGCAGGATGACGTCTTCCTCAAATTCATAGGGTTCGCCGTCCACAGACATCTCGAATATGTCCGAAAGCACCATGTCGTTCATTCTGCCCGTATCGAGGAGAGTGGACGCCGCGACGAGCACGAGTTCGGCGCCCTTCACAGCCACCGGAGAATATATATGGAATTCCATATAGTCGCTGCCGTACAGATCGCCGAGATACTGACCGTCGGTATTGGGCAGGTTGTCGTTTAACTTGCCGCCGCTGAGGACGGTATAGCTCTCGTTTGTCGGCGCGGGATCGCCCGCCGTGGCCTCTACCTGCACGCTGAAATCGCCGGCGGTATCCGCCGGAATGGTGACCGTCTTTAACGTTTCTTCCGTGCCCTGCTCCGTCGACATCCTTTCGATGTACGCCGAAACGGTGTAAGAGTTCATGCCGGAATAGTTTTCGATTTCATAGACGAGCATTCCCTCGGCAACGTTATCCGAAAAGATCTCGGTCATCGTCTGTTCGACGGTGCCGCCCTCGTCGTCCGTCTTGAATATGATGCTCGTGTAATAGCCGTCGATGTCATGCTTCGTTTCTTCTCCGTCGTTGACGGTAATCTTGTAACCGAGATTGTCCGACAGATCGCCGACGTCCTCGAGGTTGGTCACCAGAAGCAGATAGTTCCCGTCGGTCGAGATCTTATATCTGACGGAAGCCGTATACTCTGCCGTTTCGGTTCCGCCCGCGGCGTCATCCGCCGCCCCCGTTCCGTCGCCTTCGTCGGCATATGCAACGAACGAGGAGCCGTAAACGCCCTTGAAGGGAGAGGCGAGGTCGTCCTCCGTCGTGCGGAACAGGAGAGCCGCCGCGGGGATCGCGACGCCCGCGCACAGCGCTGCCGCTGCCAGCCAGGCTATCTTTTTATTTGTTTTTTGTTTCATCTTTTTTCTCCTTATTTTTCTTGAAAACACCGTTCGTGGGATCAGTGCGGTTCATATGCTCCCAAATCGGAAGCCGGCGTCTTTCCGACTTCTTCCGCGCTGCTGTCTCCGCCCGCGCCGTCCTCCGGCGATGATTCGTCGGAGGTATTATCGGAGGCGCTGCCGGAGGCGTCCGGAGAAGAGGCGTTCCACCCGCTCTCCGGAGGATTCGCCGTGTGGGCGCAGGAAGAAAAGGTCACGGCCGCGACGGAAAGTATTGCCGCCAGCATGCACAAAAGAGCGGTACCGAAGATCTTTCCGAACTTTTTACAAATGCGACGCATCGTCTTCATTCGCCTTCGTGCCAATCGCCGTAGATATCGTAAAATCCGTTCGGCGTGGCGCTGCCCGACGTGGCGATGATGTCCGCGAAGGACTGCAAAGTCAGTTCGCAGGGTTCAAAAATTTTCTTTTCCATGATCGATCATCCTCTCCTTAAAAAATCATATCGTCCGCGCCTGCGCCTCGCCGGGCGGTCGTCCGCCGGGGCGCAGAACGCCGGAAGGTTACCTTTGCTGTGATCCGCCACTTATGCCTCGTCGGCACTATACACCAAATCGATGCAATCGAAGTTGGGTGTGCGCGCGCTGCCGTCGTGGTCAGTCGCCGTACCGATGCATTCAAACGTGATCACGTTGTATCCCGCCTCGAGCGTAACGCTGCCGAGTGCAAGATCGTACCAGTTGAACCAGATGCTGGCGCCGGAAGGAAGATCCAATTCGGGGATCACGGCGTTTTCGAGTTCCATCGGCACGCCGCCCACGGAAACGGAGTACATCTCCGCAAAATCAACGCTCAGATTGCCGGTATTATCGGTCCTGCGGAGGGTCGAACACGTTCTGACCGAGAGATCGTACGTCCCCGCCTGCGGCGCGTATACATGGAAGGTCAACGTATCGCCCTGCGCGACCGATTCCACGCAGCCCGTGCCTTCGCTTCCCTTCGCGCCGCTGTTTACCCTGATGCCTTCGCCGCTCTGCACGGGCGTGAGAACGGTATAGCTCTCCGTTTCCCCGTGCGATCCGCTGGCTTCCGCCTGCACGGTGACCGTACCCGAAAATGCAACGTTGATCGCGATATCTTTGTCAAATCCGTCGTGCGTGATCGTAACGGTCCTGTCGCTCGTCGTCAGGGCGCGCTTCGGATTCCAGGTAATGTCGTCCGCCGTCAGCCCTTCCGCGGTGCTTCCGTCCGCATACGTCGCCGTGAACACGATCCCCGTCGGATCGAACGTTTCGCCTTCGACATACTCCGTCTCGGGCATGGTCGTGATCTCTATCCCCGTGCACGGATTTTCTATGACCTCGGGGAATACGACGTCCAACCTGTCGAAATTGCCGGCACGGTAATCGCCGTTGGCGTCTTTGGGCGTATTCACGCACAGCAGTCTGACGACCGTGTAACCCGCGTTGAGATCGATCGTTCCGAGACTGACGTTCTCCCACATCGCCCATCTGTTCGCATTGCTGCCCGCTGCGGGGAACGGCTGCCCGGGCAAGATCACTTCATCTTCAAATGCAACAAGATCGCCGTCCACATACATCTCGAATATATCCGAAAGCACCATGTCGTTCATCCTGCCGTCGCCGAGGAGCGTGGATGCCGCAACGAGCACGAGTTCCGCATTTTCCACCGCCGTCGCGGAATAAATATGGAATTCCATATAGCTGCCCGCATACAGGTCGCCGCAATACATGGGAGTCTTGCCCTCCGAACCGGTGCAGGGCAGATTGCTGTTGATATTGGCGTTGTTGATGACGGTATAGCTCTCGTCCGTAGGAGCGGGATCGCCCGCTGTGTCCTCCACCTGCACGCTGAAACCGTTGATCACTTCGATTGCAAAGGTGTCCGACATGGAAGTTTGGCCTGCCGTTATCGTGACCCTCAACTCTATGGTCCCGGGCGTATTGAGCACCGTCTCGCCCGAAACATATGTATTGCCGTCCGCATCGGTAACGGTGTAGTTCGTTTCGTTGACTTCCGCATCGTCCTCCGCATATTTCGCCATGACGTCCATGCCGCCGAAGTCTATCGTGTTGCCCACCGAATAGGTGAGCACGCTGGGCTCGGTCTTGATATACATGCTTTCGAGCGTCTTCGGCTCGACGGTGACGGTTATGACTGTTTCAAATCCCTCAAACACGAGAGTGACATCGACTTCGCCCCACGACGTAAACGCCGCGCTCGGCGTCCAGCCGTCGAGATCGCCCGCCGTCAGATCCTCTTCGACGTATCCGTTCTCGTACGTCGCGTTGAACGTCAGTCCCGCAGGCGTGAATTTTTCACCCGTCTTATAGGTGAGTTTTGTCGGCATATCGATGATCTCGATCCCGTTGCAGATATCGCCCTCGTCGACGGCGGAAGAATTTCCGCTCCCTCCGGACGATCCGCCGGAACTTTCGGGCTTATCTTCGCATGCCGTCAGCATGACGGCGCTCAGCGCGAAAATAAGCGCCAATACGAGAACGATAAAACGCATTCTCTTTCTTGTCTTCATCACTTCATGACCTCCTATCCTTTTTTTGCACAGACAAAAATTGCGGCTTGCCTGTGGCTTACCGCAAATATATCGTATAAAACTACATTCCGCAATATCAAATACGTTTTCGGTCATTCTGAATGCGTAAACCGTCGAGCGGGAAGATGATGTTGAGGTTGAAAACATTCTTATCCGTCCGGATAGACATCTCTCCGCCGTACTTTTCACACGTCGCAAGCACGCTTTTCATGCCGAACCCGTGCTCCGTCCTGTCCGCTTTGGTCGTACGCGGCAGACCGTTCTCGAACGTGAGTTCTCCGCCGTACCTGTTGTATATATTGACGACGAGAAAACCGCTCTTTTCGGCTACGGAAAGGCTGATCGTGCGCATTTCCTCATCGAGCAGGGAGACCGCCTCCATCGCGTTGTCGATGATGTTCCCGAAAAGCGCGTACTGGTCTGCGGGCGGCATAAAATTCAGCTTCTTTCCGTCCGCCATGCAGCAGAGCCGTATCTTCTTTTTGTTGCACAGACGGCTCTTCTCCGTCACGATGATGTCCAGCGCCTCGCTGCCCGTATGCACGGACGCGTCGAAGTCGGTCACAATGTCCTCTATTTCCCGCACGAGCCCGTCGTCCGCCAGCGTGCCGTCCGCACGGCGCAATTGATGCTTCAGGTCGTGGCATTTGCGGTTTATGAGCTCTATATTCTCCTTTGTTATGTCGTATTGTTCGCGCTTCTCGTTCCACATTTTCTCCACTGTCACGAGATCGCTCTGCAGTTTGTCGCTTCGCACTATGCCGAACAGCAGCAATATCGCAAAAAGACAGCAACATATGTTGTACACGTCGAGCAGCACCACGTAAAACACGTCCAGGTCGCGCGCGCTGTTGTACTGCATGACGAGCGCGCTCACGACGACGTCGAAGAAGAGAATTATGACCGCGAGCCAGAATATTTTCATGTTGCCCGGTTCGAAATTACTGCCGTCTCCCAAGCGTTTTTTCGTTATCAAATAGCCGAAGAAATAAGTCATGCCGTATATATAAATGTACAGCATGATGGTGAACGGATTCCCCGTGACATACGTCATTCCGCTGTATCCGTACAGCAACAGTCCGAACGCGCTGTTGCTGTAAGGGTCGTAAGGATTGTCCGTGCGATAGGCACCCGTCACGGTCATCACCGCATCGTTGAGCTGATATGCGATATGCTGCATCGTATACGCCAGTACGGCGCACATGAGTATCTTGCTCATCCGCTCGTCGAAACACAGTTTGAGCGCTCCGAGCGTGGCGGCGAATATGAACAGAAACATGAACGACATCCACGCCGCGCCGTCGCTGATCACGGGGATCGCAAACGCCGCGCCTGCACAGATCGCAAACGCGCCGATCAGCCGCAATAAAAATTTCTTCTGGCGGCGCAGACGGTAACTTATCAGGGCCTCCGCGAGGACGAGCTCGGCGGTGAATACAAGACGATACCAGAACAGAACCGAGGAAACGTCGTACATGTCAGACGCCTCCTCCGAGATAGTCTGCGAGGTCGCGCATGAAGGACTTGCGGCGCGCCCGGCTCATCGGAAGGGTATAGCCGCCCACCGTCACCATGCCGTCGTCCACGCCCGTAACGTATTTCAGATTGACGAGATAGCAACTGTTCGCGCGCGAAAAATCCCTGCCTTCCAGTCGTTTTTCCAGGCTTTTAAGCGAACCGGTCACCCTTGTCGCCCCGTCCTTGGTATAGAACGTCAGCATGTGGTCGCGCACTTCCACATAGCGTATGTCTGAAACGGCAACGACGACGGGGCCGCTCTTGCCCCGCACGATGAATCTGTCCGCGCTTTTGCTCTCCAGACGGCGTTCGGCGCGCTCCAGCTTGAGTTTCAGATTGTCGTACCTGATCGGCTTGACCATAAAGTCCAATGCCGCCACTTCATATCCTTCCACGGCATATTGCGCCATATTCGTCACGAATATGAGGATAACGTCGGGATCGGTCTCACGCAATTTTTTCGCGGCGGTCATTCCGTCGAGGTCGGGCATCTCAATATCCATAAATACGATATCGTATTCCGCCGTGTACCCCGTCAGAAAACTGATCGCCTCAAAAAAACGGACGATGCGGTATTCCGCGCCCGTCTCCTTCGCATACCTGTTTAATTGTTCGGTCAGCATCGCCGCTTCTCTGTCGTCGTCTTCAACGATCGCTATATTTCTCATTTATG
>JAGHJP010000004.1 GCA_017886575.1 Clostridia bacterium
CGTCCACCTGGCCCGTGGCAAGCCCGATCTGGTTGCCGTAGGAGGAATACCCCGCCGCCGCGGTGGTGACGATCTTGCGCTGGGGCAGTTTGCCTTTCAGCGTTTCGCCGACAGGTTTCAAGGGATCCGCCGCGCCCGTCACGCGCATGGCGGCATAGACGTATGCCCGCCCGCTCAACGGGTCGCGGATGGCGCCGCCGATGCAGGTCGCCGCGCCGCCGAACGGCTCGATCTCCGTCGGGTGGTTGTGCGTTTCGTTCTTGAAGAGGAGAAGCCAGTCCTCCTTCTTCCCCTCGCTCTCCACCTGCATCTTGACCGTGCAGGCGTTGATCTCCTCCGATTCGTCGAGTTTGGGCAGGAGCCCCTTGCTCTTCAAGTATCTCGCCCCCACGGTCGCAAGGTCCATGAGGTTGACCGGCTTTTGCGTCCTGCCGAGTTCCTCGCGCACCGCAAGGTAATCTTCGTACGCCTTTTGCAGCAGTTCATCCTCAAACTTTACGCTATCGATGGTCGTGAGGAAGGTGGTGTGGCGGCAATGGTCCGACCAATAGGTGTCGATCATGCGGATCTCGGTGATGGTCGGGTCGCGGTGTTCCGTCCGGAAGTAGTCCTGACAAAACTTGATGTCGTCCGCGTCCATGGCGAGGGCATATTCTCTGACAAAATTTTCCAGCCCCTCCTTGTCAAGTTCCAGAAATCCGTCCAGCGTTCTGACTTCGGTGGGCACGGCGTAGTCGATCTTCAGCGTATCCGCCTTTTCCAGCGACGCCTCGCGCGCCTCGACGGGATTGATGACGTGTTTTTTGATCTCCATGATCTCCGCGACGGTCAGGCTGCCGTAGAGCATGTACACCTTGGCGGTGCGCACCAAGGGCCTTTCCTTCTGCGAGATGATCTGGATGCACTGCGCGGCGGAGTCGGCGCGCTGGTCGAACTGCCCGGGAAGATATTCCACGGCAAAGACGTAGGCATCGTCCTGCGGCAGTTCTTCCGAAACATTGTCGATCTGCGGTTCGGAAAACACGTTTTTGACGGCATAGTCAAAGAGTTCTTTGTCGATGTTCTCCACGTCGTAACGGTTGAGAATGCGCAGGGCGGTCAGGCTGCGGATGGACAAAATGTTGTTGATCTCGTTCAACAGCGCGTCCGCTTCACCCGCCAGCCCCTTTTTCTTTTCCACATAGATCCTGTATACCATGTACGCCTTTGCCTCCTTATTTCTTTTCGTATGCCTGCAAAGCGCGGCGGCCGATGTCGCCGCGCATGAACCCGTTTTCGAATTTGACCTGCTTCGCCAAAGCGTATGCCCTGCCGATCGCCTCTTGCAAGGTATCCGCCGTCGCCGTCACGCCCAGCACCCTGCCGCCCGCGGAGAGGAGTTTGTCCCCCTCTCTCTTCGCGCCCGCGACAAGGATGTATTCGCCTTCTTCCGTCTCGGGCAAGACCATTTCATATCCGCTCTGATAGGACACGGGATAGCCCTTGGACGCGATGACCACGCAGCAGGCGCAGCCCTTTGAAAATTCCACTTCTATCTCCCCGAGCCGCCCTTGCGACACCGCCTGCATGACGGTGAAGAGGTCGGTCTTGAGAAGGGGCAACACGACCTGCGTTTCGGGGTCACCGAAACGGCAGTTGTATTCGATGACCTTGGGCCCCTTGGGGGTGAGCATCAGACCGAAGTACAGGCAGCCCTTGAAAGTCCTGTTTTCGGCGTTCATCGCGTGCATGGTGGGCAGGAAGATGGTCTTCATGCACTCGTCTGCAATTTCTTTCGTATAATAGGGATTGGGCGCGACCGTGCCCATGCCGCCCGTGTTGGGCCCCTTGTCGTCATCGTGCGCGCGCTTGTGATCCATAGAGGATACCATGGGTACAAGCGTCTTGCCGTCCGTGAAGGAGAGGACGGAGACCTCGGGACCGGTCAGAAATTCCTCGATGACGATCTTCGCGCCGCTCTCGCCGAACTTCCTGTCCTGCATCATCTCTTTGACGGCATTCTTCGCCTCCTCGCGAGTCTGCGCCACGACGACGCCCTTTCCGAGCGCCAGCCCGTCCGCCTTGACGACCGTGGGAACGGGCGCCGTGTCGAGATAGGCAAGCGCGGCGCCCATGTCCTCGAACACCTCGTATTCCGCCGTGGGAATGCCGTACTTCTTCATGAGGTTCTTGGCAAAAATTTTGCTGCCTTCGATGATCGCCGCCTTCTTTTCGGGACCGAAACAGGGCACGCCGACCTCTTCGAGCGCGTCCACCGCGCCGAGCACCAAGGGATCGTCGGGCGCAACCACCGCAAAGTCGATCTTATTCTCCTTTGCAAACGCGGCAATGCCTTCAATGTCCTTTGCCCCGATATCCACGCAGGTCGCGTCGGCGGCGATGCCGCCGTTCCCGGGCAGGGCGAAAATTTCTTCGATGCCTTTATTTTCCTTCAACTTTTTGATGATGGCGTGCTCTCTGCCGCCGCCGCCGACAACCATGACTTTCATGCGTCTTTCCTCCTATGATCGATTATAATCGCCGTAATACGGGGGGGGTTAGTGATGGAAGAGCCGCAGCCCCGTAAACGCCATGACCATGCCGTGATCGTCGCACGCTTTGATGACGAGATCGTCACGGGTGGAGCCGCCCGGCTGGGCGACGTAACTCACGCCGCTGCGCGCCGCGCGGACGATGTTGTCGTCGAACGGGAAAAAGGCGTCCGAACCGAGGGCGACCCCCTCGATCGTGGAGAGATATTCCCGTCTCTCCTCGCGGGTGAAGGGCGCGGGGCGTTCGGTAAAATATTTCTGCCAGTTGCCGTCCGCCAGCACATCCTCGCAATCGTCCGAAATGTACACGTCGATGACGTTGTCGCGGTCGGGACGCTTGATCTCCTTTTTGAAGGGCAGGGAGAGAACCCTGTCGCTCTGGCGCAGGTGCCAGTTGTCGGCTTTGCCGCCCGCGAGGCGGGTGCAGTGGATGCGGGACTGCTGCCCCGCGCCCACGCCGATCGCCTGCCCGTCTACGGCATAGCACACCGAGTTGGACTGCGTATATTTTAAGGTGATGAGCGCGATCACGAGGTCACGTTTGGCGCTCTCGGACAGATCTTTTTTGACCGTAACGATGTTTTTGAGCCAGCTTTCGTCGATTTTGGCGTCGTTGCGCCCCTGCTCGAAGGTCACGCCGAACACCTGTTTATGCTCGACAGGGTCGGGCACATAGGCGGGGTCGATCCTGATGATATTGTAGTTCCCCTTCTTCTTTTGTTTGAGAAGTTCGAGGGCTTCGGGCGTATAGCCGGGGGCGATGATGCCGTCCGACACCTCCCGTTTGACGAGGCGCGCCGTCGTTTCGTCGCATATGTCGGAGAGCGCGATCCAGTCGCCGAAGGAGGACATTCTGTCCGTCCCGCGGGCTCGGGCATAGGCGCAGGCGAGGGGGGAATCGTCCAGCCCCTCGATGTCGTCCACGAAACACGCCTTTTTCAGTTTTTCGGGCAGAGGCACGCCGACCGCCGCCGAAGTGGGGCTGACGTGCTTGAAGGACGTCGCCGCGGGCATGCCCAAAGCCTCTTTGAGTTCCTTGACGAGCTGCCAGCTGTTGAAGGCGTCCAAAAAGTTGATGTAGCCCGGCCTGCCGTTTACGACTTCGATGGGCAGGTCGCTTCCGTCCGCCATGAAGATGCGCGCGGGTTTTTGGTTGGGATTGCAACCATACTTTAACTGAAATTCTTTCATGAACGATTTTCTCCTTGTATGTTTTTCGTGTGAAGTGGTCCGTTCCGTTCTGCGTCCCCTCTTTTCCCGCAACGGGAAAAAGACGGCTGGCATGCCCGTAAAGACAGGGAAAAACGGCGGATGAAAATTACTTATTTTTATTGATGAGCCGATTCTCCTCTTTGCCCGTCTTTAAGTCGATATAGCGGACATAGAGGGAAATTTTGTTGCTCTCGTTGAGATTTTCCCAAAGGGTGTTTGCAAAGACGTCGATGTCGTCCGGGATCTGCACCCGTTCTGGCTCCCCTTGGAAGGTGGGAACGGGGTCGCCGTCGCATTCGTATGTATGAAGGAAGTGCCCCATGCCCGCAACGGCGGTATAATCGAAGAGGTAACGGTTGCATGCCGTCCCCTTCTCGTCCGCCGATTTCAGAATGCTCATTTTATAGGAAAAATCGCTGTCCTTAAAGGTGAGCATGCCACTGATGCGGGGGGTGAAGTTGGGCGCGTCCGGCTCGAAGGCGCGGGATTTCAGGCTCTTAAAAAAGCCTTTGCCCTCCCGCAAGCCCTCGTATATGGTGTCCGTCTGGTCGCCGTTGGTGACGATGAGTTTGTTTTCATAGCAGCGAATGGCGGCATAGATGATGAGGGAAGGGTCCTTCACCTTGCTCTCGTCGAAGGGCGCGGTGATGACGTCGCCGTTCTTCTTTTCGCGGAAAACGCGGTTGCGGCTGTTTTCGCTGCGGCCCATGATGAAATAGGCGACCGCCGCCTTTTTGCCGTCCGCGCTCTTGCCGATGACGATGCCCCGCCCCACATAGGAATTGTCCTTGATGAGCGCTCCGATGTCATTGATTTTGTATACGTTCATACGCTTCTCCTTTCTTTGCGATCTCCCGCGATACCTGTTCGCAGGCCTTGGGCAGGATCTTCCACTCCGCCTGTTCCATGACGCGCCGCTGCAATTTTTCGGGCGTATCCCCGCGGTGCACCTTGACCGCCTTTTGCAAAATGATCTGCCCGCCGTCGGGAATTTCGTTGACGAAGTGCACGGTGGCGCCCGTCACTTTCACGCCGTAGGCGAGCGCCGCCTCGTGGACATGCAGCCCGTAGAATCCCTTGCCGCAGAAAGACGGAATGAGGGACGGGTGAATGTTGATGATGCGCTTGGGGTATTTGGACGTGAAATTTTCGCTGAGAATGGACATAAAGCCCGCCAGCACGATGAGCTCTATCCCGTATTCACGCAGAATGCGCAAAATTTCCGCCTCGAATGCCTCCTGCGAACCCGTTTCGCGGCGGGTGACGACCGCCGTGGGAACGTTCGCGCCCTTCGCGCGCTCCAAGGCATACGCCGAGCGGCTGTTGGCGAGCACGAGGCAGATCTTTCCGCTTTGGATGACCCCGCTCTTTTCGGCGTCCAAAAGCGCCTGTAAATTGGTACCGCCGCCCGAACAAAAGACGGCTATCCGTTTCTTTTTTTTCTCCATAAAAACTCCGAACGCAGCCGCACCTCTCCCCTTCGGCATTTTAACGAAAAGCAAAAAGGTAAGGGGCATGCCCGCGTTTTACGCCATGATGACGCCTTCGTCGCCCTCGACGACTTCGCCGACGATATAGGCGTTTTCGCCCGCGCCGCGCAGGATCTTCAGCGCCTTGTCCGCGTCCGCCTTTGCCACGACGGCGATCATGCCGACGCCCATGTTGAAGGTGTTGAACATGTCCCGTTCGGGAATGTTTCCCTTCTTTTGAATATAGTCAAAAACGGGCAGTATTTTGACGGCGGAACGGTCGATCTTCGCCGAATATCCCTTCTTGAAACAGCGGGGAATGTTTTCATAGAACCCGCCGCCCGTAATGTGGGACACGCCCTTGACCTGCACCTTTTCAAAGAGCGAAAGCATGGGCTTGACGTAAATTTTAGTGGGCGTGAGCAGCGTTTCGCCGAGGGACTTGCCGCCGAGCGCCGCCACGGGGGCGGTAAGGTCGGCATGTTCGACGTCGAAAACCTTCCGGACCAGCGAAAAGCCGTTGGAATGCACGCCCGACGAGGGCAATGCGACGATGACGTCCCCCGCGGTCATGGTCTCCTTGTCGAGCACCTTGCTCCTGTCCACGACGCCCACGGAAAAGCCCGCCAAGTCGTATTCGTCCACGGGATAAAACCCCGGCATTTCCGCCGTTTCCCCGCCGATGAGCGCGCTGCCGGACTGCACGCAGCCCTCCGCGACGCCCTTGACGATATCGGCGATCTTTTCGGGCACGTTTTTGCCGCAGGCGATATAATCGAGGAAGAACAGGGGCTTGGCGCCGCAGCAGATGACGTCGTTCACGCACATTGCCACGCAGTCGATGCCCACGGTGTCGTGCTTGTCCATTAAGAAGGCGATCTTCAATTTGGTGCCCACGCCGTCCGTGCCGCTGACGAGGACGGGGCGGGACATGCCCGTGACGTCCAGTTCGAACAGCCCGCCGAACCCGCCGATGTCGCTGCCGACGCCCGCGGTCATGGTGCGGGCAATGTGCGCCTTCATCAGTTCGACCGCCCTGTACCCCGCGGTGATGTCCACGCCCGCGCTCTTATAGCTCTCGCTGAAACTCTTTTCTTTGGCCATTGTCTTTTTTTCCTTATAATGCGTTTTTCGGCGGATGCGCCGTCAATCTTCCTTTTCGCTCAGTTTTCTTTCGAACCGGCGCTTGTTGGTGGCGATGGGCACGGCGGTGGGATAGTCGCCCGTGAAGCACGCCTTGCAGTAGCCCTTGCAGTGCCCCCCTTCCGCCAGTTTGTCCAGGCTGTCCACGCTGAGATACCCCAGGCTGTCCGCGCCGATGATCTCCGCCGTCTCCTCCACGGTGTGGTGGCAGGCGATGAGGTGCTCGCGCGAGTCGATGTCCGTGCCGTAATAGCATGGATTGAGGAAGGGCGGCGACGAGATGCGCACATGCACTTCCTTTGCCCCCGCCTCACGCAAGAGGGTGACGATCTTTTTCATGGTCGTGCCGCGGACGATGGAGTCGTCGATGAGCACGATGCGCTTGCCGCGCACCACTTCGGCGATGGCGTTCAGTTTGATCCTGACGAGGTTCTCGCGCGCCTGCTGGCCGGGAGAAATGAACGTCCTGCCGATGTATTTGTTCTTGATCATGCCGATGCCGTAGGGAATGCCCGATTCCTTGGCGTATCCCACGGCGGCGTCCAGCCCCGAATCGGGCACGCCGACCACCATGTCCGCCTCGACGGGGTGCTGCTGCGCGAGGAATTTGCCTGCGCGCTCGCGCGCTTCGTGCACCGAGCAGCCCTCCATGACCGAGTCGGGACGGGCGAAGTAGATGTACTCGAACACGCACATGGCGGAAGACGCCTTGCCGCAGTGCTCGGTGATGGAATGGATGGTCTTGGTCTTGCCGTCAAAGACGAGGATCTCGCCCGGCTCGATGTCGCGCACGAACCTGGCGCCGACCGCGTCGAGCGCGCAGCTCTCGGAGGCGACGATGTACCGCCCGTCCTCGGTCTTGCCGTAGCAGAGCGGACGGAACCCGTGCGGGTCGCGCGCGGCGATGAGTTTTTGCGGCGACATGATGACGAGGGAATACGCTCCGTCCAGCCGGTACGTCGCCCTGCAGACCGCCTCTTCGATGGTGCGCGAGGTCAGACGCTCCTTGATGATGACATAGGAGATGACTTCGGTGTCGCTGGTCGTGTGGAAGATGCAGCCCTGCAATTCCTGCTCGCTGCGGAGCTCCATGGAATTGACGAGGTTGCCGTTGTGCGCCACGGCGAGATGGCCTTTGACGTGATTGACGACGATGGGCTGCGCGTTGGAGCGGTCGTTGGAGCCCGTCGTGCCGTAGCGGACGTGCCCCACCGCCATGTTGCCGCTGCCCAGGGAGCGGATGATCTCGGGTTTGAAGACGTCGTTGACGATGCCGACGTCCTTATAGGAACGGAAAATACCGTCGTCGCAGACGACGATGCCGCAGCTCTCCTGCCCCCTGTGCTGGAGGGAGAAGAGCCCGTAATAGGTCGTCAGCGCGACGGGCGAGGATTCGGGAGAATAGACGCCGAACACCCCGCATTCTTCATGAATGGAATTGAGCATGATAAAAATTCTGCCTTGGCGATCGATTCGCTCACTCGCCGAGGACGCGCTTCATCATCTCTTTGTAAGCGTCCTCGACCCCGCCCATGTCGCGGCGGAAACGGTCCTTGTCCAATTTTTCGTGCGTGGTGGCGTCCCAGAAACGGCAGGTATCGGGAGAGATTTCGTCCGCGAGCACGATCTTGCCGTCCGAGGTCTTGCCGAACTCCAGTTTGAAGTCCACGAGTTCGACGTTGATGCTCAGGAAATATTTTTTGAGGAATTGATTGATCTTGAGCGCCATGGTCGCGATGGTATTCAGTTCGTCCTGCGTGCAGTAACCCATCGCGAGGATGTGATAGGCGTTGACCATGGGGTCGTCGAGCGCGTCGCACTTATAGCAGTATTCGAGGACGGTGCGCTTCATGGGCGTGCCTTCGGGAATGCCCAGCCGCTTGGAAAGGGAACCGGCGGCGATGTTGCGGACGATGACTTCCAGAGGAATGATGGAGACCTTCTTCACCAACGTTTCGCGCTCGGAAAGTTCCTGCACATAGTGGGTGGGGATGCCGCGCTCTTCGAGTTTTTCCATGAGATAGTTGCTCATGCGGTTGTTGACGACGCCCTTGCCGACGATGGTGCCCTTCTTGGCGCCGTTGAACGCCGTCGCGTCGTCCTTGTAGGACACGATGACGAGGTCGGGATCGGTGGTCGCGAAGACCTTCTTGGCTTTTCCTTCATACAGCTGTTCGGTTTTTTCTACCATTGTTTTATCCTCCGGATATATAATTATTATTTTTTCTTTTTCCAAAATTTATAAAGTAAAAACCCGCAGCGAAAAAAGCTGCGGAAATGTTTTACGCGTTATACTGCGACGCGATCGCGGCGTCCTTCTCGAGCACCTTACGGGAAGCCGCTTCCCGGGCGCGCGACAGCTTGTCCGCCAGCGCGTCGTCCGCCACGGACAGGATCTCGATGGCAAGCAGGGCGGCGTTCGCCGCGCCGTCGATGGCGACGGTGGCGACGGGAATGCCCGAGGGCATCTGCACCGTGGAGAGCAGGGCGTCCAGCCCGTCCAGCGTGGAGGACTTGACGGGGATGCCGATGACGGGCAGAGTGGAATTGGCAGCCAGCGCGCCTGCGAGATGCGCGGCTTTGCCCGCCGCCGCGATGATGACCCCGAACCCGTTTTTGCGCGCGTTTTCGGAGAAAGCCTTGGCTTGTTCGGGCGTCCTGTGCGCCGAATAGACGTGCACTTCGAAGGGAACACCGTACTCTTTGAGCGTATCCATCGCCTTGGAAACGACGGGCAGATCGCTGTCGCTGCCCATGATGACCGCTACTTTCTTCATAACAACTCCTTTGTATGTCGGTATTTTTTCTGTATTTGCGGCGCTCCTGTGCGCCCGTTTGTACGTTTTGATTGAAAAAAAGGACAATGATGCTGTCCTCCGTCGCGCTTTCCCCCTCAAACAAGAATGCCGCACGGGCGATGCCCTTGCGGGTTGATCCATTGATATATAAATTATATCAATATAGTCCCTCTTTGTCAATCGTTTGCGGAAGAATTTTTCTTTGAAAGTGAAAACGCGGAAAAGCGGCAAACGCCGCGCGGGGAGATCCCCGCGCGGCGCAACTTACCTCTCTGCGTTTTTCAGTTGTTCGTATACATGCGGTGGTACTGGTTTTCGCTGTCGGGGGTCAGTTTGTAGAACGCGTGACCCAGGACCTCCTTTTCGTCCAGGCCGAACTGCTTGCAGTAGTCGCGCAGGATGTCCGCGATCTCGCCGCCGTCGATTCCGTCCAATTTTTCCGCGCGCACCTGCTTGGGCAGCAAAGGCGGAAGTTTGTCCGTCCGCAGGTAGATCTCCCCGCCGTGCATGCCCGTGCCGCAGAAGTTGCCCACGATGGGGCGCTCCTCGCCGCCGAGCCCCAGCACGGCGATGATGCCGCCCGCCTGGTATTCGCCGAGGAAGCTGCCGCAGCGGCCGCCGATGACGATGACGGGCTTGTTTTCCTTGTATGCCTTCATGTGGATGCCCACGCGGTACCCCGCGTTGCCGCGGATGAAGATCCTGCCGCCGCGCATGGCATAGCCGACGGCGTCGCCGCCGTTGCCGTAGACGACGATCGAACCGGCGTTCATGGTGTCGCCCATGGCGTCCTGCGCGTTGCCGTGCACGACGATCTCCGCGCCGTCGAGATAGGCGCCCAGCGCGTTGCCCGGGGTGCCGTTGATGGTCACCGTCTTACCGCTCAGCCCCGCGCCGATGTAGCGTTGCCCGAGGCAGTTGTCGACGGTGATCTCCGTGTCGCGGCTCTCCCGGACGGCTTCGTTTAATTTTTGAAAGTGGAGCTCTGCTCCCGCTGTGATTGTCATAATGTTACCCTCTCTTCCTCTCTCACACTTTTTGGGTCAGTTTTTCTTTGCGGTATGCGGGCGGGAACGCCGCCAGGGCGGGAGATTTTTCGAGCATCGCGAAATCGACCTCGCTCAGAGGCGTTTGGTTGCGCAGCAGCGAAGTGTAGATCCCCGCGCGGGCAACGTCGCCGATGAGAATGAATCCCTTCAGCCTGTCGTTCGCAAAGAACAGTTTTTTGTATTTGCTGTCCCCTTTTTCCTCGTAACATTCGCCCTCGTAGACGCCCGCGGTGATCATGTGCAGGTCGAAAAGCCCCATGGCGTTCATGGGCACCGCTTTGTCAAAGACGGCGCTGCCGCCCGCCATGTTCAGCCCCGCCGTCCTGCCCTGGAACGCCGCGTTGGGCAGCAGGGCGAGAATGCGGTCGGTATCCGCCGCGATGTCGTGGGAGAGGGCGCAGTCGCCCGCCGCGTACACGTCGGGCAGGGTAGTGCGCTGCCCTTCGTCCGTCACGATGCCGCGGTTGCACGCGCCGCCCGCTTCCTGCACGAACTCGACGTTGGGGCGCACCCCGACGGCGAGGACGAGTTTGTCGAACGTGAGCTTTTTGCCGCTCTTCATGGTGACGGCGTGTTCGCCCGTGAACTCCGCCGCGCTGTCGCCGAGGAAGAATTTGACGCCCTTGCCTTCGAGGTATTTCTGCACGACGGCGGAGCCTTCCTCGTCGAGGATGCTGGGCAGGATGCGGTTTGCCATGTCCACGACGGTGACCGCCTTGACGCGCCCGAGAATGCCTTCGAGGCATTTCAGACCGATGAGCCCCGCGCCGATGATGAGCGCGTCGTCCTCTTTTTTGAAGTCCTTTTCGATTTTCAGCGCGTCGTCCAGCGTCATGAAGGAGTATTGATCCTTTACCCTCTCCAACCCGGACATGGGCGGCACGAACGGGCGGGAACCCGTTGCGACCAGCAGTTTTTCGTAGGGAATTTTTTCGCCCGTGGAGAGTTCGACCTTTTTCTTTTTCGGGTCGATCTTCACGGCCTTGACGCCCGCTTTGAGCTGCGCGTTGTTGGCGGTATACCAATCGTCCGGGCGGTACTTCATATGTTCGAAATCGGTCTTGCCGTACAAGAGATAGGAAATGAGCGGCCTGCCGTAAGTGAAATGGCTCTCGTCCGAAAGCAGGAGGATATCCCCTTCTTTGTCGAGCGAACGGATCGCCTCCACACAGTTGACGGCGGCGGTGGAGTTGCCGATGATGACGTATTTTGCCATGTTGTTCACCCCCTGTCCTCATAGACGATCGCCCGATTGGGGCAGTGCTTGACGCAATTCGGCTCGCCGCAGAGGTTGCGGGTGCAGAGTTCGCACTTCTGCGCGGCATGGCCGTCCGCGTCGGGCATGATGGCGCCGTAGGGACAGACCAGGACGCAGGTGAAACACCCCACGCATTTGCTCTTGTCGATCTGCACCATGCCGTCCTCCGTCCTCGAAAGGGCGCCCGCGATGCAGCTGCGCACGCAGATGGGGTCGGAGCAGTGGCGGCAGTTGACGGCGAAATGGATGCCGTCCGTCCCGTCCTCCACGCGGATATTGGGGTGTATCTCTTTGCCCTTGAGGGCTTTCGCCATATCGGTCATACCAGAATTAGCGAAGGCGCATTCGTATTCGCAGAGGTGGCAGCCGAGACACCATTGTTCGTTGACGTAAATCCTCTTCATTGCTCTCTCTTCCTCCTCTTACAGGGATTCGCCCGCATGGCGGATGCCCAAGATCTTGAGCTCGGTTTCGTTGAGCCCCACGCCGCGGAGCATCAGGCGGTTGCCGCGCAGCGCCTCGATGGAGTTGATGCCCATGCCGCCCATAATCTCCTGGATCTCGTGGTTCCAGGCGGTGACGAGGTTGACCAGGCGTTCCGCCGCGACGTCGGGATTGAGCCGCTTGACGAGCTCGGGCACCTGCGTTGCGATGCCCCAGTTGCACTTGCCGACGTTGCAGGTGCGGCAGAGGTGACAGCCCATGGCAAGCACCGCCGCCGTGGCGATGTAGCAGGCGTCCGCGCCCAGCGCGATGGCCTTGACCACGTCCGCGCTCGAACGGATGGAGCCGCCTACGACGATGGAGACGTTGTCGCGGATGCCCTCTTCGCGGAGCCTCGAATCGACGCTCGCCAGGGCGAGTTCGATGGGGATGCCCACGTTGTCGCGGATCCTTGTCGGCGCCGCGCCCGTGCCGCCGCGGAACCCGTCGATGGCGATGATGTCCGCGCCGCTGCGCGCGATGCCGCTGGCGATCGCCGCCACGTTGTGCACCGCCGCCACCTTGACGATGACCGGCTTTTTGTATGCCGTGGACTCTTTGAGCGAATAGATGAGCTGGCGCAGGTCCTCGATGGAATAGATGTCGTGGTGGGGCGCGGGAGAGATGGCGTCCACGCCCTGGGGGATCATGCGGGTCGCCGAGACATCCGCCGAGATCTTCTTGCCCGGGAGATGCCCGCCGATGCCCGGCTTGGCGCCCTGCCCCATCTTGATCTCGATTGCCGCGCCCGTGTCGAGGTAGTCCTTGAACACGCCGAAGCGGCCGCTGGCGACCTGTACGATGGTGTTGGGACCGTATTGATAGAAGTCCTTGTGCAGTCCCCCTTCGCCCGTATTGTAATAGGTGCCCAGTTCGGTCGCCGCGCGGGCGAGCGCCTCGTGCGCGTTGTACGATATGGAACCGTAGCTCATGGCGGAGAACATGATGGGCATGTTCAGTTTGAGCTGGGGCGCGAGGGTATTTTTGAGTTTGCCCGACCCGTCGCGCACGACTTCGCACTTCTGCCTGCCGAGATAGACGGTCGTCTCCATCGGCTCGCGCAGGGGGTCTATGGGCGGGTTGGTGACCTGCGAAGCGTTGAGCAGTATCTTATCCCAATAGATGGGGAAGGGCTTGGGGTTGCCCATGGAGGAGAGCAGCACGCCCCCCGTGGCAGCCTGGCGGTACACTTCGTTGATGGTCTGATTTTCCCAATTGGCGTTGGTCTTGTAGGTATCCTGTGATTTGACGATCTTCAGGGCATGGGTGGGACATAAGCACACGCAGCGGTGGCAGTTGACGCACTTGGTGCTGTCCGCCACCATCTTCTTCAGATCAAAATCGTAGTGATGCACCTCGTTGGCGCATTGCCTTTCGCATACCCTGCATCCGATGCAGAGGTCGGGATTGCGAACGACCTCGTACTCGGGATAGATGAACATATCCATATTACTCTCTCCTGCCTCCGTTCTTCAATGTGTAGACGACCGCTTCGCCGCCCGCGGGGGAATAGATCTTATCGAGCTCGGGCTCGATGACGCGGATGGCACACTCCTCGCTGGCGATATAGGCTTTGTCCCCCTTTTCGCCGCAGACCATGGAGCGAAGCTTCAAACGGTCGTTGAGCGCCATCAGTCCCCCTTCGAAGCCGAGAATGATGGAGAAGGGACCCGTGATGAGCAGGGACGGGAACATGCGGCGGAGCAGCACTTCCTGTTCGCGTTCCTCTTCGCTCTTGGTTTCGATGGTCGCCCAGAAGGACGCGGCAACCACTTTCGCCGCTTCCTGCAGGGTGAGTTTGCGCTTGCGCAGGAGATAGTCGAAGATGTAGGTGATGACTTCGGTATCCGTCTTCAAGGTGCACTTGTAGCCGAACATTTCGATGTAACGGCGGTTGGCGTCGTAGGAAGAGATCTCGCCGTTGTGCACGACGGAATAGTCGAGAAGTCCGAAGGGATGCGCGCCGCCCCACCAGCCGGGGGTGTTCGTGGGGTACCTGCCGTGGCAGGTCCAGGCGTAGCCCTCGTACTCTTCGAGTTTATAGAACCTGCCGACGTCCTCAGGGAATCCGACGGCCTTGAAGATGCCCATGTTCTTGCCGCTCGAAAAGACGTACGCCCCCGTAATTTCCACGTTGACGCGGAAGACGCAGCGGGCGACGTATTCCTCCTCGTCGAGCTGGCTGGATTCCAGCTTGCGGGGCAGCGGCGACACGAAGTAGCGAAAAATGATGGGCTCGTCCTTAATGGACGCCACTTTGCGCGTCTGAATGGCGGAGCAGTAAGCGATCTCAAAGTGCCTTTTCAAGAACTCTTCGGTCTCGTGCTGCGCCGCGGTGTTGTCATAGAACAGGTGCAGGGCATAAAAATCCTTGAAGTCGGGATAGATGCCGTAACCCGCGAACCCGCCGCCGAGGCCGTTGGAACGGTCGTGCATGGTGGAGATCGAATCGATCATGCACTTGCCGCTCATGCGCTTGCCGCTGCGGTCGATGACGCCCGAGATGGCACAGCCGGCGGGGATCCTGATGTCTCCTTCTCTTTTCAACATAAGTGTTCACTCTCCCATAGGGTGGTTTTGCAGGCGCGGAAAATCCTCTCCGCGCGGTACGGTTTTATTATAGAATTTATACGGTATTAAGTCAACCGATTCGGGCGGAAAACGCCCGCTTTACTCCGTTCGTTTTTTTAATGTACGGCATAAGAATTGGTTATATATTCCCGCCGCAAAGTGCGGAAAAAAGAAAAAGAAGAGAGCGAAGCCCTTGGGCTCCGCCCCCTCCTTTCCTATGTAGAGAGAGCGTGTGAATAAATTGATGCCGACGGTATAAGCCCGGCTTATACGGTTTCGGGCGTTTCCTCCTCGTCCTGCAGAGCGTCGTAGCCGCGCGCGCCGGTGCGGATCCTGACGACGTCCTCGATGTCGTAGACGAAGATCTTGCCGTCGCCGATGTGACCCGTATAGAGCGCCTTGCGCGCCGTATCGATGACGTCCTCGACGGGGACCTTGGAGACGACCACTTCCACCTTTACCTTGGGCAGCAGGGACATTTCGACCTTGACGCCGCGGTAATATTCGGGCTTGCCCTTCTGCGTGCCGCAGCCGAGGACCTGCGTGACCGTCATACCGGTGACGCCGATGCCTTCGAGCGCGGTCTTGAGCGTGTCGAGCTGCGTCTGACGGGTGATGATGACGACCTTGGTCATCTTGGCGTCCTTGCTGGATTCCTTCAAAGGCGCGGGCGACGTCATGTGCACGACCTCCACGCCGACGCTTTCGGAAGCGTCTTCGGGAATGATCTCGGCGTTGAGCGGGACGGAAATGAAGTCCGCATAGGCGGGCGGCATGCCGTGCTCGGTCTTGTCGAGGCCTTCGATCTCCTCTTCGCGGCTGCAGCGCAGGCCGTTGAACTTCTTGATGAGGAAGAACGTGAGGCTCATGGTCGCGATCATCCAGGCGAGGATACAGACGATGCCGAGGAGCTGAATGCCGAGCTGCAGGAAGTTGCCCGTCAGGAACAGACCGCCCGAAGCGAGGCTCTGACCGGAAACGGTGATGAGCTCGGGATCTGCGAAGAGACCGACGGCAAACGTGCCCCAGAGACCGTTTGCGAAGTGTACGCCGACGGCGCCGACGGGGTCGTCGATGTGCAGCTTCTTGTCGAGCAGTTCGACGACGACGACCACGAGGATACCGGAGACGAGACCGATGATGACGGCCGCCCAGGCGGGAACGACCGCGCAGCCTGCCGTGATGCCGACGAGGCCCGCGAGGGCGCCGTTCAGCGTCATGGAGACGTCGGGCTTACCGTTCTTGATCCAAGTATAGAACATGGTCGCGCAAGCCGCGATGGCGGGAGACACGGTAGTGTTGACGAAAATGCTGGCGAGCGAGGAAGCGTTGGTCGCAGCCGCACCGTTGAAGCCGTACCAGCCGAACCACAGGATGAACGCGCCGAGAGCGGCAAACGTCAGCGAGTGACCGGGGATGGCGTTGACCTTCACCTTGCCGTCCTTGCCTTTCGTGTACTTACCGAGACGGGGGCCGAGGAAGATGGCGCCGATGAGAGCGGTGACGCCGCCCGCCATGTGAATGGCGGCGGAACCCGCGAAGTCATGGAAGCCGAGCGCGGCCAGCCAGCCGCCACCCCACACCCAGTGGGCTTCGATGGGATAAACCACCAGACTGATAACAAAACTGTAAATGCAGTACGCCGAGAACTTCGTGCGCTCTGCGACCGCGCCGGAAACGATGGTCGCCGCCGTCGCGCAGAACACAAGGTTGAAGAAGAACTTGCTGCATACGTCGGGATCGGTAAAGTTGGTGATCCAGTCAAAATTGGGAATACCGATGAGACCGAAGAGCGTATCTTCACCGAGGAGCAGTCCCGCGCCGAGGAGCAGAAATCCGACGGTGCCGAGGCAGAAGTCCATCAGGTTCTTCATCAGGATGTTCGCCGTGTTCTTCGCGCGGGTAAGCCCGGCTTCGAGCATTGCGAAGCCTGCCTGCATGAAGAAGACGAACGAAGCCCCGATCAAAAACCATATGAGCCAAATGTCGTCCATTTCAAAATACCTCCGAAAAATTTTTGAATTTTGAGTTTTTGCCTTTACCTAACGTATTTCCCTCATTTTCCCACTATCATATTCCCGCCGCAGAGCGGTCATTTTCCCTATCATACAGCGGCTGAAAAAACCGCCACGCTCTTTCTAATTCGTTTCGCCCGCATCTTCTCCCCTTACCGCGCCAAAGGCACGGAGAAAGGGGAGCTACCGCGGGGCATGCCCGCAAAAAACGGGCATTTCGTCTTAATATTGCGATGTTTTACCGAAAACTCACTCCACGGAGAAGAGAATGTCGGAATACGTGGGCATGGGCCAGTACTCTTTGGCGGTCATGACCTCCATTGCGTCCGCATAGGAGCGCGCCTCGTTCATGAGGGGCAGCACCTCGTAGGCAAACCGCTTGGCGGCCGCTTCCACGTCCGCCGTGGCTTCCGCGTCGGCGAGCGCCTTTTCGAGTTTTTGCAGCGCCGCATACATCTTGGCGTTGTTCCCGGAGAGGGACGCGATGATCTCTTTGTCCGCCGAAACGTCCGCGCCGTACGCCGTCTTGCCGTCGGCGATGCCGCACAGGTCGGCAATGTAGGCGTTCACCGCGGGATAAATTTGCTTCTTTGCCATGTCCAGCGCCGTCTTTGCTTCGATGGCGATGACTTTGTTGTAGTTTTCCAGCATGATCTCGGTACGGGACACCACTTCGCGCTCGGTGAACACGCCGTGCTTGACGAACAGGGCGATGTTCTTGGGCGCCTTGAAGTGCGGGAGCGCCTCGGCGGTGTTGCGGAGGTTGAGAAGCCCGCGCTTGCCCGCTTCCTCTTCCCACTCGCGGGAATAACCGTTGCCGTTGAAGATGATCCGCTGATGCTCTTTCAGGTTCTTCGCCACGAGCGTTTGCAATGCGCCGTTGAAATCCTCCGCCTTTTCGAGGCAGTCGGCAAAC
>JAGHJP010000048.1 GCA_017886575.1 Clostridia bacterium
GGGTGGCGCGGAGGGCGGCGCCCTTCGCCTCTAATCGGACTTCTATAAGCAAGGCTTTGCCTTGCGCCTTATCGACCCTTGGGCGATTTGACGCGGGTACACCCGCGTTTGGCGCGGAACGTTGTTCCGCTTGCGGAAGGCTGTTTATTTGCAAAGGGCTTCGCCCTCTGCGCTCCCACCAAAGGAACCATCGTTCCTTTGGAATCCTACGTTATCTCCCGCGTCGGCGGGGCGGACAGGCTGAAAATCATTTTTATGGAAGATAAAAGGATATGATCACTTCAAAAGAACTCAGAAAAAAATGGATCGAATTTTATGAGAGCAAGGGGCACGTCAATATCGGCGCGGTGTCGCTCATCGGCGACGGGTCGACGGGCGTCATGTTCAACGTCGCGGGCATGCAGCCCCTCATGCCCTACCTTCTCGGCAGAAAACACCCCGCGGGCACCCGCCTCTGCAACGTGCAGGGGTGCGTCCGCACGGTCGATATCGATTCGGTCGGCGACGCCTCCCACTTCACCTTCTTCGAGATGATGGGAAACTGGTCGCTCGGCGACTATTTCAAAAAGGAAAAGACCGCCTGGTCCTTCGAGCTCCTGACGCAGGGCTTCGGCATGGACAAGGACAAGATCTGCTCCACCGTGTTCGAGGGCGGGGACGGCGTGCCCCGCGACGACGAAACGGCGGACTACCTCAAAAACCTCGGCATCAAGCCCGAACACATCTTCTATCTGCCCAAATCGGACAACTGGTGGGAACTCGAGGGCACCGTCGGCACCCCCTGCGGACCGGACAACGAGTGGTTCTATCCCCGCCACGACCAGCCCTGCGGCCCGCACTGCGGCCCCACCTGCGGCTGCGGACGGTATGTGGAGATCGGCAATGACGTCTACATGCAGTACCGCAAGACGGAAAGCGGCTATGAACTGCTCGACCGCAAAAACGTGGATACAGGTTTCGGGCTGGACAGAATGCTTTTGTTCCTGAACGGGCTCACGGACGGCTATAAGACCGACCTCTTCCTCGGCGCGATCCGCTATCTCGAAAAGGCGTCGGGCAAGAGCTACGACGGGGACGAAGAGGCGCGCCGCGCCATGCGCATCGTCGCCGACCACACCCGCACGGGCGTCATGCTCATCGGCGATATCAACGGCATCCTGCCCTCCAACACGGGCGCGGGCTACATCCTGCGCCGCCTGCTCCGCCGCGCCATCCGCTATTGCCGCACCCTCGGCATCGACAGCCGCGAAATGCTCGGCGTCGCCAAGGTGTTCATCGAAGAGGTGTACGACGAGGCGTACCCCCTGCTCGTCGAAAAGGAGGGGTATATCCTCGACGAGATGCAAAAGGAGATCGACCGCTTCGAGGCGACCCTCGAAAAGGGCATGAAGGAGTTCGACAAGTGCATCGCCTCCATCGAGCGCAAGAACGAGTTCATGGCGAAGTCGAATCCCGAATATACGCCTGAAAAGGTCATCGGCGGCAAACAGGCGTTCCGCCTCTACGACACTTACGGTTTCCCCGCCGAACTCACCCGCGAAATGGCGGCGGAGCGGGGATACAGCGTGGACATGGACGGCTTTGCCGCCGCGTTCAAGGAGCACCAGGCGATCTCCAAAGCCAACGTGACCGAGGCGAAGGGGGGCTTGGAGAGCCATTCGGACGCCGCCGTGCATTATCACACCGCCACCCACCTTCTCAACGCCGCGCTCAAGACCCTTCTCGGCAAGGACATCAACCAGAAGGGCTCCAACATCAACGACGAACGGATGCGTTTCGACTTCAACTTCCCCCGCGCCCTCACGCCTGCGGAACTGAAAGCCGTCGAGGACCTCGTCAATGAAAAAATCGGGGAAAATATCCCCGTCGTGTTTGAGGAGATGTCGTTGGAGGATGCGCGCGAAAAGAACTTCGTCGGCGTGTTCTCCTCCAAGTACGGCGAACGGGTCAAGACCTATTCCATCGGCGACTTTTCCAAGGAGATCTGCGGCGGGCCGCACGCGGCAAGCACGGGTGAACTCGGGCATTTCCGCATCGTCAAAGAGCAGTCCTGCGGGGCGGGCGTCCGCCGCATCAAGGCGGTGCTCGAAAAGTAACAAGCGGTCTTTTCCCGCGGGGCATGCCCGCGTATAATTGAAAATTCTGTAAATCAGGCAACAGGGCGGCCGCCGCGGAAAAAACGCGGCGGCCGCCCTTTCCTTTTTCCCGCAAAGACGGTCGGAAATCGGGGAATAAAAATTTTTTCGGAAAATTTTTGAAAAACGCTTGCTTGTGACCCCGCGTCATGAAATATAATGGAAGCATAAAAGGATCGCGAGGTGAAAAAAGATGGAAAGATACAGAGCGATACCGTCGGGATACATGACGGTCGGCGAAGCGGCGAAAAAGATGGGCGTGACCGTCCGCACGCTGCAATATTACGACCGCGAGGGAGTGCTTTGCCCCTCTTCCGTCAGCGAGGGCGGGCGCAGATTGTACAGCGATAAGGACATCGTCGAACTGCACCGCATTCTCTCTTTGAAGTCGCTGGGCTTCTCGTTGGAGGAGATCAAGAACCGTTTGCCCGCCATCGACACGCCCGAGGAAGTCGCCGCCGCCCTGACCGGGCAGGCACGGACGATACAGCAAAGGATCGACGTCCTCACGCGTTCGCTGCGGGACATCGACGCGCTGAAAGCGGAGGTTCTGCAGATGCGGTCGGTCGATTTCAAAAAATACGCCGATATCATCGTCAACCTGCAGATGAAGAACGACGCCTATTGGCTGATCAAATATTTCGACGAGGACACGCTCGGCTTTCTGCGCGAGCATTTCGACCGGGAGAGCGGGCTTGCTTTTCTGCGTAAGTTCAATGCGCTGCGGGACGCCGCCGCGCAATATCACGACCGCGGCGTTGCCCCCGAGAGCGAAGAGGGGCAAAAGTTCGCAAAGGAGTTCTGGCAGCTCATCGCGGAATTTACGGGCGGGGACGGCAGCATGCTGCCGCGGCTCATGAAGATGGGCGACATCGATACGGACAACGCGGAATGGAACCAAAAACAGGAAAAACTCAATGCGTTTCTCGGTCCCGCGTTGGAAGTGTATTTCCGGAATGCGGGCGTCGATCCCTTCGGAGGGGCAAAATGACGGACGCGCTGCAGGTGGAAGGATTGCAAAAGAGTTATGGAAAGATCGCCGTGTTGAAGGGCGTCGGGTTCTCCGTGCGGCGGGGTGAAATTTTCGGATTGCTCGGCGTGAACGGGGCGGGCAAGACCACGGCGCTGGAGTGCATCGAGGGCTTGCGCCCCCGCGACGGCGGCAGGGTAACGCTATGCGGCAAGATCGGCATTCAGTTGCAGTCGGCTTCGCTGCAGGCGTTCATCCGTCCGTCGGAAGCGGTCGCCCTGTTCGCCGCGTGGAACAAAACAAGGCCCGACAAGGCCATGCTGGAAGCGCTCGGGGTGTTTGATTTTTACAAAAAGCAATACGCCGGTCTTTCGACGGGGCAGAAGCGCAGGCTGCACCTTGCGCTTGCGCTGCTCGGAGATCCCGACATCCTTTTCCTCGACGAACCGACAGCGGGGCTCGATGTAGAAGGGCGGGTCTCTCTGCACGCATACATCAAGGGGCTGAAAGCGCAGGGAAAGACCATTGTGCTCGCAAGCCACGACATGGCGGAAGTGGAAACTTTGTGCGACCGCATCGCCATTCTCAAAGACGGCAAGATCGCATTTGCCGGCACGATCGGCGAACTGACCGCCGCCGTCGGCAGGCGGCACACCGTGCACATCGCGACCGACGCGGGGCGGCAAAGTTTCGACACGGACGATCTCGTCGGCACGCTGCTCGAAAAACTTGCCGCATACAGGGAACGGGGCATAGCCGTGCAGGACGTAAGGACGGACAGGGGCACGCTGGAAGAACATTTCATGCACATCGCAAGGAGAAGGGGGCAATGAACGGAAAGGCTTTTTTATACGGCGTTTTGCTGCAATTCAAATTGGACATCCGCAGCAAGACGATGCTCGTCACCTGCTATCTCGTGCCGCTGGTATTCTTTTTCTTCATGAGCGGCATCTTTCTTTCGGTCGATCCCGCCGCGGCGGAAACGCTCATCCCGTCCATGTCCGTGTTCGTCGTGACCATGAGCGCGCTCATCGGCCTGCCGCCTTCGTTGGCGGAAGTGTACGGCGGCGAGGTGAAAAAGGTTTATCGGGCGAACGGCGTTCCGCTCGCGCTGGGCGTGGTAACGCAATTTCTTTCCTCCTTCCTGCATACCTTCCTTTCGTGCCTGGTCGTATTTTTCGCCGCGCCCCTCGTGTTCGAAGCGGCGTTGCCGGCAGACCTGCCGCTCTATTTTTGTTCGCTTGCCGCGCTGCTCTGCGTGACGCTCGCCGCCGGCTGCGCTCTGGGGCTCGCCATCCGCTCGACGGCAAAACTGACGATGGCGGCAATGATCATATTCCTGCCCTCCGTCATGTTGTCGGGCATCATGTTTCCCGCAACCATGCTGCCGCCCTTTTTGCAGTACGCCGCCTATGCCTTCCCCGCCGCGATCGGCTTTCAGGCGATGACCGATTTTGCGGTCTGGCATCTGCCCGTCCTGTTCGCCGTCTTTATCGTCCTCTGCGTTGCCGTCGCCCTTCTGTTGCGGGCAAAGGGCAGGAACTGAACGTCATTCGTTGCGATTTTTGCCGCGCGTCTTTACGGCGCGCGTTTTTCTTTCTCGAAAAAACAAAACGGGCGGGGCATGCCCGTAAAAAACGGACAAAGCCGCCAGGCGAGAAAAAGAGCGGCGGGACCTAAGGCGGCAGGGGCATGGTGCGTTGGTCGGATATAGTGCAGTCGGGCATGGCACGGCGGAACGAGAGCCGGGGCGGTGCGGGCCCGCCGATGCAAAGCCGAATAAAAAGCGCGCCTTTTCGGCAATAATAGAGGAAAAAACCGTCCGTTCTACCCAAAGTAGAGCGGGCAGGGGCGCGGGTAGAGGACAAGCGGGCAAAGAGTAGAGCCGTCCGCGCGAGACGGAGAGGAAAGAAAGGGGTATTTTTCACAAAAACCCCATATAATGTTGCATTGAACGCGCCTCGCCGTCCTTCGCGGGAAGAGGCGGGGCGCATCAGACACAGACAGAAGGAGCGAAAAGACAGAAACATGGCAATCAGACTCATCGTGGATTCCACAAGCGACATTCCCGCCGCAAGGGCGGCGGAACTCGGCATCACCGTGCTGCCCGTCCGGACCTATTTCGGGGACGAGGAGTTCCCTGCCGACGAAGGCGAAAAATTCTTTGAAAAATTAAAGGAGAGCAGACAACTTCCCCACACCGCCCAGGTCAATCCCTTCGACTTCGAAGAGGCGTACAAAGAGATCCTGGCGGCGGGAGACGAGGGCATCGTCGTCACCATCTCGGGCGAACTGTCGGGTACCTGCCGTTCGGCGCTCGCGGCGAAGGAGGCGCTCGGCACGGATAAAATTTCCGTCGTGGACAGCCGCCACGCCACCTTCGCCCACCGCCTGCTGGCGGAATACGCGGCGGCTCAGATCGCCCGCGGCGCTTCCCGCGCGGACGTCGTCGCCGGGCTGGAAACTTTGCGCGGAAAGGTGCGCTTTCTCGCCGCCGTCGAGGACTTGACTTATCTCAGGAAAGGGGGGCGCATCAACGCGCTGGAATTTACGGTGGCCAATCTGCTCGCCGTCAAGCCCGTGGTGGAAGTGCGCGAGGGGCGCATCCGCCCGTGCGCCAAAAAGATCGGCATGCGCAAGGCGGCGCAGACGATCGTCGACATGATGGCGAAGGACGCCGTCGACGGAAACAAACCTTATTATATAGGTTACTCCGCCGACCCGTCGCGGGCGGAACTCGTCAGAAAACCGCTCGAAGAGAAGTACGGCGCGCCCGCCGCCGTCGTGCCCGTCGGCCCCGCCGTCGGCACATACACGGGCCCGGGGTGCGTGGGCGTGGCTTATTTCACAAAATAAAGGGAACGCAGAACAAAGATACCGCGCCCGCGGGCGCAAGGCGGTTTTTTCGGGGAGAAAATCGCCTTTTTTCGTGTAAAAAATTACCTAAAAAGGGCATATTCCGGAAAAAATAAATGAATTTACCGGGCGGAAGGGGCAGCCGGCGGAAAAACGCAAAAAAATATCGGAAAAATATAAAAAACTTGAAAAAGCAAAGGCAAAACAGCTTGACAGAAATTTTGATACATAATAAAATAAAGAGGTATTCAGAGGCGGCGGCGCCCCCGTTTGCCGTTCGTCCGAATGAATTTCAAAAGGAAAAGACAGGCAAAAGCAAGGAAAATATCAAAGCAAATCAAGGAGTACGTAATATGAAAACCTATATGGCAAACGCCCAAACGGTTGAAAGAAAATGGTACGTCGTTGACGCCGCCGGCCTTCCGCTCGGCAGAGTTGCGTCCAAAGTGGCTGCCGTTCTTCGCGGCAAAAACAAGCCCACGTATACGCCCAACGTCGACTGCGGCGATTTTGTCATCGTTCTCAACAGCGATAAGATCGTTTTGACGGGTAAGAAATCGGAAGACAAGTTCTACAGATATCACACCGGTTATATCGGCGGCTTGAAGGAAGTCTCCTACAAAAAATTGATGGCGGAAAAGAGCGACGTCGCCCTCTATGAAGCGATCAGGGGCATGCTTCCCAAGAACAGCCTCGGCAGAGCCATGATCAAAAAGCTCAAGATCTACAAGGGTGCCGAACACAACCACGCGGCTCAGAAACCCGAAGAGCTCAAATTATTTTAAGGTGAGGTAAATCATTATGGCTAAAGTGAATTTGAAGAAAAAACTTCAGTTCTGGGGAACGGGCAGAAGAAAAAAGGCGATCGCCCGCGTTCGCCTCATCCCCGCCGGCAGCGGTAACATTGTCATCAACGACAGAGCCCTCGCCGATTACTTCCCCCAGGGCACTTTGCAGTACATCATCAAACAGCCCCTCGTCCTGACCGAGACCGAAGCCAAGTACGACGTGTTCGTCAACGTCATCGGCGGCGGCTTCACGGGCCAGGCAGGCGCCATCCGTCTGGGCATCTCCCGCGCCCTTCTGCAAGCGGAAGAGAATGTCCGTCCCGCCCTCAAAAAGGCAGGTTTCCTCACCCGCGATCCCCGCGCCAAGGAAA
>JAGHJP010000049.1 GCA_017886575.1 Clostridia bacterium
ACGGAGGAAAAGATCGGAAAAGCGCTCGAAATGTATCTCGCGTTGGAGGACAAAGACAAACTTTTCGGTTACATCACCGTGCGGGACAACGCGGCCGGCAGCGGCATCGTCGGGCCGACGTACACGCCGCGCGATTGAGAAGGGGCAAACGGAATACCCACGCCCGCAAAACGGGCACAAAAGGAAGGCGGCATGCACCGCCTTTTTTTGATAAAATTCCTTCAATCTGTTGACATCCCGCCGAAAAAGGTATATAATATATTTATAATATATTATTTTACTTTGCGGAGAAGAAAAAGATGGCACACAAAAGCGTTTGCGTTCTCGACGTCCGTTCGATGTCCGTTACGGCGATCGTCGGCGCGGCGGGCGTCAACAATACGTTCGTATTCAAGGGTTCGCAATCCCAGGAATACGACGGATACGAGGACGGACGTTTTTATAAAGAAGGGGAGCTGAAAAAGGCGGTTTACGCCGCCCTGGAAGCCGCTGAAGGGAGCGCGGGCGAACATGTGAAAACGGTCTACGTCAGCGTCCCCGGCGAGTTTTCCAAGATCGTCGACAAAAAGCACCTCATCGCCTTCCCCGCGCCCAAACGCATTGCAAGCGGAGACATAGACGTCCTCTACAAGGACGGATACGGCAGCGTGGAGGAACCGTCTCACGAAAATATCCACGCCTCCGCTCTCTATTTCATCACGTCCGACGCGCGCAAGGTCACCGACCCCACGGGCATCGTCAGTTCCACGTTGCAGGCGAACGTCTGCTATATTTTGGCGGCGTGCTATTATACCGATCTTTTCCGGCAGATGCTGCGCGAATACGGTTTCAGAAAAGTTGTCTTTGTGCCCGCGTCCTATACGCAGGCGGTCTACCTTTTGAGCGAGGACAAGCGCAAAGAGGGGGCGCTGCTTCTGGACATCGGCGCCATTTCCTCCACGGTCTCGGTCGTGTACGGCGACGGGATATTGAAGGAGCGGACGTTCTGGGCGGGAGAAGGGCACATCGCCGCCGAACTCTGCGCGGGGCTTTCCGTGTCCTACGAGGACGCCGCCGAGCTTTTGAAGCGGGCAAATCTCTTCCGCACGGGCGTCGCGGACGTCTGCCTCGACGAGGAGCGGCGTTTTTCCACGGATAAAGTGAACGAATATATCAAAGCGGGGCTGGACAAACTTTGCGAACCGCTCGGGCAGTTTCTGGACGAGTGTCCCGCGCCGGTGGCGAACAGGCCCCTTTTGATGACGGGCGAAGGCGTCACGGGGCTCCGCGGCGCGGCCGAGCACATCTCCAGACGCATCAACCGCGAAACGGAGATCGTGTCGCCCGCAATTCCCTATTACAACAAACCGTCCATGAGTTCCAGGATCAGTCTGCTCGATTATGCGCTCAGGGACAGTAAAAAGGACGGTTTTTTATACAAACTCATCAATGGATTTGGAGGTTAAACGAAGAATATGTTCAGTGACGTACAGAAGCTGGCGGGCGCCAAGATCAAGGTCATCGGCGTCGGCGGAGCGGGCAACAATGCCGTCAACAGAATGATAGAATCGGGGATGACGAGCGCGGAATATGTCTGCGTCAATACCGACAATCAGGTATTGCTCCTGTCCCCCTGCGAAACGAAAATTCAGATCGGCGCGCAACTGACGAGAGGTCTGGGCGCGGGTTCCGATCCCGAGATCGGCAGACAGGCCGCCGAAGAGAGCAAGGAAGAACTTTCCCGCGCCATCGAGGGGACCGACCTGCTCTTTATCACGGCGGGCATGGGGGGCGGCACCGGCACCGGCGCGGCGCCCGTCATCGCCAAGATCGCCAAGGATATGAAGATCCTCACGGTGGCGGTCGTCACCGAGCCCTTCAGTTTTGAAGGCAAAAAGAGGATGGACAACACCATCAAGGGGCTGGAAAACCTCAAAAAATACGTGGACACGCTGGTCATCATCCCCAACGATAAGATCACGACCGTCGTGCCCAAGAATACGCCCATCCAGGAGGCGCTCCGCTATGCGGACGAAGTCCTGCGGCAGGGCATCAGCGGCATCACCGAGCTCATCGTCAAGCCCGCCTTCATCAACCTGGACTTTGCGGACGTCAAGGCCGTGTTGAAGGACAAGGGTCTGGCGCACATGGGCGTCGGCGTCGCCAAGGGCGAAAACAGAGTGGTCGAGGCGGTCCGCCTCGCCGTCAACAGCCCGCTCCTCGAGACGACCATCGAGGGGGCGACGGGCGTCATCATCAACATTGTCGGCGGCAGGGATCTGCCCTATGACGAAGTGCGGACGGCGGGCACGCTCGTGCAGAGCGTGGTGGACTATTCCGCCAACATTATTTTCGGTGCGGGCATCGATGAAAACATGTCCGAAGAAGTCGCCGTCACGGTCATCGCGACGGGCTTCCCCACCATGGAATCGGGGCATTTCGATCCCGATGAAGAGAAGCAGAAGATGCAGAATTTCTACATCAACAACCGCCAGCAGCCCGCCCAGCAGGATTCTTCCCAGCGGCAGCCCGTCCGGCAGCCTCTCTCGCAGAATCCCATGTTCCGCCCGCAGCAGCCGCAGAATAATATGCAAAGCGGCGCGCCGAACATGCAGAACGCCGCAATGCAAAATTCTGCATATCGCCAGCCCGTTCAGCCGAACAACATGCCGAACAACATGCAGAATCCCGCATACCGTCAGCCCGCGCAGCCTGTGCAGCCTGTGCAGCCGGGGTATAACGGCTATCCGCAGAACGGATACGCGCAAAATAACGGCTATTCCCAGGCGGCATACCCGCAGAACGGGTATGCACAGAATGGATACGCGCAGAACGGTTACGCGCAACCGAACGGCAATAACGGTTATGCGCAGCCGCAGAATAGGGCGGACATGGACGAAGAGATGGAAACGCCCATCGAGGAGACCTCCCGTCAGAGCGGCAGCAAATTGCCGACGTTTGTGCAGCGGCTGTTCAATAAAAAGAATTGAAGCGGCGCGGAGGGGCGTAGCTTTCCCCGAGACGTATATGCCTTCCGATAAAAACGGAAGGCTGTCGGCGTTCGATTTTGAAATTTTGGATACAAAGGAAAAAGACCGTCCGGCGGGGTAAACCGGACGGTCTTTTTTGGTTTTGTGCCGATGAAGATCACTGCGCTTTGTTCAATTCGGTCTGATATGCCGCCAAGATCAGTTCTTTCAACTGTTCGCGGGTCTCCGTATTGAGCGGGTGGGCGATGTCTTTATACTCGCCGTCGTTGGTTTTCCGGCTGGGCATGGCGATAAACAGAGAATCCGTCCCTTCGATCACTTTTATATCGTGGACGACAAAGCAGTTGTCGATGGTGATGGAAGCCACGGCTTTGAGTTTGCTGTCATCGCGTTGTGCCAGTCTGATGCGTACGTCTGAAATGTTCATCATAGTTAAAAACCACCTTATCGATTGTTAGTATGTATATATTACAATATTTTTTCCGAAAATTCAATACCTTTTTCAAAAATAATCGGTGAATTTTTCAAATTTTTTTCCATATTTTTCCTTTTCGGCTCATAAAATAGCAGTAATATGAGTCTGAAGGCGTTTTTGAAGGGGAAAAAAGTACATTTTATCGGTATCGGCGGGATCAGCATGAGCGCGCTTGCAAAATATCTGAAAAGCGAAGGCTATGCCGTCGGCGGCAGCGATATCGCCGTCAACGAAGAAATATCCCTTTTGGAAGAGGCGGGCATTCCCGTCCGCATCGGGCACGACCCGTCCGCTGTCGCGGGCGCGGACGCCGTCGTCTATACGGACGCCGTTCCCGCGGACGATCCCGAACTTGCCGAGGCGCGGGAACGGGGGATCCCCTGCTATTCCCGCATGCAGCTCCTCGCCGCCGTTGCCGAGGGATTCACTTCTGTCATCGCCGTCGCGGGCAGCCACGGCAAGACTTCCGCGACCGCCATGTGCGCGCACATTCTCCTGCAGAGCGGCGCGCGGTTTACCGCGCACATCGGGGGCAGGGACGCGCTTTTGGATAATTTTTATGCGAGCGGCAAGGAATTTTTCGTCACCGAAGCCTGCGAATACAGGAAAAACCTGCTTGCATTCGAGCGCGTGACCGCCGCCGTATGGCTCAATTGCGATAAGGATCATATGGAGTGTTACCGTGATTTCGACGAACTCAGAGACACCTTTTTGCGCTTTGCCGCCCGCGCGGCGCGGAGCTTCGTCAACGCCGACGATGCAAATATCCGCCCGCCCGAAAATGCTTTGACTTTCGGCGTCAGCACGCAAAACTGCGACTACCGCGCCGTTTCGCTCCGGGAATCGGGGGAACGGTATGCCTTCACCGTGCTCGAACGGGGCGAAAAACTGTGCCGCATCCGCCTGCGCGTCCCCGGCGCCTTTCATGTCTATAACGCGCTCGCCGCGACGGCGGTCATGCGCGGGTTCGGCGTGGATATAAAGAGTATTGTGCGCGGCATAGCATCCTTCACGGGCGTCCGCCGCCGCTTTGAAAAGATCGGGAAATACGGCGGCGCGGAATTTTTCTGCGACTATGCCCATCATCCCGCCGAGATCGCCAAGGTGCTGGAACTGGCGCGGCGGCGCGGGAGCGGGCGGCTCTTCGTCGTATTTCAGCCGCACACCTATTCGCGCACCCGCTTTCTGATGGACGACTTCGTCAAAGTGCTGTCGGGCGTGGAAAACCTCATCATCTTCAAGACCTATGCGGCGCGGGAGCCGTTCGACCGCGCGGGCAGCGCCTATGCCCTGCACGAAAGAACGGGAAATTCCCTGTACGCGGAGAGCGTCAGGGAATTGGAAGCCTATATGAAAAAATCGGTACGGGGCGGGGACACCGTCCTGTTCCTCGGCGCGGGGGACATCTACTATCACGCCCGCCGCCTTCTGCAGAAACTCGGCGGCAGGCCCGTTCCCGGGCGGAAAGGGCGCGGCGGTCAGAATTCGACGGGCAGCCCCTTGGACGTGAAGGAATAGACGAGGTCGATGAACTGTTTCGCGCGGCGGGGCGAACGCCCGCCCTTGGCGATCGCCCAGCGTTCGGCGAGCAGGTCCAGCTCTTCCCGCGGCATGTCGATGCCTTTGTCGGCGGCGAGCTGGCGGATGATGGAAAGGTATTGTTCCTTGTTGGTCGTGGAGAAGAGCACGCAGATGCCGAAGCGGTCGGAGAGGGAGAGTTCCTCCTGCATGCTGTCGCCCGCATGTACGCTGTCCTCGCGTTGTGAAAATTTTTCGTCGATGATGTGACGGCGGTTGGACGTGGCGACGATCATGGCGTTGTCCGTGTACCCTTCGGCGCAGCCCTCGAGGGCGGCTTTGAGGGAGGAGATGCGCTCGTCGCCCGCGCTCAAAGAGAGGTCGTCGATGTAGACGATAAATTTGAGGGGCACGGCGCGCAGGTGCTCTTTGAGCCGGCTCAGGAGGAGCATGTTTTCCTTGGAGAGTTCGACGAGCCGCAGGCCGTCCTTGTAGTAGCGGTTGAGCATGGCGTGCACCGTGGAAGATTTGCCCGTGCCGCGCTCGCCGTAGAGGAGCATGTTGGAATGGGGCAGCCCTTCGAGGAAGTTTTCGAGGTTCTGCGCCACCGTCTTTTTTTCCTCTTCGTAATTTTTGAGGTCGGAGAGCTGCACCGCCGAGGGACTTTCGACGGGCCGCAGGGCGCCGTCCTCGAACTGAAAGGCGCGGTAGCGGATAAAGTTGCCGTAGCCGTACTGCGCATAGAAAGCCCGCAGTTTCGCGGCGTGCTCTTTGCCCGCGCGGTCCGGGCCGAATTCTTTACCGACAGCGTACATGCCGCGGGGGTCGGCGGAGCAGACTTCCGCGCGCACGGCGTCGAGGTCGCGCAGGAATGCCTTCACCAGATAGGAGGAAGGCTCTTTTTTTGCCGCACAGGTGACCGAGTAGGGGTTTTCGTCATAGAGAACGGCGTCGTAGACGTATTTGGAAAAATCGTCCTGCGCGCCGCGGCGGTAGAGAAGGGAGAGAAATTCCGAAAACTCTTTTTCTCCGCCCGTTTCCCGCCAGCGGAGAAAGGCGGCGAAGAGGTCGTTTTTATAGAGGTTGCTCAAAACGGTCAGGGGATGCTGCATGGTGTTCTTTTTTCCTTTTGCGGGTGTGTTTTTGTGCCCGAAGGGGTCATTACGCTACATTATAGACCCTTTTTGCCGAAAAATCAATCGCCGAAATGCAAAAAGTATGAAATTATTTTATAATTTTCTCCCTCAAATTGTTGACTTGAAAAAAAGGGAAAGGTATAATATTCGTTGAAAAGAAAAACGAAAATCTTTGGAGGATTTTTACTATGGCACATAAAATTTACGACGACAAAACCATGAAAGCAAGAATGTTCCATGAAGCCGACTGTGACCTTTCTTACCTGAAAGGCAAGACCGTCGGCATCGTGGGTTTCGGCTCGCAGGGACACGCGCACGCCCTCAACCTCAGGGACAGCGGCGTGAAAGTCATCATCGGGCTCAATAAGGGCGGCAGGACCTGGCCCATCGCCGAAGAGGCGGGCTTCAAAGTCATGAGTGTCGCCGAACTCACCAAAGCGGCGGACATCATCATGATCCTTGCTCCCGACGAAAGACAGGCAGACATCTATAAGGAGAGCATCGCGCCCAACCTCACCGACGGCAAATACCTCGCCTTCGCGCACGGGTTCAACATCCACTTCAAGCAGATCGTGCCTCCCGCCGGCGTCAACGTGTTCATGATCGCGCCCAAGGGCCCCGGCCACACCGTCCGCTCCGAGTTCGTCGAATGCCATGGCTTTCCCGACCTCATCGCCGTCTATCAGGATCCGAGCGGCGACACGATGGATGTCGGCCTCGCCTATGCGGCGGGCATCGGCGGCGCGCGTGCGGGCGTTCTCGAAACGACCTTCAAGTGCGAGACCGAAACCGATCTCTTCGGCGAACAGGCCGTCCTCTGCGGTGGCGTCACCGCGCTGATGAAAGCCGGCTTCGAAACGCTGGTCGACGCGGGTTACGACCCCAGAAACGCCTATTTTGAGTGCATCCACGAGATGAAACTCATCGTCGACCTCATCTATGCGGGCGGCTTTGCCAAGATGCGCTATTCCATCTCCGACACCGCCGAATTTGGCGACTACGAAACGGGCAAACGCATCGTCACCGACGACACCAAGAAGGAGATGAAGAAGATCCTCGAAGAGATCCAGGACGGCACCTTCGCCTCTAAGTGGATCGCCGAAAACAAGGCGAGTGGCCGCGCCCACTTCAACGCCAAGAGAGCCATGGAAGCCAACACCTTCAATGAACAGGTCGGCAAGGAGATCCGTGCCCTCTACTCCTGGAACAAAGAGGACAAGTACAGCGAAACCAAATAAGGGAAACGCCTGCGCTTGCCGGCGGAAAACAAATCATGTGGAAAACGGGAAAGACTGTGGACAGTCCTTCCTGTTTTTTCTTTTTTTGGTATTTTTTGCCCCAAGACCTTACTTTTTGCCGCAAGGTGTGCTATCCTGTAAGTGTACAGAGAAAATTTTTTGGGAGGCGGAATATGAAACGCAAAGTATTGTTGGTGTTGTTTGCCGCGATTATGGCATTGTCCAGCGCGGGCGCGCTTGCGGGTTGCGGATTTCAGTTCGTAGTTGACAACAGTTCAGAGAGCGGCAGCTATTCGGGCAGTTCGCAGTCGGGCAATCAATCAATTTCGGGTTTGGACGGCGACAGTACGGGCGAGGACAGCACAGGCGGCGATGGTTCGGGCAGTGACAGTTCGAGCGGCGATAGTTCGGGAAGCGACAGCACAGGCGGAGAGGATGCGCCGTCGGAAGATATCGGCGTCAGTATGCTTACATTTACACTCAATGCCGACGGAGCGGGGTATAGCGTTTCCGATTGCGAAACATCGGCAACGGTTGTAGAAATTCCTGCGACTTATGAAGGTTTGCCTGTATCGAGTATCGGAAATAGTGCATTTAGCGAATGTAATTCGCTGGAGAGTATCGAAATACCCGACAATGTGACGAGCATCGGAAATTCGGCTTTCGAAGGTTGCACTTCGCTTGCAAAAATCGAAATATCCGACAGCGTGACGAGCATCGGGGTTTATGCTTTCGCTGGTTGTGCTTCGCTGGAGAGTATCAAAATTCCCGACGGCGTGACGAGCATCGCTGCTTATGCGTTTACTGCTTGTATTTCGCTGGAGAGTATCATAATACCCGACAGCGTGGCAATCATCGGAGCTTATACGTTCACTGATTGTTCTTCATTGGAGAATGTGTTCTATATGGGGATGGCGGCACAGTGGGAGAAAGTTGCTATCGCCAGCTATAATTCCCACCTCACTTCCGCGACGATTTACTATTACTCCGCAACGCAGCCGACAGCGGCGGGCAATTATTGGCACTACGCGGAGGACGGCGTGACGCCCGTCGTCTGGTGACGGAGCAAAAGAGCAAAAAAGATAAAACAGACAAAAGCGGTAAAAAAGAGCCGTAAAACAGAAAGGGGACGGGGCGCAAAGCACAGGGCGCTCCGTTCTTTTTTGCCGCGCGGGTGCGAGGGAGAAAAGAGGCGGAAAGATATTCTTATGAAATTTATGAAAAAATTTGTTCAAAATCATTGAAAAAGGATAAAGAAAATGTTATAATGAATAGAGTTATATCGGGATCGTAAGATACGGACGCTGCCGGGAGGAGCGGGAAAGATATGTGGAACAAGAACAAGAAAGACGACAAGCGGGACGACAGGTCGTCCATCGTGACCAGAGAAACGCTCGGGTTCACGCTGGGCGTTTTCTGCGTGCTCGTTCTGCTCATCTCCTTCACGGGAACGCTGATCTTCGGCGAGTTGGGGACCGCCGTCACGTCCTTTCTCTTCGGCGTGTTCGGGTTCATGACCTATTTCGTCTTTTTGGCGCTTTTGTATCTCGCCGTCGTCCTCATCGTCGGTAAAAATTTTATCCCCGGGAAACTCATGACCGCTTCGGGCTTTACCCTGGTCGCCCTCATCGGGCTTCTGGTCCATGCCGCCGTCACGGCGGGCTATCCGCAGGCGTCTTACGGGGAATATCTCGTCGCGTGTTTCGAGGCGGGCAACGGCGGCGCGTTCGGCTGCAGTCCCTTCGGATTGCTCGGCGGGCTGGTGACCTATCCCTTCACCGCGCTCGCTTCGCATGCGGGGGCATACATTCTCTTTGCCGCGGGCATCGGGCTGTGCCTCTATCTCTTCGTCGCGTCCATTCTCAAATATAAGGGCATCCGCATCCGCCTGCCCCGCGCCGGACGGGGGGAGCAGGACAAAAAGGAAGGGGAGGACCCCGCGGGGCGTTCCCGTCCTGTGTCTTTTTCCGACCTGGACAACGACCGCATGCCGCAGACGGCGGAGCCTTCCGCTCCGTCCTATGCCGCGCCCTCTTACGGCGCGCCTTCATACAATGCGCCCCCGCCGAACGGGGACGGCGGCATGCAGCAGACCTATCCCTACGGACGGCAGGACGTCTATGAGCGCGACCGCAGGACGGCGGGCGCGGATGCGCCCCGCGGGACACAACAAGTCTACCATTCGCCCGACGGGCGGGAAGCGCCCTTCGGACAAACCCCGGCGGGCGGAAAATGGTATGGCTATGAGCGGGAGAACAAGGGAAGCATTCCGCCCGTTCCGCCCGTTTCGTCCGTCCCGCCGCAAAACGCTGGCAGCGCCATCGGCGGAGAGGAGAACCTGTCCGCACACGACCGCAGCAAAAACATTCTCTACGGCGCGGACGTCAATCCCGCCGAATACCGCAACCGGAATCTGATCTTCGATTCCTCGTCGCACTACAACAACCGCCCGCAGCCCTCTAAGAGTTCCGATGCCGCGAAGGGGGACGGGTACGGCGAGCCTTCCTATACGAACATGTACTCCCGTGAGATAGACGGCGAGAACGAGCCGACGGCAAAGCCCC
>JAGHJP010000005.1 GCA_017886575.1 Clostridia bacterium
AAAAAATTTTATCAAGCCAGCCACTTTTATTTGACTAAATTTTCAAAATTTCGTATAATCAAATCGCAATGGACGCCTCGCCTGACGGCGGGGATCAAAAGTCGCATGCAAATACACGACCACCCCCGCTTAGGGTCAAGGCCATACGGACAGCCGGGTCGAATGCCGCTCGGCGGCCACGCCGCCTTATTGATCGAGTTAAAAGCTCGAATTTTATAAGTTGGTTACTTTATAACCGAGTGCAACCCGCACAAAACTTGTGAAACGGTCAATAAAGAGCAGAAAGTATTTGCCATGCGAAACATCAACGGCATTTTATTCGATTTTACGATCTGACTTTTTCGGTGCGTGCAGGGTCTGACTGCGCGCTTTTTTCGTGCGCGGCGTTTCCCACGGAGAAAACTATGGCAAAACTCAAACTTTACGGATTCAACAACCTGACAAAGTCGCTCAGCTTCAACATCTACGACATCTGTTATGCGAAGTCGCCCAAAGAAAGAAAGGAATATATTGCATATATCGACGAGCAGTACAATTCCGACCGCCTCACCAAGATCCTCACCAATCTCACTTCGATGATCGGCGCGCGCGTTCTCAACATTTCCGGGCAGGACTACGACCCGCAGGGCGCTTCGGTTACGCTGCTCATTTCCGATCTCTCCATGATCCCCGCAACAGGCCGGACGCAGGTAGCGCACCTCGACAAGAGCCACGTCACCGTACACACCTACCCGGAATATCACCCCGAAACGTCGCTCGCCACTTTCCGCGTGGACATCGACGTCGCAACGTGCGGCGCGATCACCCCCCTCTCCACCCTCGATTATCTGATCGGCTCTTTCGATTCGGATATCATCACGATGGATTACCGCGTGCGCGGGTTTACCCGCAGCGTGGACGGGCGCAAGATCTTCAACGACTTGAAGATCAATTCCATACAAAATTTCATCTCCCGGGAAACGCTGCAAAAATACGACGCGATCGACGTAAACGTATATTCGGCAAACATCTTCCATACGAAGATGCTTTTGAGAGAGATCGACCTGAAAAATTATCTCTTCAATCTGGACGAAAACGAACTGCCGCCCGAAAAACGGCAGGAGATCCTCGGCAGTCTGCGCAAGGAAATGATCGAAATTTTCAACGGGAGGAACATTTACTGAACATGGACAGAAAAGCGCAGGAGCGCGCCCCCATCTACGAGGCGTTGGAAAAATTCGGAAAAATGCGCGTGGTGCCCTTCGACGTCCCCGGACATAAACGCGGGCGGGGCAACCCGGAACTCGTGCGCCTGCTCGGAGAAAAATGCGTGAGCATGGACGTCAACTCCATGAAGCCGCTGGACAACCTGTGCCACCCCGTTTCGGTCATCCGGGACGCGGAACGGCTCGCCGCGGACGCCTTCGGTGCGGAAAACGCCTTCCTGATGGTGGGCGGGACGACCTCCGCCGTGCAGAGCATGGTCATGTCCGTCGTGCAGGCGGGCGAAAAGATCATTCTTCCCCGCAACGTGCATCGGAGCGTGATGGGCGCGCTCGTGCTGTGCGGCGCGGTGCCCGTGTACGTCAATCCCGAATGCGACGCGCGGCTCGGCATTCCCCTCGGCATGAGCCTGCGGCAACTCGAAGAGACCATCGCCCGCACGCCGGACGCAAAGGCCGTCCTCGTCAACAATCCCACCTATTACGGCATCTGTTCGGATCTGCGCGCCATCGTAAAACTCGCCCACGAACACGATCTGCTCGTCATCGCGGACGAGGCGCACGGCACGCACCTGTACTTCGGCGAAGGGCTGCCCGTTTCGGCGATGGCGGCGGGCGCGGATATGGCGGCGGTCTCCATGCACAAATCGGGGGGCAGCCTGACGCAGAGTTCCCTCCTTCTGGCCGGTCCGCGCGTCAACGGCGACCATGTTCGGCAGATCATCAACCTGACGCAGACGACGAGCGCCTCCTACCTGCTCCTTTCCAGCCTGGATATTTCGCGGCGGAATCTCTCTCTGCGCGGGAAAGAGGCCTTTGCCGAAGTCGTGGCGCTCGCCGACTATGCGCGGGAGGAGATCAACGACATCGGCGGCTACTATGCCTATTCCAAAGAATTGATCAACGGGGACAGCATCTTCGACTTTGACCGCACAAAACTTTCGGTGCACACCCTCGACATCGGGCTGGCGGGCATCGAAGTATACGACATTTTGCGGGACGAATACGACATACAGATCGAATTCGGAGATTTGGGCAATATCCTTGCCTATCTCTCCATCGGGGACCGGAAGCGGGACGTGGAGCGGCTGGTCAGCGCGCTGAGCGAAATACGGCGTCTCTACGCCAAGGACAAGACGGGACTGATGGAGAACGAATACATTCCCCCCGACGTCGCCGTCACGCCGCAGTTCGCCTTCTACGCCCCGAAACGTTCCCTGCCTCTGGACGAGACGGAAGGCATGATCTGCTCGGAATTCGTCATGTGCTATCCGCCCGGCATCCCCATCCTTGCGCCCGGGGAACGGGTGACCAAAAAGATACTCGACTATATCCGCTATGCCAAGGAAAAGGGCTGTCAGATGACCGGCCCGGAGGACGCAAACATCGAGCGGCTGAATGTCATCGTCAAGAACTGAAACGCGCTTCCGCGCGGCAAAATAAGAGAGGTGACCTATGGATTTCTGGTTTTCCGAACAGCATACCAAGGACGTGAAACTGAGCATCCGCGTCGACAAACAGGTGTACAGCGGCAGGAGCGACCTGCAGCGCATCGATGTGTTCGACACGCCCGCCTTCGGCAGGATGCTCGTGCTCGACGGGTATCTGATGCTGACAGAAAAAGATGAATTCATCTATCACGAGATGATCGTACATACGCCCATGGCGGTGCACCCCCATGTAAAAAACGTGCTGGTCATCGGCGCGGGCGACGGCGGCGCAGTGCGCGAGCTCACACGCTATCCCGACATCGAGCGCATCGACCTCGCCGAGATAGACGGACAAGTCATCGAAGTGAGCAAAAAATATCTGCCCTTCACTGCCTGCAAACTGGACGACCCGCGCGTGCACATCTACATTGAGGACGGGCTGAAGTTCGTGCGGCGAAAGAAGGGAGAATACGACCTCATCATCGTCGATTCGACCGATCCCTTCGGCCCCGGAGAGGGACTGTTTTCCCGCGAATTTTACGGCAATTGCTTCAAGGCGCTCAAAGAGGACGGCATCATGGTCAACCAGCACGAAAGCCCCTTCTACGAGCAGGACGCGCTCGCCATGCAGCGGGCGCATAAGCGCATCATCGAATCCTTCCCCTTTTCACGCATCTACCAGGCGCACATCCCCACCTATCCTTCGGGGCACTGGCTATTCGGCTTCTCCACCAAAAAATACCACCCCCTGCGCGACTTGGACGAGGAGAGATGGAACGCGAGGAAGATCGCCTGCCGTTACTACACCACCACACTGCACCGCGGCGCATTTTACCTGCCCGCTTATGTAGAGGAGATGCTGCAAGATGTTGAACAGGAACATTGAAAATTTCATCGGCTGCGACGCTTCTTACGCGGAAGCGGACGTCGTGCTCTTCGGCGCGCCCTTCGACGGGACGACTTCCTTCCGCCCGGGGACCCGCTTCGCCCCCGCCGCCATGCGCCGCGAATCGTACGGGCTGGAGCTCTACTCCCCCTACCAAGGCAGGGAACTGACGGACGGCAATATCTTTGACAGCGGCGACATCGAACTGCCCTTCGGCTCGCCCGAGCGCGCGCTCGGCATGATCGAAGAGCGGGCGGGAGAGATACTCGCCGACGGCAAACTGCCCTTCCTGATCGGCGGCGAACACCTGGTGACCCTCGGCGCGGTGCGTGCCGCCGCCGCAAAATATCCCGGGCTGCACATCCTGCATTTCGACGCGCACGCCGATCTGCGCGACGAATACCTCGGCGAAAGGCTTTCGCACGCCTGTGTGCTCCGGCGGTGCCACGAACTGACCGGCGACGGCAGGATCTATCAGTTCGGCATCCGCTCGGGCGATAAGAGCGAATTCGAATGGGGGAAGGAACATGTCTTTACCCGCCTCTTTGACTTCGAGGGGCTGGAAGACGTTCTGGAAAGCCTGCGCGGCAGACCCGTGTACCTGACCGTCGATCTGGACGTTCTGGATCCCTCGGTGTTCCCGGGAACGGGTACGCCCGAACCGGGCGGCGTGACCTTTGACGCGCTCCGCCGGGCCGTCACGGCGGCATGCCAAACCCTGAACGTCGTTGCGGCGGACGTCAACGAACTCTCCCCGCACTACGACGCAAGCGGCGCCTCGACCGCCGCCGCCTGCAAGATCGCGCGGGAAATGCTCATCGCCCTCGCCTGCAAATAAAAAAACCCAGCGCGCCGCGGCGCGCTGCAAAGACAAAAAATCTGAAAGAGAGGTAGACCAAATGGGAAAAGCGCTCATCATCGGCTGCGGCGGCGTTGCATCCGTCGCCATTCACAAATGCTGCCAGAACAGCGAACAATTTGAAGAGATATGCATTGCCAGCCGTACCAAGGAAAAGTGCGACGCACTCCGCGACAAGCTGCAAGGCACGACAAAGACAAAGATTTCCACCGCCAAAGCGGACGCGAACAATGTGAAGGAACTCGTTGCGCTCATCGAAAAATTCCGTCCCGACGTCGTTCTGAACCTCGCCCTTCCTTATCAGGACCTGACCATTATGGACGCCTGCCTGCAAACCAAGGTGCACTATGTGGATACGGCGAACTACGAACCGGAGGACACGGCGAAATTTGAATACAAATGGCAGTGGGCCTACCGCGACAAATATAAAAAAGCGGGCATCTGCGCCCTGCTCGGCAGCGGGTTCGATCCCGGCGTGACGGGCGTCTTTACCGCGTATGCGCTCAAACACCACTTCGACGAGATCAACTATATCGATATCCTCGACTGCAACGGCGGCGACCACGGCTATCCGTTTGCAACCAACTTCAATCCCGAGATCAACATCCGCGAAGTGTCCGCCAACGGCTCCTATTGGGAGAACGGGCATTGGGTAGAGACCAAGCCGATGGAGATCAAACGGGAATACGATTTTGAAGGCGTCGGCAAAAAAGATATGTACCTGCTGCACCACGAAGAAATCGAATCGCTGGCACTCAACGTCCCCGGCATCAAGCGCATCCGCTTTTTCATGACCTTCGGGCAGAGCTATCTCACCCACCTTAAATGCCTGGAAGACGTAGGGATGACCTCCATCAAACCCATTCTGTTCGAAGGGAAGGAGATAGTTCCCCTGCAATTCCTGAAAGCCGTACTGCCCGACCCCGCTTCCCTCGGTCCCCGCACGGTCGGCAAGACAAACATCGGCTGTATCTTCCGCGGCAAAAAGGACGGAAAAGAAAAGAACTACTATCTCTATAATATCTGCGACCACCAAGAGTGCTATAAAGAGGTGGGGTCCCAGGCCATCTCCTATACGACGGGCGTGCCGGCGATGATCGGTGCGATGCTTGTGATGAACGGCACCTGGACCAAACCCGGCGTCTACAACATCGAAGAGTTCGACCCCGATCCCTTCATGGAAGCGCTCAACAAGTGGGGACTTCCCTGGAAGGAAGATTTTGACCCCGTGCTCGTCGACTGATGGATACCCCCTATTTTCTCATCGACGAGGCAAAGCTCGCCGAAAACGCAAAGATACTGCGGGACGTCGCCTTGCGGGCGGGATGCAAGATCCTGCTCGCGCAGAAGGCGTATTCCGTCTGGCAGACTTATCCCCTGCTGCAGGACAGCCTTGCGGGGACGGCAGCCAGCGGCCTGTTTGAAGCGCGGCTCGGGCGGGAAGAGTTCGGCAAGGAGGTGCACGTCTTTTCCCCCGCCTATCGGACAGAGGACGTCGCCGCACTCGTAAAATACGCCGATCACATCGTGTTCAACACCCCCGCGCAAGCCGAAAAATTCGCGCCGATGTGCCGAGCGGCGGGCGTCTCCGTCGGGCTGCGCGTCAACCCCGAATGCTCCACGCAGGCGGGGCACGCGATCTACGATCCCTGCGCTCCCTTTTCGCGCCTCGGAACGACGAGCGACAATTTCAGAGAGGATATCCTCCCCCTTTTGGACGGGTTGCACTTTCATACCCTGTGCGAACAAAACGCCGACGCGCTGGAAACGACGGTTGCCGCTTTTCTGGAAAAATTCGGCAAATACGCAAAAAAAATGCGGTGGCTCAACCTCGGGGGCGGCCATCACATCACGCGGGCGGACTATGATCGGGCCCGCCTTGCCCGCATCGTAAAGGACCTGCGGAAGGAAACGGGCGCAGAAATCTACCTCGAACCGGGCGAGGCGGTCGTCCTCGACGCGGGCACGCTGCACGCGCGCGTACTTGAAACCATGAAAAACGGCATGAACATCGCCATTTTGGACGTTTCCGCAGCCTGCCACATGCCGGACGTCCTTGAAATGCCCTACCGCCCGCCCCTGCGCGGGAGCGGCGCGGCGGGAGAAAAGGCGTACACCTACCGCCTCGGCGGTCCGACCTGCCTGGCGGGCGACATCATCGGAGACTATTCCTTCGACGCCCCTCTCCGGATCGGCGACGAACTCGTGTTCGAGGACATGGCGCTCTATACGATGGTCAAAACCAACACCTTCAACGGCATGCCGCTGCCCTCCATCTGCCTGCAAAAAAAGGACGGAAAAACCGTCCTCCTGCGGAAATTCAGATACGAGGATTTCAAAGAAAGATTATAAAGCGAAAGCGCATCGGAAACTCCCGATGCGCTTTTCTGTATTTCGATTTTTTAACCGATCTTCTTGGCGATCGTGCCCTTAAACAGGCAGACGACCGCACCGAGGACCGAAAGGATCCCCGCGACGATGAGCCCCGCCGCCATCTGTTCGTTGAAGACTAAAAGCAGCGCATCCTTCGCATCCTGGGTTCCAAACGAAAAACAAAACGGGTCGAATACAAAAAAATTCCGATCACCCCCCATGCTCCGCCCGTTCATCGCAGAAGAACCTTTCACTTTTCCGAGTTACAACCGCCTGCGCCTGAAAATCGGAGAGATACTGCCGAACCATAAACTTTACGACCTCCGCACCACTTTCTACACACGGTGCAAAGAGTATGGCGTCGCAGACGCGGCAAGGGACGAATTTGTCGGGCATTCGCTCGGCGCACTTGGAAACGCCTATACGGACTTGTCTGATGAGTACCTTTTGAGAGAAGGCGAAAAGCTGGCGGCATGGGGCGTTGCGGCACAAAATGTTCCCCAAAATATTCCCCAAAATGTTCCCCAAAACGGCGAAAAAACGGGTATTGAAGGTCCAAAAAACACGAAAAAAGCGGGTTTTTAAGCCGTTTTTGGCCTAAAAACCCGCAAAATTGGTGCGGACGAAGGGACTCGAACCCATATGATCTCTCACAGGAACCTGAAACCTGCGCGTCTGCCAATTTCGCCACGTCCGCATATTATAAGGAGAAATTATAATCTCCTTTTTTTCATTTCGCCGCCTTTACATTCGATATAGTACGCATTGCCGCCCGCGGAAATGCTTTTGACGGGCTCGCCGTCGGCAAATTCCAGCGCACAATTGTCCTCTATCGCATAGGCACAGTAGCTATTATAACACAGTATTTTGTCAAAGTCAACCATTCTGCGGTTATAATGCGGAGAAATTATTCCTTTTATCCAATTTAATCCGTCGTAAAGGGAATACGTTTCCCCGCTCCCGCCGGCTGCCGAATCGGTATACATGGTCGTGAACCAGCAGATCGCCCCCGCGGAAAGCCCGCACAGGGGCACGCCGCGGTCATATGCCTCCCGAATGAGCCCCAGCATGCCGCTCTTTTTCCAATGCTCGATCATGAACACGGTGTCACCGCCGCCGACATATAGAAAGTCGGCTTTTTCAAACTTTTGCCGCATCTTCTCCATGTCGATGTCCTTGAACACGCTCAATGCCACATCCGTCTTGACGTCGAACACGCCCGTGTACATCTTATGAAAAGAGTTATAATAGGGCATGAAATCGTGGCTTGCCGTAGGGACGAAAAGCCCGCAAGGACGGCGGTCTCCCGCGCGTTCCCGCGCAAGCGTAACGATGTATTCGTCGATCGCCTGCGTCTCTTTGTTCTTGATCTCTCCGCCGCCGATGGCGATGACCGTCTTTTTCATGCCGGTTGTTTCTTGCCTTCCTTTGTCAGTTTTTTCAGAATGCCGAGTGCCTTTTCGAGCTCGGCCTTGACCGCTTGCAGTCCTTCGGGCGCCGCCTCCGCGTCCCAGGCGTTGACGGCCGCCAATCGGTCCGCCGCCGCCTGATAAGCGGCGAGAATGTCCTCGAAGGCGATATTCCTGTTTTCGGTCAGTTCTCTGTCGGCGAGCAGCACGAGATCGCCCACGTCGCTGCCGATCTGCAAGAGCCGCGCGGGGAAGGTATATTCGCTTCCCCTTTTCCCGACGGCAGACAAAAGCTTATCGATCTTTTTGATCGCTTCTTCCGTCCGATCGACGGCGAGACGCGGCACGGGACGGCGGGAGCGGCGCCTCATGCAGATCAGAATGACGAGCCCGATGACGAAGATGCCGCCGTAGAAAATATATTCGATGACGAGAGAAAAAGTTTCCTGCGTGATTGCCGATAGATTGTACAGCATGCTCCCCTCCTCATTCCCCGTCGGCGGGGCGGTCCGCCTCGTCGCCGGCGATCAAATGTACGTCCACCTGTTCGAACGGCATTTCGATGCCGTTTTCGCGCAAGCGCGTGAAGAGCCGTTCGTTGAGATCGAAACGCACGTTCCAATATTCCCCGTTGGGCACATAGCAGCGCACGCGGTATTTCAGAGCGCTGGAACCGTATTCATACAGCCGGCACAACGGTGCAGGGACGTCGACGATGCGTTCATCCTCCGCCAAACAGCCGAGCAATATTTTTCTGACGATTTCCACGTCGGTCTGATACGGCACGGGTACATCGATATCGATGCGGCGCAGGGGCATGGCGCTGTAATTGATGACGTTTGCGCCGATGACAGTGCTGTTGGGGATGATGACATCGAGATTATCGGGCGTGGTGAGTTTGGTGTTGAAGAGGCGTATTTCCTTGACCGTTCCCTCCGTGCCGCCGATGCTGACGTAATCGCCCTGTTTGAAGGGCTTGGTGAAGATGATGAGGATGCCGTTGGTGAGACCCGAAAGAGTGTCCTGCAAGCCGAGGGAAATGGCGAGGGCAACGGCGGCGAACGCCGCGATGAGACTTGCCGTGTTGACACCAGCCACCCCGAGGACGACGATGGCGACGAGGACATAGAGAACGGCGCGCGTGAGGGATATGATGAAGGACGCCGCCGCGTTGTCCAAACGGCGGTGCTTGATGGTGATGCTGCGCACCAGCGAAACGATGAGCGAGGCGACGATGAGCCCGACCACCAGCGCGGCGAGCGCCTTGACGATGGCCAGCCCCGTGCCCGAAAAGAACCCGGCGAAAAAGTCCGCCACGGACCGTAAAAATTCTTCCATAACCGAACGTTGCTCCTATGTATTTTCTCCAGCCCCGCGCAGCGTCGTCCGCGGCGGAACTGCAGTTCAGACGCTGCGGACGACGCCCGAAAACAGCGTGGTGCCGTACCGATCCGTCAGGACAAACCCGAACGCCCTGTCCACGACGAAATCGCGGTAGACATCCGTATAGTCTCCGGGATCCGACGCACCGGCACCCGGGATGACAGTGACCGCCGCGCCCTCGATACCCTTCCTGTCGACCGTCAGATCGGTCACATGCCGCACTTCCCTGCAATATGCCCGCCCCTTATCCATGACCGAAGGCGCGATCAATGCGGAGAGATCGGCGGCGTCAGGATCGAACAGAGCATCGACGCCGAACGACTGCCGCAAAATATCCGCGACGTCGCCGTCATAGGAGGCATGAAATTCGGGAAAGATGCAGCGGGTGTTGAAGCGGGTCTTACTTTCTTCATCCAGACCGCCGTAATCGCTCACCCCGCTTACAAGCGCGATGTTTTCGGCCGTAAAAACATCATCTGCCGTATAACCTTCTTTGGGCACGATGAATTTTAACCGGTAACCGCGGTATGTGGCGGTATAGTAAGAAGAAAATACGTCCGTCTCATACGCCGCGCCCACAGAATAATCGCCCTGTAAAAAGCGCTGCAAAGAGGTCGTCCCGTCCGCCGCGGTGAAGGTCAGCGCCTCGTCCGTGCGGGCAAGGTCGTCCCCGAACAGATTCCAGGTATCTTTCAGATAGAGGGTGTTGATCAAAGCGAAGTACGTTTCGGGCGGCAATCGAAATTCCGTGTCGATGAGCCCGTGCGTCTGCTCTTTGACAAAATAGCGCACCGCTTGGTTAGCGTTTTCGTTGTCCGTTTCAAAGTCCGCCGCATAGGAATAGGCGAAATATTTTTCGGCGAGCGTATCCAGGCATTCGTCCTTCACCTGCGTGCCCTCGTTGACCCAGACCGAATTGCCGACGGTGACCATGCCCGTGTCGAACGCATCCGAGAGCGAACGATAGAGATAGTGGAAATCGGCGCGCAATTCCTCCTCGGAAAGTTCCAGCGCGGCAAGCAATTCTTCCTTCGTTTCGCCGTCCGCACACTCTGCGGCGAGGGAGAGTCCCATGTACACCGATACGGGCGACACGGCAATGTTCTCCCCCTTTTCGTCGGCGGCATAAGCGGCAGCGGCAAAGGCGGCGGCAAACGATTCCGCGCGGGACGTGATCGCCGCAAAGTCCTCCTGCCCACTCTCACTGTATGAAAAATCCTGCGCCGCGGCGGGCGCACGAAGCAGCGTGCTCTTCCCCTTGTCCTCGCAAGCGGAGAACAAGGCGACGGCACAGCACAGAGCCGCGCCGAGAAACAGAGAAATAAACTTCCTGACGCCGGACATAATGGTTTCTCCTTATACTTTATTTTACCGTACCACCATTATACCACACTCTTCCGCAAATCTATCTTACGCGAATCTTACATAAACCTTACATTTTTGTAAGATTTCTTTCCTTTCCTCATCATGTTCCGTCTTTATCGGACCCGGGCGCCGCTCCTCCGGTGCGCTTACCTCTCCCGCTCGGCGGCAAGCATTTCCTTGACTTTCATGAGCCGCGTGGTCGCGCCGCGCTCGTTTTCGTCCAGCTTCATCACGATATAGCGGATGGTCTCTTCGTACTGCGGGATCATGACGTATTCGAGGGCGTTGACCCGCCGTTTGGTCCGCTCGATCTCGCCCGCGAGCAGGTTGCAGGTCTTTTCGACGGAGGCGAGGCGGACGAGTTTGGGAAGAACGGCGGCAAGCGCCGCCACGGAGCCGTCCACTTCGGAGGATACCGAGGCATAGGCATAGGGCGCATTGCCCCGCGTTTCTTCATGCACTTCGATGTCGGGCACGGCGACGGACATGACGCTCTTTTCGCCGCAGGTGAGCGTGACGGAGGCGGCGGGCAGCAGAAACGCCTCTTCCAGCGCACGCTCGTCCATGACGGCCTTGGCGGCGGAAAAATTTTTCAGCGCCCCTGCAAGGTCGGCCTCCACTTCCTCACGGAGCCGCTTATTCTCGCGGATGAGGATGCAGAACTGCCGGATCATTTCGTCCGTCTTGTCCTTCAATAACTTGTGCCCGCGGACGGAGGTTTTCAGCCGTTCCCTCAAACGCCTGAGCTCCTGCCGCGTGGGATTGACGTTCAGCCGTGTCATGCCCCCTCCTTATTCCGCCTTTTCCTCTTTTTCTGCGGGATAATATTTCTCAATGTATTCGTCCTTGATGCGCTTCAGCTCGCTCTTGGGCAGCATGCCCAAAAGTTTCCAGCCCAGATCGAGCGTCTCTCCGACGCTGCGGTCGGTATCGAACCCCTGCGAAACGTATTCCTTTTCAAACGCCTCGGCAAACTTCGCGTACAGTTTATCGGTCGCGGACAGCGCGGAATCGCCCAGAATGGCGGCGAGTTCCTTGGCGTCCTTGCCCGTGGCGTATGCCGCGAAGAGCTGGTTCATGGTGTCGGCATGATCCTCGCGGGTCTTGCCCTTGCCGACGCCCTTGTCCTTCAGACGGGACAGGGACGGCAACACGTCCACGGGCGGCAGAATGCCCTTCTGATAGAGTTCGCGGGACAAAATGATCTGCCCTTCCGTGATGTAGCCCGTCAGGTCGGGAATGGGGTGGGTCTTGTCGTCCTCGGGCATGGTCAGGATGGGGATCTGCGTGATGGAGCCCTTCTTGCCCTTGATCCTGCCCGCGCGCTCGTAGATGTGCGCCAGATCGGTGTAGAGGTAACCGGGATAGCCGCGGCGGCCAGGCACCTCCTTGCGCGCGGCGGACACTTCACGCAGCGCCTCGCAGTAATTGGTGATGTCCGTCAGGATGACGAGGACGTGCATGCCCAAATCGAACGCCAGATATTCGGCGCACGTGAGCGCCATGCGGGGCGTGGAAATGCGCTCCACGGCGGGATCGTCGGCGAGGTTCATGAACAGCACGGCGCGTTCGATGGCGCCCGTGCGGCGGAAGTCCTGCACGAAGTAGTCCGCCTCTTCATAGGTGATGCCCATGGCGGCGAACACGACGGCGAACCCGGCGTCCGAACCGAGCACCTTCGCCTGCCGGGCGATCTGTGCGGCGAACTCGGCGTGCGGCAGGCCGCTCATGGAGAACACGGGCAGTTTTTGCCCGCGCACCAGCGTGTTCAGCCCGTCGATCGCCGAGATGCCCGTCTGAATGAATTCGTCCGGATAGTCCCGCGCGGCGGGATTGATGGGCGCGCCCTCGATGGGCAGTTTCTTTTCGGGAATGACGGGCGCGCCGCCGTCCTTGGGGCGGCCCATGCCGTCAAATACCCGCCCGAGCATGTCCTTGGACACGCCGAGCTCGACGGCGTGACCCAGAAAGCGGGCTTTGGACGTGGAGATCTGCAGGCCGCGCGCGCTTTCGAAGAGCTGGACGAGCGCCTTGTCGCCGTCGATCTCCAGCACCTTGCCGCTGCGCACTTCCCCGTCCGCCTGTTCGATTTCGACTAATTCGTCGTAGGTGACGCCCTCCACGCCTTCGACCAGCATCAGGGGGCCGACGACTTCTTTGATACTCTTATACTCTTTCCGCATTATTCCGCCTCCTCTGCCGCCGCGGCGGTCTCGGCTTTGATTTCCGCTATGATGGCGCGGATGTCCCCTTCCGCCTCGCTCTCGGGGAGATATTTCGCCCTGCCGATCTTCTCGCGCGCGGGGATGTGCAGCGTGTCCTCCACGTCCGCCCCGCGGGCGACGGCGTCGCCCGCGGCAACATAAAACGCGCGGATCATTTCCAGCATGGCGCGCTGTTTTTTGAGGGACGTGAAGGTGTCCGTTTCATGAAAGGCGTTCTGATGGAGATAATCCTCGCGGATGATCTTTGCCGTTTCCATGGTCACGCGGTCGGCGGGCGAGAGCGCGTCCATGCCGACGAGACGGACGATCTCGGACAGTCCGGATTCTTCCTGCAATACCTTCATCGCAAAGGCGCGGTCCTGCATGAACGATTCCCCCGCGTGTTCGTCGAACCAGGGACGCAGCCTGTCGGCATAGAGCGAATAGCTCTGCAGCCAGTCGATGGCGGGGAAGTGACGCTTGTAGGCGAGGGCGGAAGAGAGACCCCAAAACACTTTGACGATGCGCAAGGTCGCCTGCGATACGGGTTCGGACAGGTCGCCGCCCGGGGGCGAGACCGCCGAGATGGCGGTGACGGAGCCCGTCCGCTCGCCGCTGCCCAGGATCTTGACCGCGCCCGCGCGCTCGTAGTACTCCGCGAGCCGCGAGGAAAGATAGGCGGGATAGCCCTCTTCGCCAGGCATCTCTTCGAGCCGCCCGCTCATCTCGCGCAGCGCCTCCGCCCAGCGGGAGGAGGAATCCGCCATGATGGCGACGTTATAACCCATGTCGCGGAAGTATTCCGCGATGGTGATACCCGTATAGATGGACGCTTCGCGCGCGGCGACGGGCATGTCGGACGTGTTGGCGATGAGCACCGTGCGCTCCATCAGAGGATGCCCCGTCTTGGGATCGATGAGGCGGGGGAACTCGTTGAGGACGTCCGTCATTTCGTTGCCGCGTTCGCCGCAGCCGACATAGACGATGATGTCCGCGTCCGCCCACTTGGCGAGCTGATGCTGGACGACCGTTTTACCGCTGCCGAAGGGCCCGGGGACGGCGGCGCAGCCCCCGCGCGCGACGGGGAAGAGGGTGTCGATGACCCGCTGCCCCGTGACCATGGGCTCGTCGGGCGAGAATTTTTCTTTGTACGGCCTGCCGCGGCGGACGGGCCATTTTTGCAGCATGCAGACCGCCCGTTCTCCCTGTTCGGTCGCAATTTTCGCCACGGTCTCCTCGACGGTGAACGGGCCGCTTTCGATGGCGGATACCCTTCCCGCCACGCCGAAGGGGACCATGATGCGGTGTTCGACCACGTCGTTTTCGCGCACCGTGCCCAGAACGTCGCCCGCGGAAACCATATCGCCCGCTTTGACGGCGGGAACGAAGTCCCATTTTTTGGCATGGTCGACGGCGGCGGCGTTCAGTCCCCTGCCGATGCGGTCGCCCGAGAGTTCGGAAAGGCGGACGAGCGGGCGCTGAATGCCGTCGTAAATGCCGCCGATGATGCCGGGCGCAAGCTCCACGGAGAGGGGCGCGCCCGTCGAAGAAACCTCGTCGCCGGGGCCGAGCCCCGCGGTCTCTTCGTAGACCTGCACGGACGCCCTGTCGCCGCGCAGCTCGATGATCTCGCCGATGAGTTGTTCCTTTCCGACGCGCACGACGTCGTAGATCTTACTGTCTGCCATCCCTTCCGCCACGATGAGCGGACCGGATATTTTTACGATTTTACCTTTCATTTCCATTCTCCTCGCCCTGCCGGAGGGCGGCGACGACGATTGCCGCGCCTCATTTTTTGTCCTTGTCCTTAAAGAGTATATCCGCGCCGATCGCCCTTTCCATGTCCCGTTTCAGAGACTCCATGGCAAAGCCCGCCCCCGCGCCGCCGCACGGAACGGGGATGACGGCGGGATAGGGCGCCGACCTGTACCGTTCCAGAAAACCGTCCAGCTTCTGCGCGAGATCTTCGGTGAGGAAGATGACTTTGTAATTTTCCTTCACCAGCTCCTTGATCTTTTCCTTCGCCTCCCCTTCCCCGGACGCGCCGAACACCGCGACGCCCACCGCCTTGAAGGCAAAGACGCTGTCCTTATCGCCGATGACCGCCATTTTGTCAGACATATGTTTCCCTCAGCTTTGCGTGGATCTTTTTTTTCGGCTCGCCCGCACGGACGCCCGCGCAGACGATGCGGATGTTTTTGAGTTCGTACAGCCGCGCCAGGACATAGCCATAGAACATCATGTAGTGCGAATTGCTGTCCTTATACTTTTTCAGCATGCGGATGATGAAGTTGTCGCTTACCCGCTCGAAGTCGGGCATGGCTCCCTTCTCCGCCTCGCTCATCGCGTCTGAAACGATGTCGCGGTATTCCTCCGCCGCGCCGTGGGAAAAGGCGTCGCGTACCCGTTCGGGCGTACCGTCCAAAAGGACGCGCAACGTGTCGAAGGGAATCTGACCGCCGGGGAGAAATTCCTCCGCGAGGTCTGCTTCCCGCAGGCCGTTGACGCGCACGCGCAGCGCGGCGGAAACGTTGCAAAGGTCCGCCTCGGCGCGGAACACGCCCTTCATTTCGCCGTGCCCCGCGCCCAGGGTTTGGAAAATATCTTCGTACATCGCCCGGTTGAGGCGGCAGTCGACGACGCGGCCGCTGCGATCGCCCTTGGAAAAGCGCAGGTCGATGTCGGCGAGCGCCGCCGCCATGGGACGGGGCAGGAGGGAGTAGTCGTCCTTGAACACCCACTCCTTCATCTTATCCGTATCGATGCCCCCGTGCGGATAGAGCAGCGCGCCGAAGTCCTCGCGGCGGGCGTACTTGCACTTCATCGTCACCTTGGCGTTGTGGTAGTCGTTCTTCTTCAACAGCGCGGCGCGCACCCCTTCCACGGGGGAACGTTCGTCCAGATAGGCATAGACCCCGTCCAGGGCGCGCGAAAGCATTTCGTCCGTCGTATCGCCCTCGAAGCCGAATTCCGACAGCCGTTTTTGCAGCTCCGCGTCGCCCGTACAATCGATGAGCCGCTGATAGCGTTCCGCCGTCAGCATCCCGTTCAGCGCGACGTATGCGCCCGTATTGGCATAGATGACACTGCTCACGCCCATCGCGTTCACTCTCCCGCCAGAATCGCCGCCACTTCCGCCTCGTGCCCTTCGCGGTACTCCTGCAAGAGCATGGAGAGCGTGAGGTTCTTGTCGTACTTTTCATTCTCTAAGATCACGCCGCCCGAAAACTGTCCGTCGGCGCGATAGGAAAGGGGCATGCCCCGTTTTTCGGCATAATCCGCCACGTCTTTTTCCGTTACCTTCTCCCGCTGGGAAGCCGGGACGACGACCGTGTCGCCCGCCTCCGCATAGCGGTCGAGCAGGGCAAAGACGAAGCGGGCGTACCCCGCCCTGTCGAGGGCGAGGACCGCCTGTTCGGCGGCGGCAAACGCGGCGGAGATCTCCGCCTGCCGCGCCGCGAGGAGCAGTTTGCCCGTGTCCATGCGGGCGCGGGCGGCGGCGCGGGCGCGTTCGGTGCGTTCCGCCGCCTCCCCCGCCGCGCTCGTCTGCGCCTGCATGTCCGCGCAAAACTTTTCGTCCGCGCGGACGATCTCCTCCGCCTGCGCGCGCGCCGCGCTCAACACCTGCGCCTTGTCCTCTTCCGCCGCCGAAAGAATGTTGCCGATGATATTTTCCTTTCCGTTCGTGCTCACTGCCGTGTTCTCCGAAAAGCCTGCCGCCTTACATCATAAAGACGGTGATCGCGGAGATGACGAGGCTCAAAATGGCGTACATTTCCACGATACTCGTATAAATCATGGCAGAAGCGAAACTTTCGGTGCGCCTGCCGTAGAGATTGATGCCGCTCGCCGCGACCTTCCCCTGGAAGATGCCCGAAACCAACCCGCCGATCGCCATGGGCAGACAGGCGGCAAAGACCGCCCAGCCTTCCGCAACGGTGAAGAGTTCGCTCGTGAAGTCCAGCCCGCCGAACACGTCCAGGCGCAGGAGCACCAGGAAGGCGACGACCGTGCCGTAAATGCCCTGCGTGCCGGGCAGCGCCTGCAGAAGCATTGCCAGGTTCGCCTTTTCGGGCTGTTCGGCCGCCAGACCCGCCGCCGCCTGTCCCGCAATGCCGACGCCGACGGACGACCCGACGCAGGACAAACCTACCGCCAACGCTGCGCCCAGAAGGGCAATCCAATATCCCATAAAAGTTATACCTCCTGTTTTATGGTTACATATTTCAAATTCGATCCCAGCGGGACGAACAACCTGCCGCCGCCGTGATAAAATCTTCCGAAAAATTCGATGTATTGCAAGCGGGAATCGTGGACGTACGCCCCCAAAAGCCCGATCGCAAGGTTGAGCCCGTGCCCGACCAACAGCAGGACCGCCGCGAGGATATACCCCGCCACGGGAATGAGCCCGATGAACACTTCCGCCAGCGTGTTGAACACCAGCCCGATGACCCCCGACGCGAGCGCGAGCCCGAAGATGCGGGAGTAGCTCATGACGTCCGAGAAGTAATTGACGATGCCGTACAGCGGGGAAACCGCGCCGACGATCCTGCCGATCACGCCCTTGGCGCGCACCGCGCCGCCGAACATGAGCACGGCAAAGCCCGCCGCCAGGATCGCCACGCCGACCCACACGGGAAAGGCGGGCACGAGGAGCAGCGAGAGCGCGGCAAGCCCGCCGCCGAGGAAAATGGCATACCAGCTGAACACGTCATAGACGGCGTCGGCGATGTGCCCTTCTTTGATGAGTTCATGCGCCTGATACCCCATGCCCACGAATATCTGCAACAATCCCAAGGCGAAGCACAGGATGAGCATGGTGATGGGATCGGAGAGGGGCGCGAACCAGAGCGCCGGCACCGTGTCGATGGAGAAAACGCCGCCGAACAGGATTCCCCAGATGATGGCGGAGATGCCGCCCATACCAAAGATGAGCAGCAGATTCCGCATATTTTTTTCGGGTTTTAGCAGCCGCACCGCGAGAAAACTGCCGACGGCGAGCACCAGCCCGTAGCCCGCGTCCCCGAACATGATGCCGAAAAAGACGACGTAGAAGAGCGCCACGGCGGGGTTGGGGTCGGTTTCCCGATAGGACGGGGGAGAGAAAGTATTGGTGATGTTCTCGTAGGGCGCGACGAAGGCATTGTTTTTGAGGAGGGTGGGCGGACAGTCCTTGTCCTCCGCGTCGCGGACGTCCAGAACGACGTTCTCCGTCGCGGCGTGTATCGCCTTTTCCACCCGCTCCGCATCGGGCACGGGCACGAAACATTCGAGAATGAAGGTCTTTGCCGTCTTGGCAAAATCCCCGTCCGCGCGGATGAGTTCCATGCGCAGGCGGCAATTGTCGGACAGCAGCCGCAGGGGCTTTTCATAGGAAAAATATGCCGCCGCGCGCCGTTCCAGCTCCTCTTCCGCCGCAGCGACCGAGCGGAGTTCTTCGCGCACCTCGGCGATCTTTTCCCGCGCCGTGCAATCGAAATCGTAGGGACAGGGAACAAAGCCGAGCAGAGAGAGGTCGGAGTCCAGCCCTTGGGCGCGCTCCTTTTCCGCGGCGGCAAAGAGCAGGTATTCGCGCGCCTTGCCCCCGCCGTCGCCCACGGGGAGCAGCTGTATCTCCGCCCCGTATTTTTCGGACAGGGCATCCGCGTCCCGCTGCAGCGCGGACGCGCCCTTGCAAGTGCCGAGCAGGAAACGGACGTGCTTTGTGGGCCTGACTTCGGAAAATTTCAAAGTGAACCCGCGGTAGGGCTGCAAGCCTTCCAGCAGGGAGCGCAGGGCGGCGGTGCGGGACTTTAACCCGTTCTTCTCTGCCGCGAGCTCGCCGAGTGCGTCGCACACGGACAGAAGCTCGTCCTGCTTCAATTCGACCTGTTCGAATTCGTCCGCCGAAACGGCGGCACGCGTTTGCACAAGTCCCTTTTTCTCCGCGCCCGCCATCGTATCTGCGGGCAGAACGCCCGCCTTGACCAGCCGCGCGCACGCTTTTTTGCGTTCGGAGAGGAAATCCAGCGCGACGCAGGCGCGCGAATAGACGGAAGCCGCCGCGTCCAGCGTCTCCCCGTCGAGAGAGCGGACCGTCAGCTCCGTTTCCTCGGTCGGCGCGAGCTGCGCCGCCCCGCTGCGCAAGAGCCTGCCGATGATTTTTCCCTTTTCCGATGAAAGCCCGATCAGACGGAACTTTTTCATCCTGACCACTGCCATAAGCGTCCTCCGCCCTGCTTTTTCCTCTTGGCTGCCTCTTTGCCGCTCTTATCCGCCTATTGCGGCAGTATGGCGGCGAGAATGGCGAGGGCCGCCTTCTGCCTGTTCTTCTCCTGTGCGGCGCGCAGCGCTTCCGCCTGCGCCCTGCCCGCTTCCATCGCCCGCGCGTAGTCCTCTTCGCCCTTCTCCCGCGCGGCGTTGCGGAGCGCGGCCGCCGCGGCGCGGCATTCCTGCACGCAGGCGGCGCGGCGGTTTTCGGAAGATTGCCGCGCGTCGGATACGATCTGCTTTGCCGCGGCGCGGGCTTCCTTTCCCATGCGCTCGGCCTTATCCTCCGCCTCGATGATGCTGCCGACGACCTCTTCCACCATGTCCTCTTTACCTCCCTGCGGTCTTATTTTTTGGAATATTTTTCCTCGATCGCCCCGATCTTGGCGATGCGGCGGGTATGGCGTTCGCCCCCCTCGAATTCGCTGGTCAGAAACGCCGTGACGATCTCCTCCATCATGCCCACGCCCAGGCACTTTTCGCCGAAGGCAAGCATGTTGGCGTCGTTGTGATAGCGTGTATATTTTGCGCAATAGGTGTCGTGGCAATGCGCGCAGCGGATGCCGGGTACCTTGTTGGCAACGATGGACACGCCGATGCCCGTCGAACAGATGACGATGCCACGGTCGCAGTCCCCCCGCGCCACCGCTTCCGCCGCGGGAAGGGCGTAGTCGGGATAGTCGCAGGAGTCCGCCGAATCGGTGCCGAAATCGACGTATTCGTAGCCGTTCCGCGTGAGATAGTCTTTGAGCGCTTTTTTGAGATTGAGCCCGCCGTGATCGCAGGCGATCGCAATTTTCATGTATTCTTCTCCGTTGTCGTTTATATTGTTTATTATACACTTTTTTTCGGATTTTGTCAAGCCGTCGGACGACAAAAAATTCAATTTTCCGATATACGAAAGCATTATGCAATCTATCCGGAAAAATTTTGCCGTTCGCGTCCGGCGCCGCTCATTTGCCGGCGATGCTGTCGGCGATCTTTTCCGCTGCCTCCGAAAGGAGGGCAAACGCCGCGCGGTAGGCCTCGATTCCCCCGCCGTAAGGGTCGGGGATCTCGATGCCGTCCGCCACTTCGGACATGCTGTACACTTTTGGGTCGCCCTTGAAATATGCCTTCTGCGCGTCCGTCATGGTGATGACGACAAAGGCGTTCCGATAAATTTTATCCGTGAGCTGGCGGGGATGAAACTTGGGCATGGTCAGCCCGTTTTCCGCCAACACCTGCGCGCTGAACGGGTGGATGACGGCGTCCTTTTCCACGCGCAGCCCCACGGACGCGACGTCCACGAATTTGATCTTTTTCGCCTTGATCTGGCGGCGCAGGAGCGCTTCCGCCATCGGCGAACGGCAGGTGTTGCCCGTACAGACAAAGAGTACTTTTCTCCGCTTCATCCCGTTCCCCTCCTTTCGTTGCCGTGTGCCCGTCCATCAGAAGGGCATGTCGTCCTCGCTCACGCGGCGCAGCGCGGCGGGGTGGCTCTCGTCCGGGGGCGGCAGTTCTTCTCCGCCGTCCGAAGGGGCGTCGTCGTAATCGGCGGGATCGACGGCGCGCACGGGCGGTTCGTCGTCGCGGTTCTGCGCGTCCACGTCCACGAACTTGGTCTGTTCGCCGATGAAACGGAGCTGCAGCCTTCCCTGCGAACCGTTGCGGTGTTTGGCGATGACCAATTCCGCCGCGCCCTTGACGATCTTACCCGAGGCGAGTTCCTCCGCCGTCGCCGTCGCTTCGGGGCGATTGATGAACATGACGATGTCGGCGTCCTGCTCGATGGCGCCCGATTCGCGCAGGTCGGAGAGCTGCGGCTCCTTGGTCTGGATGCGGCGGAGCTGCGAGAGCGCGATGACGGGGACGTTCAGTTCCTTCGCCATGAGTTTCAGGTCGCGGCTGATGCCCGCGATCTCCTGCTGGCGGTTCATTTCGCTGCTGCCGCCCCCCGATATGCTGCCCATGAGCTGGATATAGTCGATCATGACGAGGTCGAGGCCGCCCGCCTGCGCGCTCAGGCGGCGGCACTTGGAGAGCATTTCCGCGGGCATGATGCGGGAGGTATCGTCGATGTATATCTTGCTCTTGGAGAGGCGGTCGGCGGCGAGAAAGAGTTTTTTCCAGGCGTTCTTTTCGCCCTCGAGGTTGCCCGAAAGCGCCTTCTCCATACTGACCCCCGCATACGAGCAGAGAAGCCTCTGCACGATCTGCACGCGGGGCATTTCGAGGGAGAACACGGCGCATATCTTGCCCTTTTGCAGGGCGGCGTGCTCGACGATGTTCATGGCGAAGGACGTCTTGCCCATGCCCGGGCGGGCAGCCAAAATGATGAGGTCGGATTTTTGCAACCCGTTGGTCAGGCGGTCGAGTTGCCGGAACCCCGTTTCCACGCCGCGCAGGATGGTCTTGTCCTTTTCGATCTCCTCGAATTTGCGGATGACTTCCCCCACGATGTCCCCCTCCGCCATGCCTTTGAGGGAGGAATTTTCCGTCTGCTTGGAGAGGTCGTAGATCTGTTTTTCGGCAAAATCGAGCGCGTCGCGGACTTCCTCGCCCTTCATGCTGTTTTCGATGATGCGGCGGGAAGCGCGGATGAGCTTGCGGTTCATGCTGTCCCGCTTGACGATGTCGAGGTAATATTTATAGTTAGCGGAAGAGGGCGTTGCCTGCGCGATCTCGGTGATGTAGGCGATGCCGCCCGCCCGCTCGAGTTCGCCCGCCTTTTCGAGTTCGTCCGAGAGCGTGACGATGTCCACGGGCTTTTTGTCCGCGAAAACCCGCCGCATGCCGTTGACGATGTACTTGTGCGCTTCGAGATAGAAATCCTCCTCGGTGAGCGATTCGATGATGTCCCCCTGCAGTTCGTTGTCGATGATCAGGCACCCCAAAAGCGCGCTCTCGGCGTCGATGCTGTGCGGCATGGCGTTGACGTTGTTGTTCGGCATGGTTTCCCCTCCTCCTTGGTGTTAGTTCTGCAATTCTTCAAATTCCCGCAGCGTGTCGGCAAATTCCCGCATCGCGCGTTCGAAGGGCGCGCGGCTCGTGAGATCGACGCCCGCCTCCTTCAGGATGTCCACGGGGCAGGTCTTGCCGCCGCTCTCCAGAAAGCGGAAGTACCGCCGCACGGCGGGTTCGCCCTCTTCCAAAATGGCACAGGCGATGGACACGGCGGACACGATGCCCGTGGCGTACTTGTAGACATAGAACGAGCGGTAGAAGTGCGGGATGCGCGCCCATTCGATGGCGATCTCCTTATCGTGCACGATGCCGTCGCCGTAGTACGCCTTGTTCAGGCCGTAATACGCCTCCGACAGATTCTCCCGCGTGAGCGGTTCGCCCGACTCGGCCTTTTTATGCGCGATCTCCTCGAATTCGGCAAACTGCGTCTGCCGGAAGAGGGTCGTGCGGAACATGTCCATATAGTAATTGAGCAGGAATTTTTTGAGTTTTTTATCCTGCGTGCCCGCGTATAGGTGTTTCAAAAGCAATACTTCGTTGACCGTGCTGGCGATCTCCGCGAGGAAAATGGTGTAGGACGATTTGGCGTACGGCTGGGCGGCGTTGGATTTGTAGGTATGGATGGAGTGCCCCATTTCGTGCGCGACGGTGAAGAGTTCGCCCGTGGTCGGCTGATAATTGAGGAGCACATAGGGATGGGTGTCGTACACGCCCGTGCTGTACGCGCCGCTCCGCTTGCCCGTGTTTTCGTACACGTCTATCCACCGCTCGTCATGCGCGCGGCGGAGCAGTCTGCCGTACTCCTCCCCGAGGGGCGCAAGCCCCTTGACGACCTCTTCGTACGCCTCGTCGTAGGACAGACGGATGTCCGCCTCTTCGACCAGAGGCGCATAGATATCGTACATGTGCTGCCTGTCAAGGCCCAGAACTTCGCCGCGGAGAGAGATATAGCGGTGCAGGACGGGCAGCGCCCCGTGCACGGAAGCAATGAGGTTTTCATAGACGACGGGCGGCACGTCCTCGCCCGAAAGCGCCATGGCAAGGCAGCTTTCGTAGCCGCGCGCCGTCTTATAAAAGATATCCTTTTTGACGTTGCCCGCATAGGCGGCGGTGATGACGTTGAGGAGAGAACGGTAGGCGCCGTAATACGCCTTAAAACAAGTCTTGCGCGCCTGCCGCGACCCGCCGCGCATGACCAGCCCGTAGGTGGCGTGCGTGATTTTTGTGCGCTTGCCGTCCAGCGTGCGGACGGGCAGGGGCAGGTCGGCGTTGTCGAGCATGGTGAACACATCGTGAAAGCCGCCCAGCGGCTCGCCCGCCAGAGCCAATATCTTTTCCTCTTTCTCCGAAAGGACGTGCGGCTTTTGCGCCAGCAGGCGGCGGAACGTGTAGTCGCGGTCGGCAAAATCGGGGTCCTTCGCCCACGCTTCGAGTTGCGATGCGGGCAGGGACAGGATCTCCGGTTCGAAGAAACTGACGGAAGAGGCATATGCGGTATAGAGGGACTGCATTTTTCCCTCGAAGGCGACATACTTCGCCGCGCGCACGTCCTCGTCGTGCCGCATGCTTGCATAGAGATAGAGCTTTTCAGCGCGGCGGGAAAACGCCTCGTCCGCCCGGAAGAAGGCGAGCAGTGTCTCTTTATCGCCGAGTTTGCCGCGGAAGGCGGAAAAATCGGTCAGCTTTCCGACCTCTTTGTATTCCCTTTCCCACGCCTCGTCGTCGGGGAAAATGCCGCTCGTGTCCCAGGTATATTTCTTTTCGGTCTGTTCTCTTTCCATGCAGATACCTCGCTTTTTGTTCTTTTATGTACGGTACACGCAAGGCTCTGCCTTGCGCGACGCGGGATTTTCAAGGGGGGACGCCCCTTGAACGGGTTCAAAGGGCTGCGCCCTTTGCGGGGTTTATAAGGGGCGGCGCCCCTTAATCGTAAAGCGGACTTTGACGGCAAAGGCTTTGCCTTGCGGTTTTATCGCCTGCGGCGACGGGCGCGGAGCGTTTGCTCCGCTTTTGAAAGGCAGCCTTTTTGCGGGAACGCCGTTCCCGCACCCTTTCAAAAGGGACCACGTCCCTTTTGAAACCCGGGTTATCCGCCCGACGGGCGACGACGCGGGACATGCCCGCGTTTTACGCGGAACTCCGTTCCGCTTCTAAAAGGCTTTTATTCGGAGGGCTCTGCCCTCCACCCGCCAAAGGAGCCTCGCTCCTTTGGAATCCTATATTACCCGCCCGACGGGCGGTATGCGCGTCAGTTCTTGAAACTGTGGATGGGCGCGGGGATGAGCCCGCCGCGGGAGATGAATTTGTCGGCGCGGCTCTCGTGCACGGGCATGACGGGCGCGCGGCCCAAAAGACCGCCGAAGTTGACCCATTCCCCCACTTTTTTGCCGGGCGCGGGGATGACGCGCACCGCCGTGGTCTTGTTGTTGACCATGCCGATCGCCGCTTCGTCTGCGATCATGGCGGAGATGGTGGCGGCGGAAGTCGAACCGGGAATGGCGATCATGTCCAACCCCACGCTGCAAACGCAGGTCATCGCCTCCAATTTATC
>JAGHJP010000050.1 GCA_017886575.1 Clostridia bacterium
CCATAGAGGTGAACTTTGCCCATGAAACGACCTCGGCGGCGGAAACGCCCCATTCGATCTACACCCTGACGAACGCAGACGGCATCGACACGGCGACTTCGGTCTATGCGCTGCCGCTAAATTTTTCCACAAGCGAAGATTATAACGCAAAAAACATCAAAGAGGACGAATTTCTTCCGGGTAGGTTCTCCTACACCTGCGACTTCCCGCAGGAAGGCGTAGAACTCACCCTTTCCGACAGCCTGTTTGCAGACGAGTCGGGCAGTTTCCGTCTCGTACTGGCGACCCCCGACACCGACTTTTCCGATACGGCGTCCCTGCTGAGTTTCGAACTGACATACTCGATCAGCGGCGATACGATCACGCTCGGTTCCTGAAAATCTATCTTCGCGGGTCCGGAGAGCCCGATGCTTTTTCTGACACGGAAAGGAGAGGGGCGCGCTTTGCAAAGCGCGCCCCTCTTTTTTTCTTTTCCGTCACTGCGGCAAGACGGGCGAAAAATGCGCCGCCCCGACGCCCCCCCCCGCAGCGCGGCGAGCGACATGGCGCAAGACCCCATGATCAGCGACCCCGTGAGACACAGGAGCCCCGCAAGCGACAATATCAGCAAGATCCACAGCAATGCCGGGACAGCCACCCGAGAACAAACAAGAACCAACAATAAAACGGGAAAAATGAGCGGCAGCACGCCGCGGGCGAGCGCCGCAAGCGCCATCGTCCCCCGCTTTCCCGCCAATGCGGCGCGGGCTTCCCGCCTGAAACCGACAGATGTATTCACCGTCCTCCCTCCCTTCAAAAAACATTCGCCTACATTATAATTTAGGTATAACCTAAATGTTAAAAAAAATTAGGCAACACCTAATAAAATATAGGTATGAAAAATTATGACGAGATCATCCGCAAGCGGCTGCGGGAAGAGATAGAGACGAGCCGCAAGAGCAAGACGCAGATCGCCAAAGAGCCGGGCATATCCCGCCCCACCCTTTCGCAGTACGTTTCGGGCAGGATATTGCCGTCGCTGCCCACGTTTGCGCTGCTGTGCGACGTTCTGGACTGTTCAGCGGACGACATTCTGGGACGGAAGGACTGAAAAGCCCGAAACAGGCGAAAATTTCCCCGCGGATATTGACAAGCGGGGAAAAATGCCGTATACTGAAAGAAAGTCCGGCAGGCAAAGCGCGGCGGCGGCCTTTTTTCTGCCGGGAAAACGGACACGGACGAGGAAAACACCGATGAAGAATTTTACGAAAGTACTGCTGCCCTTTGCGTGCGACGGCCCCGCTTCGAGCGACGCGGCGCGGGCGGCTTTCGTCGCCTGGGAACGACGAACGGACGCGGGAACGGAGCAAAAGCGCAAGCAGAAATGGCTGCCCCGCCGCATGGGCGACGGCTACCTCTTGGAGAGCATCGCCGACAAACTGAACGAAGAGGGCGGAGAGAGCATCGGGCGGGCGTATTCGCTGAACGCCGCCGTGCGGCGCGCCCTCTCCCTGCCGCCCGACGAGCGCACGGCGGTGACCCTGACTGCCCGCGCGGGCAAGACCTTCCCCTTCCGCCTGGGCAACATCGGGCTGTACCTCTTCGAGACCAACGTCGGGTTTCTGGAATTCGAGATATTCCCCGAGGGGGACGCGGCGGCGTACGTGGAATGCAACTACTTCTTTTCCGAGCTGAAAGACGAGCACAACGTCTGCTCGTTCGTCCGAAAGACGCGGGCGGGCGAGGAAACCGTGACCTTTACGGCCGCGGAGAAGGCGCGGGAATTGCTGGCGGAGATGAAGGACCTGCGCGGGTTCGACCGCGGCAGCCGGCTGCGCTTTTCCGACTGCAAGCCCAACCTGTTCGGCATGTACCGCTGCAGGGACGACGGGGAATTCGACGGCAACTTTCTGACGCTCGCCAAGAACAACTTCAAACTTTCCTACAAGGTCCGTCCGGACGGCGACGTCTTTACGGAGTTCGAGAACATCGCCTGCGGGGCAACGGTCAACGGCTGTTTCGACTTTCTGCGCCCCACGGGCGACGAGGGCGCGGACGCCTTTGCCGTGAGCGGTTTTGCCGAAAATTTTTCCGAGCGGTACTTCTACCTCTACCTGCTCCTTCTCAACGAGCGGTTCACCCTGCTCAAACGGCTGGACCAGCTGAACGCCGTAGACCTGCGGTGCAACGCCCGCGCAGACGGGGACATCGCCGCAGCACAGGCGCAGCTGATCAAGCTGAGCCGCAAGTCCGCCATGCTGGCGGCGCGGTGCGACTACACCACCGTATCCGCGCAGGAGAACATCAACCGCTGGTACGGCTATGTCAAGGAAAAACTGTGCATACGGGAGCTTTTGGGCGAGATAAACGGCAAGTACGACGTGGAGGAAAAACTGATACGGCTGTACGCCGACGAGCTGGAAAACCGCAAGCGGCAGGCGGAAGAGCGCGCCGCGCTCAAAAAGGAAATTTCCGACCTGCGTCTGCAGATTTTGGCGTTCATCCTCGCCAACGTCGTGGGCAGCCTTTCGGTGTTCACGAGCGCGCTGGATATTCTCGATTTCCTGGGCATGGATGCCATGAATACGGGCTGGGTGGCGCTGCCCGCGGTCGTCACCGCCCTCTTTTTCGTGTGGCTGGTCGCCGAGACGGTCAGCCGCGCCCGCACCCTCGCGCGGCTGTGCCGCAAGCGGGACGAAGCGGAAAACAAGGGTGAAAAAACGGAAAAAAACAAAGGAGGAAAACGGCAATGATCTGCCCCGAATGCGAACGCGATCTCATATTCATCAACAACCGCCTGGTCTGTCCCGAATGCGGCAAGGCGTGGAACGAGATATTGTCGGAGGACACGACCTGTTACGACCCGAAGATTGCAAAGACCTACAACTCCATCGTCGCCTATGAATACGGCATCATCGAAGACCTGCTGCAAAACGGGCAGATCTACGGGCTGCTCTTCCAGATCAAGGACATGTACGAAGTGCTCATCCGCATCCCCGTCCTGCTCACGGCGGCGCGGCTGTTCTCTGACAACGCCTGCGGGCCGAAGGAGCGGGAATTTCAGCTCTTTCTCCTCTCCAAGCCCCTCTCTTTGGGCGACTGGCGCGCCGCGCTGAGCCTTGCCGCCGCCGCGGCGGCGGAGGCGGGCATGGACGACTTCCCCAAATCGTACATCAAGAAGGTGAAGAACTTCGCGTGCAGCGAAAAGGGGGGCGACATCGTGTTCTGGCGGAACGAAACCATCGCACACGGCGCGCTGAAACCCCTGAACGACCCCGAGATGTACGACGACGTTGCCGCCAAACTGCGCCAACTCACCGATTTCCTGTCGAAACAGGCGGACTTCTTCACCGAACTCAACTTTGTCACCGAGGACGGCAAGGCGCTCGTGGGCAACGACCTCGACTTCAACGCCCTGCACGGCGCCCTCTACTCGGTGCGCGCCGGCAAGACGACCCCCCTCTACCCTTATTTCAACATCAGCATGCAGGGCATCTATTTCTTTGACCGCTATGTGGCGCGCTCGGGCAGAACGGACATCGTGGAATACCTGCGCAGCCGCAAGCAGTCCCTGCTCATCCCCGAATTTGCCGCGCTGGCGCAGGGCGGGGGCGAGGAAGTTTCCGCCTCCCTCGAAGCGGCGAGCTATACGGTGGAAGAGCGCAAAATGTGTGAAAAATTCCTCTCGGAATGCGATTATAAGGAACCCGCCTTCCTGAGAGAATGGCTGGAAGAGATGCTGGAGAGCGGGGACAAGGTGTTCATGCTGCGCATGCAGAAGGGCATGGGCAAGAGCACCTTCATCCGCGCCATCGATCCCTTCGCCATGGGCTGCACCGAACTGCCCGGAACGGCGGTGCGCGCCTTTTACGTCAATTCGACCTACAACAGCCGCGTCGACGACTTTTCCGTGGGCGTTTCGGACGCCATGCGGCAGTTGGGCAGAAGCGCCACGGCGGCGAACAACCTGCCCGTGCTGGACATCGGCGCCGACGACCCGCGGAAGGCGTTCGCCGACTTTCTGAACGCCTATAAGAAATACCACTACACCGACCGCGACATCCTGTTCGTGTTCGACGGCATCGACGAGATCAACGTGCAGCCGGGGCGGAACGTGACCGACTTCATCCCCCGTGCCGAGGACCTTGCCGAGGGCGTGCACGTGCTGGTCACCTGCCGCACGTCGGACAAGAGCGATTCCATCTCCAATTTCTGCCGCAACTTCGTCGACGCCTTCCCCTATCCCGTGAAGGAAGTGCGCGCCGATACGCCCGAATACGAGGCGTTCTCCTACGATTATTTCCGCGCGGTCATGCAGCGCGCGGCGAAGATGTGCGGGCGCAAGGTGGCGACCGAGTTCGTCCCAGGCGAAGCGGAATGGCGGGAGATATACGACAGCCTGCCGGGGCACGACCTTCTGACCCTCGCGCTCTACCGCGAACTGGCGCTGTCGGACGTGAGCAGCAAGGTGGAGCAGAACGCCGAACGGATCGAAAAAGCCGACCTGATGCCCGGAACGGACATCTACCGAGCCTATTTCTCCCGTCTCGGCCGCCTCTACGGCAACCGCTATTACCGCAAATTCCTCGACCTCGTCGCCGCCCTCTCCCTCATCGGCAGGCCCCTCACGCTGGGCGAACTTGCCTGCCTGACGGGCAACGACGCGCCCAACTTCGCCTTCCTCGGGTTCGTCAACTCCATACGGCTCTTCCTGTCCACGACGCGCAGCCGCCGCGGCGCCCTCTTCTCCATCGCCCACCTCGAACAGCGGCGCGCCATACGCTCGCTCTTCGACGACCGCATCGGCGAATTCATCCGGCGGGCGGTCGGGCGCATCTGTCTCATGGCCGCCGACAAGAATTTTTCCCTCGCCGAGCGCGACGACGCGGCGTTCTTGTCCCTCGTGGGCAGCATCTTCGCCTACCGCAGCGCCCGCGGGGAAGGGGAACAGAACCGCGAACTTTTCCTGCGGCTCTTGTCCCTCCCCTTCCGGCCGACCTGGATGAAGTCTGCCGACGAGGCGGAAAATGAATTGGACGTATTGAAGAGCATCTTCGGCTATTATGCGGAAAACGCGGACATGCCCCTCTCCGATCTGCAATTCGAACGCGTCGCTTACTTCATCACGATCATGGGGCTGGACAACTATCTTTTGAGCCGGTTCGAGCAGAGCGAGTTCTATCTGTCCCGCGCCGAAGGCATGTACAGGGGGCGCTACGATAGGCTGTCGAACGAAGGCAAATACCATTACACCAACTGTCTCGGCTACTATGCGACCTACCTCGGCAGGGTGGACCGCAACGAGGAGGCGCTGCGGATCTACACCGACTCCATCGCCGTCACGCGCGAGCTGCACGAAAACGGCAGCGGATTGGTGAGCGACGTGTTCTGGTACTCCGAGATGGTCTGCTTCTCCAACGTGCACGCCTACTGTAAAAAATTCGCCGACCAATACCGCCTGGCGAGCGAAGCGCTGCAAGGGCTGGAAAGCCTGGACGAGAGCAAGCGCGACAAGGTGTGGCGCAAGAGCGTGCCCTTTGCCCACCTCTCCGTCGCCAACGCCTGCCGCGGTTTGGGAAGGCGGGAAGAGGCGCTGGAACATTACAAGACCGCCAAGGAACTGTACGTCGCCTGCGTGGACGACAAGGTGCCCTTCTTCATCCCCGACGCGGTCCTCTGCTTTACGGCGCGCATCGAACTGTTCGCCCCCTGCGAAAAGCCCGCCGCCCTCGCCGAGATGAAGGAGCTGGGAGATTTCATCCGCCGCACCGAAGACGAGGGCGCTCTGGACAACAACGACTGCCGCCTGCGCGTGTTCGAAGTCGAAATGAACGCCTATCAGACCATGGGCATACCCGAAAAAGCTGCCGAAACGGTGCGGGAAGCCCTGCGCTTCGTGCGCGAACGGCTTTCGGACGAGGAACGCGCGGGGGAGCAATTCGCCCGCTATATCTCGGCGTTCAAAAACGCCGAAGCCGCCCTCTGCCCGCCCGCCGCCGCGGGCGCATGAAACGAGGACTCCCGCGCCTTTTGATGCGGCAAACCGAAAAGACAAACCAAAAAAGACGGAAGAACCTCTTCCGTCTTTTTCGTTTTTATCGCGCTTTACGCCCCGAAATCGGGGATCTCGTCGAGATAATCTTCGTTGATATAGAAAGTATATCCGCCCGTGCCCGCCGAGCAGAGCACGTTGCGGGAAACGGTCAGAAGGACGCTCCAATCCGACTCTACCCTATTATAGTCCCCCGTATCCGCCTCGCCGTACTCCACGCTGTCGTAAAAACAGACGACCGCTTCCCTCTGATTGTCCACGTATACATATTTGAAGGTGACGGTATAAGTAAAATCATTGGAAGGGTCGTACGGAGAATCGTAATCGTAATAACATTTGTAAATTCCCGTGCCGTCGCTGCGGAACAGGTAATACGACTGCTGCGCCTCGGCGTCCTTCACATACTCCTCATCTATATATTTTTTATTCATCTGCAGGCTGCTTCCGCCGCCGCAGGCGGAGAGAGCAAACAGCACGCCGAAACACGCGACGGCCGCCAGAAGAATTGCAAAAAGCCTTCTTTTCATTTCGTATTCCTCCTTTCGGAACTCATTTCTCCATATTGCCGACGACGCCGCCGTCCATGACAATGTCCGTGCCCGTCAGATAGCCGAGGCGAGGATCGACGAGGTCGGCGAAGAGCAGGGCGATCTCCTGCGGCTCGCCGAACCGCTTGATGGCGCACTTTTCGACGAATTCGCCGCCGCCCGCGTCCTTTTCGAGGTTGCCCATGGGCGTGTCGAAGTTGCCGGGCGTGACCGAGAGGATGCGCGCCCCCTTTGCGCCGAAGGCGTTGGCGCACTTCTTTGCGTACCAGATGACGAAGTTTTTGGAAAGGACGTATGCCAGCGCGGAATACATCTTCTTGCCGAAGAGTTTTGCCCGCGCGTCGATCTTTTTCACGCATTTTTCAGGGTCGGTGAAGGCGAGCGCGTACGCCTTTTTGGGCACGAGCATGCCGGGCGCCATGTACGCGGACATGGAGGACACGTCGATCATGCACGCATCCTTGCCCATGACTTTCAGAAACTCCTCGTTCATATAGATGGTGCCGAGGGCGTTGGTGCGCAAAATCTGATCGCCCGTGCCCATGCTGGGCGACATGCCCGCCGCGTGAATGACCGCACACACTTCGCCGGTCTCCGCCGCGTGCGCCGCCAGCGCCGCCACCGATCCCCTGTCCGCCACGTCGCAGGAGAAGGCTTCCGCCTCGTACCCCTTGGCCTGCAGGTCGTCCACCGCGCGCTGCAATTTGGACGCCGTCCGCCCGACGAGAATGACGTAGTACTTCTCCGCGAGCAGTTCGGCGGTCGCAAGGCCCATGCCCGAGCCGCCGCCCGTGATGACGCAAACTTTTTTCATGTTTTTCTTACCTCCGTTGTCATCAGTTTTTTTATTTTTTTCGGAGAACGCCCCGCCGCAAAACGAAGGGCGTTTCCTCCTTTTCTTAAATGATATCCACCTGGCAGGCGCGCATGGCGGCAAGCGCCCTTTCGTGGCTTTCGGGCGTGACGCCCGCGCAGGCGGACGCCTTGACGCTCACCCGCATTTCGGGGGAAAACGCCTTCAGAAGCAGGGCGTTGGAGATGACGCAGATGTCCGTGCAGACGCCGATGAGTTCGCATTCGTCATATCCCCCCTGCCGCACGTATTCGCCGAGTGCGGGCGAACCGAACGCGGGCTTGTCGAATATCCTGCCGCCGCCGTACACGCCGGGCGCGAGAAGCCAGCCCTCCGTGCCCTCGACGCAGTGTTCGACGGGCAGCCGCCTGCCCTCCTGCGTCTGCAGGTAATCGCGGGCATGGGTATCGCGCGTATAGACGATCTCCCAGCCTTCCTCCCGCCTGTTTTTTATCTCCTCGCACACGGCGGGCAGAACGGCTGCCGCCTCTTTGGTGCCCAGCGCGCCCGTGACGAAATCGTTCTGCATATCCACGACGACGAGCAGTTTCTTCATTGCGCTCCTCCGTATTTTTCTTGATACATGCCGATGCACTTGCGGATGATGCCGACGGCGTCGGCGCGGTGGTTGATCTCCTTGACCGCCGTGCTCTTGTGTTCGAGCGTCTTATACACCTCGAAAAAGTGCATCATCTCCTCGAAAATGTGCTTGGGCAGTTCGCCGATGTCCCGATAGCCGTTATACGTCGGGTCGCCGAAGGGGATGGCGATGATCTTCTCGTCCAGGCTGCCGCCGTCCGTCATTTTGATGACTCCGATGGGATAGCACCGCACCAGGGTCATGGGATAGATGGGCGCGTTGCCGAGGACGAGCACGTCCAGCGGGTCGCCGTCGTCCGCCAGCGTGCGGGGCAGAAAGCCGTAGTTGGCGGGATAGACCGTGGAAGTATAGAGCACGCGGTCGAGCCGCAGCAACCCCGTTTCCTTGTCCAGCTCATATTTTTCCTTGCAGCCCTTCGGGATCTCGATGAGCGCCTCGAAGTCCTCTTCCGTGATCCTCGACTGCGCGATGTCGTGCCAGATATTCATGCCGATTTGCGCCGACCTCCTTTTTTTTGATGCGGGACATGCCCGCGGACACGGGCGGTTTCCGCCGAAAGACGGCTTTCCCCGCGCCGCTGGTTTTATTGTAACACAAAAAGCACGGCATGACAAGGGCAAAAAGAAAAATTTCCTGATTTTTTTTGTTTTTCGGGAAATATACTTTACAAGACGGCGATTTTATGGTATTATAATATAGCTTTGCTGAAAAAGCGTTTGAGCCGTTGCAGAAGTACCCAAGAGGCTCAAGGGGCTCCCCTGCTAAGGGAGTAGTACCGGTAACGGTAGCGCGAGTTCGAATCTCGCCTTCTGCGCCAAAAGGGACGTAAGTTGAACACTATCAATTTACGTCTTTATTTTTTGTAGAGAAAAGGGCGAGCCAAAGCCCACCCTCATAATAAAATTATTTTTCATTATTCCATAATGATTAAAGAAACATTATAGATAATAACCCCGACGGAATCCGTTATAAATTCGCCTTTATTATTCATATGCCTTTGAATATCAACTGATAGTAAATATACATCTCTACCTTTACTTTCATAAAATAATTGTCGAGCTAAAAACGTGCCAACATTCATATTGTCATCTAACCTAATTGGTCTGGTTTTTATTTCCATTACTTTTGTATCAGATGATAAATCACATAATGCAAGAACTTTTCTATCATCAGATATGCACAGTTCTTGACTTTTAATCTTTTCATCTTTGAAAATCTCGGTTTTAATATATTCAAAAACTGTTTTTAAATTTTCTGTAACCAACTTCGTTACCGCATTAACTTCCGCTATAAACTCATCATTTTTGCTATCTAATGATTTTATCGTACCGTCTTTTTGCGTTTCAATAGGTATTTCTTGTATATTGCTTTCTAACGACCCAACATATTCTACATTTCGTTTGTTTTTTGCTAAAAATATATAATTATCTTGTTCGTCAACATCTAATTCAGCGTTTATACCATTTTCAAGAGCGATTCCCGTTATATTTGTTGGAAATTTTTTAATTAACCCAACTATCTTTTTTGGAAAAGCGTATTTATAAACTTCCGTACAATGAGCAATTATATGCGGAATATTTATTTTTGCAATCCTTGCCATTTCGGGGTTAGAGTTCAGATGAGATACAGGTACAATATATTCTTCACTAAATTTATATAGACGGTTGTTTATAAAAAATAAATTCCCGTCTTTGATTTTTTCAAATAGTTTCCATTCCAAAATACAGTCATTTTGAGATGAGTGAATCTCTTGAACCCCATCTATTCCAAATAGCCTACAAAGATTATCTTTTGTCATCTGACCTTCATAGCCAAATCCAGCGGTTGGCAACAAAGACTTGATATTTTCATACTGTAAATCTTCAAAACCATAAAGATTATGTCTTTTGCAATAATTAATTAAAAATGTATAATCAAAAGTTCCTTTACCGCCACTAAATGATAATAGTACTTTATCTTTTAAGTGGAAATAATTAATAATCTGTTCAACTTCTTTTTGGGTCATATGTGATACATTTGATAATTGTTTATCTGTAATGCCGTGTATCCAGCCAGTTAAAACTAATGGCTGTAAATCAAGTGGAAATAATCTATTAAAACAAATACCTGTTGAGGGGTCATAAATGGATAAAGATAGCAAATCATCATTTGCTTTTCGTGTACCATTTGTTTCCACATCGAATACAACATATTTATTCAGCAATGAGTCAAATGGGGTTTTATATCCCGTTTCAACCAAATATTCTTCAAAATTTTTAGGTTCAGAAGCCTGCGGTTTTTTATATTTAGGAAGTAATTTCATACTTTCTATTAATTGTTTAATATAGTCATCTGCTTTTTTGCTACGCTTATGCTCGTTCTTATAAGCTTGAAATAATGCAATTCGTTTATTAAAAAGATCATATTCCGTAGTGCCGTCTCTTATTGCGACTTCAATATAGTCTAATTTTTCAGAAGCAGAATTTCCATAATTGGTCATCATATAACCATATGCTATTATCATAAGTTTATCAGATGTAAATTTATAGTAATAGCCACCCATTGAAGGGTGTTTTTTCCCTTTCCATAAGTGTTGCTTTGCATCAATAAGGTAACCGCTATTTTCTAAAAATTCCTCAATAGAGACAAGCTTAATTTTGGGGTCTTTTGAAAACTTTCTACGGGATTTCATATTGTTTTTCCTACTGTCAGTTAATTTTTTCGTATAATGCTTTTCATTAAAAAATGCACCCCATTAAGAAACGCACGAAAAACGTACCTCTCAATATTACCACACATTTTTCCTATATCAAAGGCGAGAGAATACATTTTTACCAATAGTATTCCCTTGATGTAGGATATTAAAATGTGTGGTAAACTCATTATAGCAAAAACAATTAAAAATGTAAATACTAAATTCTATTTAAATGCAAATTTTATCAATGGCAGATGTCGAATGTGCTGTATGTTTTATTTCATTCTTCATTTGATAAAAACCTCCTGTTATTCTTAGTGATGCGGTCGCCAAACCTTCACTATTATAGCACAGAGATTTTTATTTACTAAAGTTTTTTACCTCCCCCAGTAAAACTGGGGGTTTATTCATGCTAAAGCGCCAAACAGAAAGCAAACCCCCCGCGGCGAAAATATCGCCGCGGGGGGAACCCGTTAAACAGATTTTTTACTTCTTCGTCTTTCTGCTTTCAAGAATATCTGCCGTGATCGTCCAGGCAGTCGTGCCGAGGAGGAACGCGCAACAGACGCCGAAGATGATGCTGACCGCCGTTACAACGTTGGTGCGGGTGGTGTACCACAGAGGATCGAAGCTGTGCGTTTCGGTCCCTTCGCCCCAGAAGTTCATGGCATTGCTGTTTGCCACCGTATAGAGAATGCGGGTAGCCGCCTCCACCAGACGGTTGTCATATCTTGCATCGACGCCCGCGGAATAACCGCCGTTGCCGTTGCCGTCCAGCAGGCAGGAGCCCGCCAGTACGCCGAAGCCAAGGTTCTCGCCCTCGGAATAATACCAGTCGGAGAGCGCAAATCCTGCCATGCCCGCTTCACCGCGGAGCCATCTCGTCATCAGATTATAATTGCTGCCCGTCCAGGAATCGCCGAGTTCGTTGAACGCGATCATGACGTTCATCGCGTCGCCGATCTCGATCGCCATTTCGAAGGGGCGCAGATAGATCTGACGGAAAGTCTGCTCATCCAGCCAGGCAGAATAAGAACTTCTGTTGGTTTCCTGGTCGTTCAGCACGAAGTGCTTGTTGTAGACGTAGAGCCCCTTGGACTGCGCGCCCTTGGTTTCATAGCCGCCGATCATGCCGGTCAGGAAGGAGTCGTCGCTGTAGAACTCGCCCGCTCTGCCGTGATAAGGGTTGCGCTGCAAGCCGAGACCGAAGCCGTAAATGCCGGAAGTACCGCCCCAGAGAGCATCTTCGCCCATCGCCTGGCCGACAAGATAGGCGATTTCGTTGTTGAACGTCGCCGCGCGAATGCCCTCGCAGGGATAGCCCGTAGGATAGCAGTTCGGGGAGTCGGGATCGAAACGCAGGCGGAAGCCGTAATCGGCGTTCTTGGAGTTGAAACTGCCGTCGTAGGAGAACGGCCATTCGAATCCGTTGGAAGCGTTCTGGTCGTTGGTGCCGGGCTTACCGATGCTCTCGACGCTCAGCGTCTTGCGGAGCCCCTGCGAGAAGAGCCGCTGGAAATCGCTGCTCGTCATTTCGCCGAGCAAGGCTTCCCATTTTGCGACGTCCTCTTCGGAAGCGCCGCGGGCGGGATCGTATTCCACACCGATGAGGTCGATGAGCTGCAGCTCCTCCTCGGTGTTCAGTTTGCCGCTGTTCCATCCGTAGGTGTATACGGTGTCGTCATACTGCACGCCGTAATACTCTTCATAGGCGTCGATCTCCGCAACGCTGAGCGTATCGTCATGATCGAAACCGCCCGTCTTACCGCGCGCACTGCCGTAACTGCTCGTCGCGCGCTGACCGATAAAGCCGCCTTCACCCGCCGCGGCAGTCGTCTGCCAATCGTAACGGGACAGGAAAGTCACGTCATTGGAGCCGCCCGCTTTGTTCGGGTTGACGTCGTCGAACAGGTTATGCACGTCGTCCGTGGTCCCCTGCGTCCAATACCGATAACTGTTGGAACGGGCAGCGGAAACATTGACGGTCGCCACATTGCCTGCGTCGCCCGCGCCGTATTCATCGTCGAACGCGGCCGGCAATTCACCCGTATGCGTCGCCTTATAGATGCTGTTGACCGCCTCGTGGCTGTTGCGTGCGGCGGTAAGGTAGTAATTCCCCTGGGAGAGGACATACCCGCCGACGACGTTCCCGTCCGCGTCCTGCAGATCGTCGTCATAGGAAGCGAACCACTTATTGGCGTCGATCTCGATTTCCAGCGTTTCCGATTCGCCTCTTTCGAGAATATCCGTTTTACCGTAGCCGATAAGCTGCACGGACGGTTTTTCGACGTGGTGCGCCTCGTCGGTATCGGAAACGGGTTGTTGCAAATAGACCTGCACGATCTCCTTGCCGGCAACGCTGCCCGTATTGGTGACGGTCACTTCCATGATGAGGTCGTCGCAGTCGCCGAGCGCCGCGCCCGTCGCGCGCATGGCTTCGTCCGCGACCGCCGTGCCGTAGTAACCGGCATAGTTTTCGTCGTTCGCCGCCATCAGGCCGCCCGAATAGTAATTCTTGGCAGGGTCGGGGTCGGGATAGACGTTTACGTCGGAGTACTCAAACGTCGTATAAGACAAACCATGTCCGAAGGGATAGGATACCTGTGTGTCGTAATCGTACGTTCCCGCGCGATTGCTGGCAAGGAGCACGTCCTCGTAACGGGTCTCCGCATAGCGGTAGCCGACATACATGCCCTCGACGTTCACCACGTTGTTGCCGCCCGAACTGTTGGTAGCGAAGTTCTGCGTGGAGGGGTTGGCTTCGCGGGAAGCATACCACATGGCCGACAGACCGCCCGAAGGGTTGGTCTTGCCCGTGATGATATCGGCGACGGCCTTGATGCCGTCCGAACCGGGGAAGCCGATCCACAGCGCCGCCTCGATGCCGTACTGCTGCAAAAGCGCGGGCACGTCGTCCTGCGGGGGATTGGCCTGGTTGAAGATGACGATGACTTTGTCGTAATTCTGTCCGAGCGCCTGCATCAGCAGTTTTTCGTCTTCGGTGAAGGCGAGATAATCGCCGCTCTTGTCGCCGTCGTTGTTCCCCCAGGCACCGACACCGCCGCTGCTGCCGGGGTTGAGGTCTGCGGATTCGTTCGACATTCTGCCTGTGACGTAGATGGCCGTCGTGGACTGTTTGTCAAACGTATCCTGGTCTTTGTTGTTGCCGATCTCGTCCCAATTGGCTTCGGTGAGCGCGGGCAGCGAGCCGTTGCTGTTGCCGCCGTAGCCCTTGTAGCGCGAGGAGCCCTCCCGTCCGTTGAAGCCGACATAGTCGCGGCGCCAATAGTTCATACCCGCAGAGGAATTATACCAATTGGCAAGCGTTTCGTTCATCACGAGCCCCGCTTCCTCAAATTCCTCATAGAAGAATTGTCTGCGGTAGATCTCGGAACCGCCCTCATATGCCTCGGGATCGTTGATCATGCTGTTGCCGGCGCCGTCGAGACAGTACATGGGATCGTACGCCGTGACGCCGAACAGGCTGACCTTATCGCCCGCGGAAAGGGGCAGTGCATTCCCCTCGTTTTTCAGGAGAACGGTGCCTTCGCTCTGCGCCAGCCAGGCGATCTCGCCGTTGCCGTTCAGGACGTCGTCGACGTTGGAATACCACGTCTTGTAGCGCACGGGTTCGAGCCCCGTGGAATAAGTGACGTCGGCGGGTCTGTCCTTAAAGACGTTGTCCGTCAGAAGGTTTGCCACCGTTTCATCCGCCGTGAGGACGTTGAAGAGCATCACGAAGCCGAACACGACCGCCGCGATATTGAACAACACCTTGGCTGTTTTATCTAATATTTTTCTGATACTCTTGCTGATATTCATGCTGATTTTTCCTCCTTAAGCACGTCGTCTGCCGCCGGCTCTTTTTGCTTTTTTGACAGGTGCAGCCAGGCGAACACGTTTGCCGCAACGGCGCAGACCAAGAGGAGCACCGCAACGGCGATCAGCAGGAACAGGCCGTCGACCGAAGCGAGATCGAACCCGTCGCTCATCGCCTGCCCCTGTATTTCGGTCAGAAAGTAGCTGTATTCGCCGACGATGAGGAAGAGCAGCGCGGCAAAAATACACGCCGCCATGACGCCTGCGCCCATCCCCTCTTTGCCGTACAGGGACAGGGCGACAAAGGCGACAAACCCCGCGACCGTCAGCAGGATGACCGGCCATGCCGTGCCGTACGCCGACAGCCCCGCCACGGCAACGATGCCGACGATGACCGACACAGCCGAAATGCCGAGCGCGACATAGAACAGGATGTTCCGCGTTGCAATAAATTTTTTGAAAAATTCAATGATTATGTTCATGATTCACCTCATATTTGGTGTCTGTCGATAAGGCGTTCGGAACGGCCGTCACGCGGTCTCCAAAACAGCCATGCCGACATGGAGGGAAAGCGTGCCGCTGCCGGCGTTCACCATGCCGATCATCGGAAGTACGTTGGTGTCCGCTTTATCAGCGGTATATGTAACAGTAACGCCGACCGTATTTCCCGCAGGGACCGTCACTGTCTGCCGGGACGCCGTATCCCAGACGACCGTGCCGCTCGCCCGTCCGACGTACAGTTCCAGGTCTTCCTCGCCGAGGTTGGTAATGGCAAAGTAAATGGTATATTTCTCGCCTAATACAACCGTATAACCCGTCTGCATGCGGAACCGGTCGTTCGCAGCCCAAGAGCCCGTATAACTGACAAACCTGCCGTTGACGCCTTCACAATATCCCGTCGTTTTGGAATCCATGCCGGCGAACCCTTGAATGTATCCACTGCCGGTGGAATGCCCGCCCGGCGTTTTCTGCGTGGCATCGTCCGAGCCGACGTTGAAATAGGGTGCAACGGTCATATCTTCCGAAATAGCGGTATTTTCCGTTACACGCGCACCTGTTTCGGTATTATACCAGCCGATGAGGGACGCACATCCCGCCGGCGCCCCGGTGACCGCGGGCGCGGCAAAATTTTCGCCGCTTGCGTATACGGTTTCCGGCTCTCCGACGAAATTCACACCTTCCGGCAGGTCATACGATAAAGTCGACGTGCCGGCATCCATGGACATGTCAATCTTCATGGAAATGCTCTCCGCGGGCGCCTCCATGACGATCATCGTCATCAAATTCGGATTGTCATTCGTGAAGCTGACGGTGACCTGTACGCTTTTGCTTGCGCCCGGCTCGATCGTCACGCTGTCGACATCCACTGCGGTATTTCCCGTGATTACCTGCTGACTGTTGATCTGATACACATGGAATTGCAAGGTCTCATCGCCGCGGTTGGTGAAAGTCGTGTATACGGTGATCTTCCTGCCGTCCACGGGCGTTTTCGACGCGGTCTTAAAACGGAATGCGTCGTTGACGGCGAAGGAATAACCGGGCTGCGATTGAACGAGCACGCCGCGGCGATTGCCCGTGAAATCGATCGGCGCGGGGCTGACAAAGACATCTTCACATTCAATTTCAGTTCCCGCATCATCCTCCCAATTGGTAAACTTATTATTTTCGTCGTAACTGCCGACATAATCGGGCTGCTCCGCGTTATCCGCACCGTAGCAGGGTTGCAAAGCCAGACCTTTTTCGGGCTCGAAATAAGGCGCAAGCGTCATGTCCCCCGCGATAACGGTGGAATCGGTCGCCTCTTCCTGCGTGTCGACATTGTACCAACCCGCAAGCGTTTTGCCCGTACCGTTGGTGATTTGGTCTTCCGTCGGCAAAACAAGCGGTTCTCCGCTCACTACGTCTTTGTCATACGTGCCCGCCACGGTGAAGTCGGCAGGCAGTTCGAAGGAAATCGTCGCCGTCCGCATGCCGACGGTCACGGCGCTCCCTTCCTTCCGTACGCCTTCGTTGTCAACAAGCCAAGACGTGACGGTATAGCTGTTTGCGGGATCATACTCGATTTCTTCGACGATCATGCCCGTCAATTCGACACCGGCGAAAATTTCCTCCATCGTCTGCGTGGCGGTGCCGCCCTCTTCGTCCGTCTTGAAGGTGATGCCGGTATAATAGGTGTTGCTTTCATAGTTCTCCGCTTCCCCGTCGTTGACGGATACAGTGTAGCCTACCTGTTTATAGGCAGTAACGTCATCAATATTGGTTACCAGCAACAAATAATCGTTATCGACGGAAAATTTTCCCTTGGTCTGGGCGGTATACTCTGCCTGCGCAGCCGCGCCTTCCTCAGCAAACGCCGTAAAAGTACTGCCGTAAACGCCCTTGAAGGCAGGATCGCGGGAGCTTTCCGTATGTACGAAGACGGACGCCGCAGGGATCGCCGCTGCGGCACAAAGAGCCGCCGCCAGGACCCACGCAATTTTTTTATCCGTTTTTTGTTTCATCTTTTTCTCCTCAATTTTATTTTTATATCAATGGGCTTCGAAGTTGCCGCCGTTGACGAGGCCGCCGCCCGAGCCCGGGTCTTCGCCCGTGCCGTCCTCCGACGACGGATCGCCGGAGGATGTTTGGGAGGAGTCCTGCGGAGAGGAGGACGTTACGCCGCTCTCCGAAGGGGTTCCGGGTGCACAGGACGAAAGGAGCATGCCCGCCGCCGCGAGAGATACCGCCAGCAGCAGGACGAGAAACACGCGTCCGAATAACTTTTTCACTGATTGTCGTTCTCGAAAGTTACCCAATTGCCTTCCGTGTCATACGTTCCGTTCAAGCCGTCGTAGGCTCCCGAAGTCGCAATGACGTCTGCAAAGGACTGAAAGTTTATTTCAACCGTTTCAAAAATGTTCTTTTTCATGGATCATATTTCTCCTTTTTACATTCAACCGAGGGATACGTTGAAGGAAACACCGAGCTCCATGTTCACAAGCGCTTCGTCCACCTGGAAGAATACCATCGCGTTCTTGTTGGGGTTACCGTTTTTGTAAGTCACGGTAAACTCAACGGTCATGCTTTCGCCCACTCCGAGATCGATGTCCTGTGCCTCGCCTTCGTGATCGATGCCGCTGTTCACGCCCCACATGGTCAGGTGGATGGCAGAGTTGCCGCGGTTTTCAAGGTTCATGCGGATGGTCACGGGCTCGCCCACGGGGATGGGCGTCGCGTCGCCGCCCGAAAGAATGGTGGCGCAGCGGAAGGTCATGCCCGCTTCGAACGTTTTGCCGTCGACCGTCGAAAGCACGTTGCCGAGTTCGGCATATTCACCCTCTTCGCCGCTGACAACGGTGTCGTTCGTCCACCTGCCGCCGGAGATCACGTCAAACCAATCGGCCTGGGTCAGACCGCTGCCGCCCGTTTCTCCGGGCAGACGGATCTGCGAAGGACGAAGCGCCGACTGCTCGTTGCAGAACACGGGGTCGGAGCCGTTGCCGTCGCCGCCCGTGACTTTCAGGGAATCTTCCGTTCTCGTCCAATAGGGCGCGATGGTCACGGTCGTGTCCTCGACCACCGTATCGGCGGTGATGATCTCGCCCGTTTCCTTGATGTACCAGCCGATCAGCTCTCTGCCGCCTTCGGGCGTGCCGACGATCTGATCTGCCGTGGGCACGACGAGCGCGTCGCCCGTCTGCGTCGGTGCGGTGTAGTCAGGCGAAAGCTGCAGGCCGTCGGGCAGGTCCACGGTGACCGTGGCGTTCTCGCTGAGTACGGGGGTAAGCGTGATGTCCCCTTCGATGATGTCGCCGTTTGCGGCGGGGGTGCCGTCCGCATACGTCCAGCCGATGATCTTGTTGCCCGTCGTGTTGGTGATCTGCTCTGCCGTCGGCAGCACCAGTTCACTGCCCGTCCAGACATCCGTTTCGTAATCGGGGGAGATCGTAATGCCGTCCGTCGGCGTGATGGTGATGGTGGCGGGCTCGCTGAGTACGGGTCTCAACGTAACGTCGCCCTTGATGATGTCGCCGTCCGCGGCGGGGGTGCCGTCCGCATACGTCCAGCCGATAACGTTGTAATCGGTCGTATTGTCGATCTGATCTGCCGTCGGCAGTACCAGCGCTTCGCCCTGGCGGTAAGCCGCATCGTAGTCGGGGGAAACTTCGATGCCGTCGGGCATGTCGAAAGAAACGTCCGCTTCTATGCCCTGCATGGACATATCGATCTTGAGTTTGATGCCGTCCGCCGCTTCGTTGAACACGAACATGGTCATCAGGTTGGAGTTGTCGGCGCGCAGTTCGACGCTGAACTCCACCGTTTCGCCCACGGCAAAGGTCTTATTGCCGAGGTCGATGGCCGTGCCGAGGTTGGTCTGGCTCAGGACCTGATAGACGTGGAAATTGAGATCTTTCGTGCCGAGGTTGGTGATCGAATAATAGATACGGTATGTAATGGTGCCGTCCATATCCGGGTCGGAAGCCGTCTTGCAGCGGAAAGCGTCGTTTACGATGAACCCGCCGTCATAGATCGACTCGAGGAGCACGCCCCTCTGTCCGCCGTAATAACTCGTCGAAGTCCTGAAAACGTCTTCCTGCGGGATATTGTCGCCTGCTTCATCTTTCCAGTGAGTGAAAACATTGTTTTCGTCGTAATGGCCGACGTAGTCGGGCACCGTGGCGTTGTCCGCACCCGTGCAAGGCACGAGTGCCGTGCCGTTTTCATGTTCGAAGTAAGGCGCGATGGTGATCGCCGTATCGTCGACCACGGCGGAAGACGTGATCGCCGCGCCCGTTTCGACGTTATACCAGCCGAGCAGCGTTCTGCCCGTGTTGTTGGTGATCTGGTCCGCCGTCGGCATCGTCAGCGCGTCGCCCGTCTGCACGTCGGTGACGTAGGACGAGGAAACGGTGAAGCCCGCGGGAAGGTTGAGCGTGATCTTTGCATCCTCGCTCAGCACGGGAGCAAGCGTGACGTTCCCCGTTACCGGTTCGCCCGCGTTGGCGCGCTGGTCCGTCCCGGCATATACCCAATAGAGCAATCTGTTGCCCGTGTTATTGGTGATCTGATCCTCGGAAGGCAGCACCAGCCGGTCGCCCGTCTGCAAGGTCATGGGATAACCGGACACCGTCAGCCCTTCGGGGGCCTGAATGGAGACGACGGCGTCTTCCGTCAGAACGGGACGCAGGGTGATGTCGCCCTGGATACGCACGCCCGCTTCGGCGCGCGTGCCGTCCGCATATTCCCAATACAGCAGGTTGTGCCCCGTGTTATTGATGATCTGGTCCGCCGTCGGCAGCACGAGTCTGTCGTTCGTCCTGACATCCGTCTGATACCCGTTAACGGTAAAGCCGGAAGGCAGGTCGAGCGTGATCTTCGCGGGCTTCGTGGGCGTCGTGTTTTCGACCGACATGGATACGCCGAGCGCAAAGCCTTCCACCGCCTGATCGAAGCGGATGAGGGTCAGCGTGTTGCCGTCGTTTTTGTCGTTCGCGACGGTGAGCGCCGTCCAATCGCTCACGGCGCCCGCTTCGAGCGTGATGGTTTTGGACGATACATTGGTCGTGCTGTCCGCCCAATCCTGCCCCGTGAACATCTGATAGACGGTGAACGAGATCGCCGCTTCGCCGAAATTCTGGAATTTATAGCGATAGGTATAGGTCTGCCCCGCTTCGCGTTCGCATACGGTGACGGTACGGAAATAACTATTCTCCGTGAGCGAGCCTTCCGTTTCGATGCGCGTGCCCATATAGCCGTCGATGAGCGCATAACTCGTCGTCAGCGGCGCGTCCGTCCACAGCCCGTTGCCCTCGCCGTCATAGTAGTAGTCGCCGACCCTGTTGGAGCCGAATTCGTAGGCATCGCCGTTTTCCGGCGCAAAGTAGGGCAAAACGGTGAGCGGCTCCTGCGCGCTGAAAGAAGCCAGCGAACGGAATGAGCGGATCTCTCCTTCTTCGCCCAGAATGCCGAGGCCGCCGACCGTGTGTCCGCCGAGCGTGGAAGCGTCGAAATCTTCCTGCTTCAAAAGCTGGCCGACGGGCAGCGTCATCGTCGTCGAACCGCCCGCAAACCGTATGGAAGAACTCTCCGCAATGGTCAGCAGCGCGTCCTTCACCGGAACTTGCGGTTCATACCCGCCTCCCAATTCGGGACGGGTGGAACCGGTTTCGTCTTCGTTCCAGTCGTAGGCGTCGTTGATGGTGAGCACGTGATCGCCGGGTTCGGGCGGCGTGAATGTCTCCGGTTCGGCACACGCCGAAACGGCAAACACAAGCCCGAGCAGGAGCGATCCGATCACAAACAACTTTTTCGTCTTGTTCATTTATCCTTCTCCTCTCTGTTATTTGCCGGCCGCGGCGGACGATCCCTAACGATGCCGTTTTACCCCCGAAAACATATTCATTGAACGGCAAAGCTATAAATCGGGCGCCTTCGTCCGACGCATTTAGTATACCATACCCCCCCCCGTGTCAATTGCAAAAATTTTCTAAATTGATTGCGTTTTCAGTATAAATTTGCATTTTACGTTTTTTCGCGTGCAATTTACGCTGTTTCTTTGTGTTCATTTTGTGTGAAAAAATACATTTTCCCGGATCCCGTTTCATGACAGATCCCGATTTGACCGAGCCGCTTTTCCGAACATGAACTTGAAGGCATAAAAAAACGCACGGCAGGCGTCAATGCCCGACGGAAAACTTTCCGTGCGGCATGCGGCGCCCCGCGCGTCGTGACAGCCCCGCCCCGCTCCCGTCGGGGCGGCGGCCTTTTGTAAACGGAAAGTACGGCCAGGGGGGGCTGACCGTACTTCCAAAAATTTAATGAGAGAATATGAAAAAAGTTGCAGCCGAATCACTTCGGTTTACGAGAACGATTATAGCCGCCGAACGTGTTGATTTTATGAAAGACGAACGAAAAAAAGGAGAATATTTCCGCTTTCCGCGCCCGTACCCGCCTTGCCGCCGTCAGACGGGAGCGCCGTATTTGCGCAGGATCGCCGCCGCCGTGCGCAGTCCGTCCGCCGCCGCGCTGGTGATGCCGCCCGCATAGCCCGCGCCCTCGCCGCAGGGAAACAGCCCCGCCGCCGAAACGCTTTCTCCCCTTTCGTCCCGCAGGATGCGCACGGGCGAACTGGTGCGCGACTCCACGCCCGTCAAAAGCGCGTCGGGATGGGCGAACCCGTGCAGACGCCCGTCCATGTCGCCCAGCGCCCGCGCGAGCGCGTCGGCGATCGGGGCGGGAAAGAGACCCGTGAGGTCGGTATACGTCACGCCCCGCGCGTAGGAAGGCAGCACTTCGCCCGCGCCGCGGGAGGGGCGGTGCAAAAGAAAATCTTCCGCGCGCTGAACGGGGGCACGGTATTCTCCGCCGCCCGCTTCGTACGCCGCGCGTTCGAGCCTTCTTTGGAACGCCACGCCCGCCAGCGGATCCTCCGAGCCGAAGTCCCGTCTTTTCACCTGCACGATGAGCGCGCTGTTAGCGTTGACGCCGTCGCGGCGGTAATTGCTCATGCCGTTGGTGACGACCATGCCCTCCTCGCTTGCCGCGGGCATGACGAACCCGCCGGGGCACATGCAGAAGGTGAACGCCGCGCGCTCGGAGGCGTGCGACACCAATTTATAGTCGGCGGGCGGCAAAAGAGAATATAGTTCCCCGTACTGCGCCAGGCCGATCTGCTCCTGCAAATGTTCGATGCGCACCCCCACCGCAAACTCCTTTTGTTGCAGGCATACCCCCCGCCTTTGCAGCATTTGAAAGGTGTCGCGCGCGCTGTGCCCCAAAGCTAAGACCAACGCGTCGGGAGAGAGTTTCTGTCCGTCCGACAGGGTGAGAGAGCGCAGCGCGCCCCCTTCGGTCTCCAGATCGGTCAGGGCGGTACGGAAGCGCACTTCGCCCCCGCGGGAGAGAATGTACTCCCGCATGTTCTTCACGACCGCCCGCAGACGGTCGCTGCCGATGTGCGGTTTGGAGAGATACAATATCTCTTCGGGCGCGCCGAAGGCGGCAAAGAGGCGCAGGACCTCGGCGTTTTCCCCGCCGCCCGTCTGCGTGTTGAGTTTGCCGTCCGAAAAGGTGCCCGCGCCGCCCTCGCCGAACTGCACGTTGGAGGAAGGATCCAGCCTGCCCGTGCGGAAAAAAGCGGCGACGTCCCCGGCGCGCTCTTCCACGGGCGCGCCGCGTTCCACGAGCAAGGGGCGCACGCCCCACTGCAACAGCCGCACCGCACAGAAGAGCCCCGCGGGCCCCATGCCCGCGATGACGACGGAAGGAACCTTGCCCGGCAATTTTCCCTTTTCCCCGAGAACGTCGGGCACGGGGTGCGCCTTGGCGGAAAATTCGACGGTATAGACCCAGCGGATGTTCTCCTTGTCCCGCGCGTCCAGCGATTTTTTGACGATGCGGAAGTAACGGACGGGCGCGCGCAATTCCCTTGCCGCCCGCGCCCGCAGTTTTTCCTCTGCCGCCCCGCCGTCCGTCCCGGCGGGGAAGGATATGCCGCTCAGTTTCCGGATGTCTGCCATGCCCTTCGCACCTCCCTTCACAGCCGCCGCAGAATGTCCCGCGCGGCGCACATTGCCGAGGCAAACGCCCATTGAAGGTTGTACCCGCCGCACTCCCCGTCCGCGTTGAGGATCTCGCCGCAGAGCCAGACGTTTTCCGCCTTGCGGCTCTGCAGCCCGTCGTCCGTTTCCGCGAGGGGCACGCCGCCGCGGGTGACCTGCGCCGCGTCGAAACCGAGCGTGCCCGTCACGCGCAATTCGAAGTTTTTGACCAGTTTTGCCGCCACCGCGGGCGTGCACCCGCCGCCCGTCTCCGCCCGCCGCAACACGGCGCGCCCCAGCGCGTTGGAGAGCACGGCGCCCAGCAGGCTTTCCCGCGGGCAGAAAGCCGCCTTGCGTTCCAGAAACGCCGCCAGCTCTTCCTCCGTCCGGTCGGGCAGAAAGTCAAAAACGAGGCGTGGCGACTGCGCGTCGGTCAGATAAGAGGACAATAAAAAGACCGCGTTGCCGCTGACGCCGTAATCGGTAAATATCACGTCGCCGCGGGCATGGGCGACCTCTTTTTCCCCTTCGTACGCGATCGCGCGGCAGTTGGCGCGCACCCCTTTCAGCCCGCGGATAAAGTGCGTATCCGTCTTTAACTGTACCAGAGCGGGATAAAGCGGCGTTACGGTGTGCCCGAGCGAACGCGCCAACGCATAGCCCGTGCCGTCCGTGCCGAAGTTGGGCGCGGCTTTGCCGCCCGTCGCCAGCACGACGGCGTCGGCGAAAAGCGTGCCGCCCTCCGAAAAGGCGAGTTCGTACCCCCCTTTTCTGCGCGAAATGGCCGTTACGGTGCGTTCGAGGAGCACTTCCGCCCCCGCGCGGGCGAGCGCGAAGCGCAAAAGGTCGGTCACGGCGGAAGCCTGCCGGCCCGAAGGGTACACCCTGCCCTGCCCGTCCGATTCGAACAGTCCCCCGAGCCCGCCGAAAAAGGCGATGAGATCTTCGGGAGAAAACGCGGTAAGGATGCAGGCGACCTTTGCCCGGTCGTCCGAAAAATAATGTTCCGCGCCCATGGAGAGGTTGGTGACGTTCCCCTGCCCGTTGCCCGTGGCGGAGAGTTTGCGCCCCGGGCGCGCCCCTCGTTCTATAAGAACGACCCTATATTTTTCTGCCGCCGCCAGGACCTGCGCGCAGAGCATGCCGCCCGCGCCGCCGCCCACAACGGCCACGATTTTGCGTTTCATGACAACATTGTAGCGCATTTTCACAGAAAAGTCAAAAATTTCCGCAAAAATATTTCATTGCCTCTTGACTTATGCGTCGTTTTGTATTAAAATGAAAATACGCATAATAATTTTATATTATTTATCAAAAAATTTATCTTATGATTAGGAGGTTTCCCATGTTCTCCGCAACCAACCTGCTGACGGGCGCCGACGGCGTATGGAACTACATTCAGGACAATCTGATCCTGTTCATCATCGCCCTCGTCTGCCTGCTCGCCATCATCGTCATCATCGTCGCCCTGACCGTCGCCTCGAAAAAGGCGAAAAAGAAACAGGCCGAAGCGGAAAAAGCCGCCGAAGCCGCCGCGCCCGACGAGGAAACGGGAACGGAGCAGCCCGCCGCGGTAAAAGCGGAAGAGGCAGAAGAGGCAACCCCCGCCGCCCCCGTGACGGAAGCGGAAAAACCCGCCGCGACGGAAACCGAAACGCCCGCAGCGGAGCAGCCTGCCGCAGAAGCGCCCGCCGAAAGCGAAAGCGCGACCGCGCTTGCCGTACGCCCGCCCGCCGCATTGCAGACGGTGGAGAGCGACGCGGCCGCCGCAGAAACGGACGACGCGCAAGCCCCCGCGGAAGAGGCGCCCGACGCGGCGGAGAGCGAAGAGGCGGAGTGCGTTGTGGACACCCCCGCCGCGGAAACGGATACGGAAGCAGATACGGAAGAGGCCGCGCCCGCGGTCTTCCCGCCCGAAGAGAACGCACCCGAAGCGGGCGGCAACGCCTATGCGGGCAAGTGGGAAGTGAGCAAACTGGTCGTGGCGGACGCGGCGGGCACGGAGAAGGACAGCGCCTTCTTCTTCCGCCTGAAAGCCTCCAACGGCGAGCCGCTCATCACCAGCGAAGAGTACACCACTCTGCGCGGCGCGCAGCAGGGCATCGAAACCTTCAAATCGAACATCGCCCGCGGGAACTTTAAGATATCCATCACGAGAAAGGGCAAATTCATCGTCAAACTGCTGACCAACCAGGGCAACCTGCTGGCGCAGGGCGAAAAATACGCCACCCGCAGCCAGGCGATGAGCGCCGTCTCCTCGATCAAGCGCTTTGCCGAAACGGCGGTGACCGACGAGGACGTGCAGACCGTGACCGTGCCCTACCGGGAGAGCGCGGAGGCGGAAGAACGCGACTACGACCCCACCAAGAAGGGCAAGTGGGTCATCCACAAGATCGTCATGGAAGCGGAGAACGACGCGTCCTACTGCTTCGACCTGTGCGCGTCCAACGGACAGGTGCTCTTCACCAGCGAGGAATATTCAACGGTCGCCAGCCTGAAAAACGGCATCCGCACGCATAAAAAGAACATTGCAAACGGCAATATCCGCGCCGCCGTCACCCGCAACGGGGACTATATCTTCAAGATATTCAACGGCAACGGGCAGCTTCTGTGCCTGGGCGGACATTACAAGACCAAACAGCTCTGCCTGAACGCCATCGAGTCGGTCAAGCGTTTCTCCGAGAGCGCGCGGTTAGACCTCGACAAGCTTTTCCCCGACGAAAAGTAAGAACGTTCCGCAAAGAACGGAAAAGCGCCCTGCGGGCATATAAGCCCGCAGGGCGTTCAATCTCATAATACAACATGTCCCGCCCGCACGGCGGGACTTTTTTATGTCTCTGCCCTTTACGCCCGTTCGATCGCGCGGAATACCGCCTCGAGCGGCGCGGCGCCCGCATACTCCTCCACCCGCCCCGCGTCGGCAAGTGCGGACAGGGCGGGATCGGCGGGCATGCATGCCACGGCGGGAATGCCGAATTCGCCAGCCACCGCCGCCGCTTTGCTCTGTCCGAAGAGCTCGATGCGCGCCGAACAGCAGGGGCAGACGGCGTAACTCATGTTCTCGACCAGACCGAGCACGGGCACGTTCATCTTCCGCGCCATGTTGAGCGCCTTCTCCACGATCATGCGCACGAGGTCCTGCGGGGTGCTGACCACGACCACGCCCGCGAGCGGCAGGCTCTGAAAGACGGAGAGGGGCACGTCCCCCGTTCCGGGCGGCATGTCGACGAACATCAGTTCGACGTCCCGCCACAACACGTCCGTCCAGAACTGCACCGCCGCGCCCGCGATGAGCGCACCCCGCCACAGCACGGGGTCGCTCTCCTTTTCCAGGAGCAGATTCATGGACATGGTCTGGATGCCGCTCTTCGTTTCGACGGGCAAAATGCCCCGTTCGTTCGCCCGCGCCTTTTCGCGCACGCCGAACATTCCGGGCAGGGAAGGCCCCGTGACGTCGGCGTCCAGAACGGCGGTCTTATATCCCTTTTTCGCGGACATGGCTGCCAGCAAGGCGCATACCGAGGACTTGCCGACGCCCCCCTTGCCGGACACCACGGCGATGACCTTTTTCACGCTTGCGCCGGGCAGCAGGCTCTTCAAGAGGCTCCCCTCCGCGTTGGCGCCGCAGCTCTTGGCGCACGAAGAACAATCGTGTGAACAATTTTCGCTCATAAACTTCTCCTTCCGGGTTGCTGCCGCCTGCCGCAACCCGTCCTCTTTCGACGGAATACCGCTATATTTTACCCCTTCGCGGCAGGTTTGTCAAACGATTTTCCTTTTCCGCGGCGAAAACCTTTCCCGAAGCGGGGCAAAACGCTTGCCAAACGGGCGGAATTTGTGTATAATAAGCATACTGTGCTAGGTGGGGAGTCAGCGGTGCCCTGTATCTGCAATCCGCTATAGCAGAGCCGAATATCTCTCTCGGGTGCGCCTATGGAAGGCCGCACGCCGTAAGGGGCGTTGATAACAAGGTCTTATGCAACGCATTGCCGTGAACCGTGTCAGGGCAGGGATGCAGCAGCACTAAGCGGATTTTTGCGTGTGCCATAAGGTAGCTTTGCAGGAGTTGCCTGCGGCGTTTCCGCTTCGGTTTGCGTACACAAAAGAGATTGCACAGTTTTTTTGAATTTCTGCGCCGTGCGGGCAATTCTTGCCCCGCACGGTTTTTTTGACGATAAAAATACTTTTATGTAAAACCGTATAGAAACATACTTTATTTATATACTGTATATTTACAAAACGCGGCAACGGTGCTATGATACCATTGTGAAATAAATTATTTTTTATAGTTTCACTATAAAAGTAATTTTGTAGTTCTATTCGGAGGTAAGTAAAGTATGGCAAAAAGAAAGTGGCTTGCCGCCCTGGCGGCAATACTGACCCTTGCGCTCGCCTGCGCCCTGTTCGGCGCGTGTGCCGACAAGACGGAATACACGCTGACCTGGCGCGTGGACGACGGCGTGACCGTGAGCGTGGAGGGCGCGGAAGGGCTGCCCGAAACGTGGGAGGAAGGCGAAGACCTGGTATTCACCGTCACGCCCCCTTCGGCGGCCTATGAAGTGACCGTGCGCGTGGGCAACCGCATCGCGACGGAAGAGGACGGCAAATATACCGCGCAGATCACAGGCAACACGGCGATCGTCATACGCGCGGAGCGGAGCCCGACCGCCCTGGTCGTGTCGAGCATGCCCGACAAACTGACCTATTCCATCGGCGACGTGCCCGACGTTACGGGGCTGGAAGTGGCGGTACAGTACGGCGACAGCTCGACCGAGCCTTTGACGGCGGACGATTACACCGTGTCCCCGTCCGAATTCGCCGGCGGCGAAACGGAGATATTCATTATTTACAAGGCAGACAGATCGCTGCGCGCGGAGATCCCTCTCGCCTCCCCCGTCAAATACACCGCGACCCTCGAACTGAACGGCGGCACGCTGGTCAACGAAGAGATCAAGGAGATGGAGGGTTATACCGAGACCCCCGGGGAGAACGGCAACGTGACCGTGACCTTTGCCTATTATCTTGACGAAGGGGAAACGCTGGACATCTCCGCGACGAGAGAAAATTACAAATTCCTCAGCTGGAAAAACGGGACGGCCGATTTTGCGGGCGGCACGACCCTGACACACGAAAACCAGACAGTCCTCACCCTTTCCGCCGACTGGCAGTTCACCGTCGTCGAGTTCGCCGCCGTGCGCTTGGAGGTGACGACCGACCCCGCCAACGCGGCAGCGGGCGAAAGACCCTACCTCATTCTCGAAGGGACCTTCTACGCTGCCGACAGCGCACAGCTCTACCTACTCGAAGGCGACCAGCACATCTCTCTGGAAGGAACGACCGTCAGCGGCAGCCAGGGCGAGCAGTTCACCCTCTACTTTGACCTGACGCAGCTTGCGGCGGCGGCGGAAGAAAACGACGCCGTCTACGGCGCGTGGATGGACATCCGCATGAACGCCATGGTGGACGGAGAATTGCAGTCCCAGGAGATCTTCATCACGCAGGACGGCGACATCGAAGTCGACCTCTCACAGCAGATCTCGTATGGGACCAATGCTTACCGCTTCCAGTCCTGGACGAACGAAGAAACGGGCAGAACCGCACTGAAAGTGGAACTGGTATCCATCGGGGAATACACCTATGAAGTTTCCTTCGACAATTCGAACGGCACGCCCACACTGATCTTGACGGGGCAGTTCGACATGAGCCAGCACCCCGATTGGGTGGGCAAGACCTTGCGCATCGACTGGTGGCAGATGAGCGGCTCCTGGGGCGAACAGCTGATCACCCTCACCGCCGACGGCACGTGGACGGCTCGTTTTGCCCTGACGAGTTCCGTCGACCTTTCCAAAACCTACTTCCACTTCACCGTCAGAAACGAAGACGGAAGCGATTATCAGGCACAGAAGGATCTGCAGCTCGCCAACTGCACCAACTACAAACCGACGGTCACGCTCGATCCCACCCGGTACGACACCATGACCAACGCAATGGTGTTTGAGACGGATACACACTACTACTACGTCGGCAGCGGCGACAACGTGACCGGACTGATGTTCGTTTCCGCCGCCAAATAAGCAGGAACAAAAAACGCCGAAGCGGCAAGAGAGCCGCCCGCCTGTGTCCAGGCGGGCGGCTTTTACCGTTTGTCCGCAAACGGCGCTCTTTTTCGGCATCTGTTTTTCCCCTTCCCCTTTCGCACGTTCTTTGCCCTTCGTCAAGGGAAAAACTTGATGCGCGGGAAGAGGAAGTGCATGCGCGCGTCGGGGAAAAATTTATCGAGAAAAACGCCGACGGCAGTGCGGGGCGACAGACCCGCGCGACGAGCGAGCCAGCGGAGCATGGCGGCAACCGTAACGGCGGCGTCGACGGCGATGACGGCGGCAAGCACGGCGGCCGTGATCTTGCCCGTGCGCTGCGGCAGGGCGGCGATGAGCCGTTCCATGGCGGGACAGAGCAGCCACGCCCACGCCACGCCCAGAAGCCCCCAGGCGACGCTCATGCCGAGGCAGATGCGCCCCTCGAAATTCCAGGGCAGATGGAGGTAGTCCCAGGAATAGGAGTGAAAGGCGAACTCCTGGATGTATGAACTCACCAATTCGACCAGCGTACCCGCCGCCGCGCTGATGAAAAAAACAAGCAGAAAATTGCGTTTCGGCACCTTTCTCAGGCAGAGAAAGAGCGCGACCGCCCCCGCGCCGTAGATGGGATTGAAGGGAGTGAACGCCATGGCGGAGTGCCACTCGATGCGGTGATAGACGTGGTAACACCATATGGTTTCGACGATGAAACCCGCAAAGCCGCCGATGACGTACAACCAGACGAGCTTATAAAAATTGACGCCCTCCGAAAAATGCCGCTCTTCCCCGCGACCGTCCCGCAGCCGCCGGCAGGTGGCGGTATACACGGCCTTGTTCCGCTTTGCCCCGCGCCTGCCGGCGCGCGCCGAACGGGATACAGACTCTGCCCATGCCCGTATTTTATTGGTTTTCAACGTTTCTTCCTTTCCCCCCTCTTTGCAGTATCGTGATTTTTCTTTTTTCTATTCCCCGCGCCGTACACGCTTTCAGCGCCTACGACAGACAATCGCGCAGTTTTGCAATGGCGTCCACGCGGTTCGCCGCCCCGATCTTTTCGTAGAGTGAAGAGATATAGTTGCGGGCGGTGCCGTCCGACAGTTTGAGAGCCGAGGCGATCTGGCGGTTGGTAAAACCTTCGAAGAGCATGACGGCGATCTGCGTTTCGCGGTCGGAAAGGGAAAACGCGCGCTTGAAGCGCAGTTCGCGGTTGCCCGCCACGAGCATTGCCGCGTCCGCAATGCGCTTGGCGATCTTGGAGGGCAGAATGGTGTCCCCCGCATGGGCGTTGCGGACAGCGCCGATGAGTTCGGCGGAGCCGATGTCCTTCAAAAGATACCCGCTGGCGCCGTTGTTGATGGCGTTGAGAATGTATTCGCTGTCGTCGAACGTGGTGAGCACGACCACTTTGGTCCCGGGATGGCGCGCGCGCACCTCCTTGGTGGCGACCACGCCGTTCATGCCGGGCATGCGTATGTCCATGAGCACGACGTCCGCGGGCGTCGCTTCGAGTTTTGCAAGGAGATCCTCCCCGTCCTTCGCCAGCGCGACGACCTCGATGTCCTCCGCGCCGTTTTCCAGAACGCTCTTGATTCCCTCCGCCAGAATGGGTTGATCGTCCGCTATCATCACTCTGATCTTCATGCTTTTTCCCCTCCTCTTTCCGTTTTTCGTCCTCTTTCTTTTTCCTTTTCCGTATTCTCCGTATTTTTCGTATCTTCCGTGTTTGCCGCATTCGCCGCCCCTTCCGCGGGCAATTCGACGCGGATCTCGAATCCTTCGCCCGGCAGGGAAGAGAGCACTATCCCGCCGCCCATCGCCTCGGCGCCGCGGCGCATGCCGTTCAGCCCGAAGCCGCTTTGCAGGGTACCCATGTCCGCACCGACGCCGTTATCGGACAGGAGAAAATAAATTTTGCCGTCCTCTTCACGCAGTTCGACGTAAAAGGCAGTGGCATGCCCGTGACGAAGCCCGTTTGCGATGCCCTCTTTGAGGGTGTTGGTCAGAAACCGTTTTTTCTCCGACGAGCACACCACGTCGCGGATGTCCGAACGGATGACGACGTCCGTGCCGTCCGTCGATTCACCGATGATGCGGTCAAAGGAAGTTTGCAGGCTCTCCTCCGCCGTTTCGCCCGCGAGGAGATGCACGCTTTGGCGCAGTTCTTCGAGGGCGTTCTTCGCCTGCAGGTTGGCGGCGATGATGCGCCGCTTTGCCTCGGCGGGATCGCTTTCGACGATGAGTTTCGCCGCCTCCGTCTGCATGATGACCGTCGTGATGGAGTGCCCCGCCGTGTCGTGGATGTCCCGCGCGATGCGCTGCCGCTCCTGCAGGACGGTCACTTCCGCCAGCTCGTCGTATGCCTCTTTCAGTTTTTGATTGCTTTCGTTGAGTTCGTGCACGGTCTTTTTGAGCCGCTGGCGGGAATCATAGACGTTGAGCGTGAAATTGACGACGAGGAAGTGCACGATGATGATGACGATCTCCGACAGGCAGGCGGAGAGCGTTTCGAACACGTCGGCATGGGAAAAGAACCATGCGGCGATACTGCGCGTGAGCGCGAAGAAGAACAGGCTTGCGCCGCCCATGGCGATGCAGTCGGCGAGGCGGTCGGTGGACATATAGAACTCGGAGAGCACGAGGATGTAGACCGCCGAAAGGTACGTACTGTCGACGATGAGCGTCAGGGCAAGCTGCGAAAGAAAATCGATGACGTAACAGGCGATCTTGTGGCGGAACGTTTCGAGGACGAAGGTCTTTAAGAAGTTGCTGAACGTAAAGACGAGTTCGATGGCGAGCACGAGCACCCAGCTGGGCACGGCGCCGAAGACGAGGTCCCAGCGCAGGTTCTGAAAGAGGATAAAGACCTCCAGCAGGACCAGGAGACAGAAGATGCCCACGCGGACGCGCCGGAAAAATGTATTGTCCCGCGTCGATTCAGTCCTCTCCATGCTTCTCCCTCCCCAGCACCTTGCTGATATGGTAGTTGCCGGCGATGGCAGCCATTCTGCCGCTCGAATAATAACTGTACATGCCCTCTTCCGAGCAGATATAATGGTCGAGCAAGCGGATGTTGTTGATGGAGCAGAGCACTTCGCACTGAATGGTGAGCGCGTCGTCGCTGGCGGACGGGCGGCTGCCGCCGGCGACGTGGTTGTGCGCGAGGACGAAGGCGCGGCCAGCGTACTGCACGGCAAGTTTGCTGAGCTCCTGCGGCGGCACGTTGACCGATTCCCGCTCCCTGTCGGTGAACTTTTTGCGGCAGAGGATGTTCCCCTTCTCGTCGAGGACAAAGACGCAGAAAACTTCGTACGGCAGGCCCGCATAGTAATCCCGCAGGTACTGCCCGAAGGTCGCGGGGTCGTATTTGCGGGGCGGAGCACTCTCCCTTTCGGCGGCGTATTTTTCGAGGAAGAAAGAGATACACTTGATATAGCCCGCCAACTGCGGTCCCACCCCTTCGATCTGCTGCAGCGCCGCGGCGTCCGCCTCGAACACGCCGCGGACAGAGCCGAACGCTTCCAGGAGTTCGTGCGCCAGCGGATTGGTGTTCTTGCGCGGCACGGCGTTATAGAGCAAAATTTCCAGAAGCTCGTGCTCTTCCAGCGCGTCCGGGTGATTTTTCAGTTTTTCATACATGCGCAGGCGATGTCCTTCGTGCATGCCTTTCCCTCCGTTCTCCGCGGCCGCCCCCGCAGGGACGGAACGGCGCGTTTTTTCCGCACCGGTGCCCCAACGTTCCCCGAAAAGTGCCGCGGCAAAAAATCGATCTGCTTTTTTATGCAAATCACAGGCAATTTTATTTTACCATATTTTCCGAAAAGTGTATAATAAAAACGATAAACTTTTCGTTAAAAAAGGAGCCATATGCAAAAATATTTGCGAGAAATAACCGAAAATATCCAAAAAATCGTCCGCTTCGACTCTTCCCTCGCCGCCCCCGCGCCGGGCGCGCCCTTTGGAAGACAGACGCGGGACTGCCTTTCCTTCTTTCTCGGCCTGGCGCGCGGCATGGGGTTCGAAGTACACGACTACGACGGCTACGCGGGAGAAGTTGTCTTCGGCGAAGGCGAAGAATTTGCCGTGGCGGTGCACCTGGACGTGGTGCCCGCGGGCGACGGCTGGACGCATCCGCCCTTCGGCGGGGTCATCGAGGACGGGAAACTGTACGGGCGGGGCGCCATGGACGACAAGGGTCCCGCCGTCATCTGCCTGTACTGCCTGAAAGCCCTCAAAGACGAGGGGTTTATGCCCAAACGCAGGTTCAAACTCATTGCCGGCTGCAACGAGGAGAGCGGCTGGGCGTGCATGGAGCACTATAAAAAGGTCGCGCGCATGCCCGCGGAGGGCTTTACCCCCGACGCCGACTTCCCCGTCATCTATGCCGAAAAGGGCATCCTGCACCTGCGGCTGGACTTCCCCGTGGAAAACGCCCCCTTTGCCGCCTTCGAGGGCGGGACGGCCGCCAACATGGTGTGCGACCGCGCCTTTGCCGCGCCCTTTACCGATGCGGGAAAGGGGGTATCTTCCCCCGCGGCGGGGGTCACCCTGACGGCGGAAAAGGGCGCGCTCGTCGCCCGCGGCAGGGCGGCGCACGGCTCCGAACCCGAAAAGGGCGCGAACGCCCTGCAGGGGCTTCTCGGCCACTACGCCGCCGAAAATGCCGCCTGCCGCCGCGCCTACGACATTCTCTTCGGCGACAAACTCGGCCTCTGTGCCCTTCGCGACGAGACGGGAAACCTGACCATGTCGCCCGATATGGCGCGTTTTGAAAAGGGCGTGCTCTCTTTCACCGTCGACTTCCGCGTGCCCGCCACCATGCCGCTCGATGCGGTGACCCGCGCCCTGGACGCGGCAGGCGTGCCCTATGCCGTGCTGCACGCGCAGCAGCCCCTCTGCAACGACCCGAACGGCAAGGTCGTGCAGACCCTCTTAAAGGTGTACAACGAAGTGACGGGCAGGCAGAGCCGCCCCATCGCCATCGGCGGCGGCACCTATGCGCGCGCCATGCAGAACGGCTGCGGCTTCGGCCCGCTCGGCGAAGGAGAAGTTTCCTCCATACACCAAGCGGACGAATATATCTCTTTGCAAAAGATCGGAGAACTCGCCGAAATCTATTACCGCGCCCTGAAAGCCATCGGCTCCTGACCCCGCCCTTTCCCCTTTTTTCCCCTTTCTCCTTTCCCTCTCCCTCTTTTCCCGCCCGCCGCCCGAAAATTTTTCCCTTTTCCATATTGTAATGTTTGACATTACAACAATGGAGCGCTATAATGGAAGTACGGTCCGAAAAACATACGGAGAATACGAAAAATGAAAATAACCTCTCGCTTTACGGTGGCAGTGCACACGCTGCTGGTCATCCATACCTTCGGAAAGACTGAAAAGGTCACTTCCGACTTCATCGCGGCGAGCGTGAACGTCAATCCCGTCGTCATCCGCCGCACGCTCTCCTCGCTGAAAGCGGCGGGCATGATCGACGTGAAAGCGGGCAGCGGCGGCGCGCGCATCGTGAAAGATCTGGAAAGCATCACCCTCTACGACGTGTATAAGGCGGTGGACAGCGTGGACGGCGGACTGTTCCACTTCCACGAAAACCCCAGCCCCGCCTGCCCCGTCGGGCGCAACATCCACGCCGTGCTGGACGGGCACCTCGCCGACGCGCAGGCGGCGATGGAAAACGAACTGAAAAAAATCAGCCTCGCCTCCCTCACGCGGGAATTGCAGGCAAACCTGCCGTGAATAGCCGCGCCGAAAGCTCCGCCCGCAGGAGTATGTTACAAGATAATACAATATAATAAGGTAATCTGTCCGCCCCTTCCGAGGCGGCTTTTTCTTTCCCGAAAAATTTTCCGAAAAAATTTCAAAAAAGTTTGTTGTAATGTTTGATATTACAACTATGGCGTGCTATACTAATGTTGTAATCGAAAAGATTACAACAAAAAACCAATTTTTTCGGAGGTATTTTTATGAAAAAGGTAGCCATTGTCTGTGCGGCGGGAAAAGAGGGAAAATTGCTCGTGGCAGAGGCGCTTTCGCGCGGGTATGACGTGACGGGGTTCGTGCGCAAGGCGGGCGATGCCGTCGACCCGCGGGCAAAGAAGATCGTGAAAGACCTGTTTGACCTGACGAGGGAAGACCTTATCGGCTTTGACGCCGTCGTGGACGCGTTCGGCGCGTGGACGGAAGAGACCCTTTCCCTGCACAAGACGTCCTTAAAGCATCTTTGCGACGTTTTGAGCGGCACGAAGGTGCGCCTGCTCATCGTGGGCGGCGCGGGCAGCCTGTATGTGGATCCCGGACACACCGTGCAGGTCAAAGACCTCGAAAGCTTTCCCGACGCGTTCAAGCCGCTGGCAAACAACATGGGCGAGGCGCTCGGCGAACTTCGCAAGCGCTCCGCCGTGCAGTGGACCTATCTCTCCCCCGCGGCGGACTTCGCGGCGGACGGCGAACGCACGGGCGAATATCTCGTCGGCGGCGAGGAATACTTCGTCAACGACAAGGGCGAAAGCCGCATCAGCTATGCCGACTATGCCGTTGCCATGATCGACGAGATCGGGAACGCCGCTCACATCCAAAAGCGTTTCTCGGTCATCGGGAAGTAAGGCGGAGCGCGGACGGATCGGCCCGGCGGAAGAAAAACGAAACGGGAAATTCTGAAATTTCCGCGGCATAAAAACAGCCGTAAAGCAAGAGAGCGCAAGCGGAGAGCCGTTTGCGCTTGCGGCGTTCAGGAAAAAATATCCATCCGGAGGAGAAAGACATGGAACGCGTGATACGATTTTTGAAGGAAAACCCCCTGCCATACTGCGCCACGGTCGGTTTGGACGGCAAGCCGAAGGTGCGCCCCTTTCAGATGATGTACTGCGAGGGCGGCAGACTGTATTTCTGCACGGGCGCGCAAAAGGACGTATATGCGGAACTGATGAAAAACCCGTACGCCGAAATATGCGTTTCGACCACGGAACGCTGGGTGCGCGTCCGCGGCAGGGCGGTCTGGACGGAAGAGCGGGCGGCAAAGGAGAAAGTTCTGGCGGTCAGCCCGCTGGTGAGATCGATCTATCGGGACGCCGACAACCCCGACCTGAAAGTGTTTTACCTCGCGGACGCCGAAGCGACGCTCGCCGACTTCAATGGACGCGAGAGCATCCGCCTCGGCGAAGAAGGCAAAGAAGGCGCGCTATGAACGGACAGAGCAAAATTCTGGACGAACTGATCGGCATGCTGTGCGCCGAGCGGGGGGAAGCCGTACCGCCACTGACGGAAAGCCAAAAGCCCGATTTTTTCCGCGCGTTGTGCAATGTGCGGCCGCCCATGCCCGCGCCGAAGGGGTTTTTGCGTTTGCAGGACGAATACCTTTCCGCCCGCACGGCGGAGCGCGGGATCGTCGACGTGAACGCGCTTCCATGCAACGGGGACGGCATTGCCCTGTGGCGGGGGGACATCACGCGGCTGAACGCCGACGGCATCGTCGACGCCTGCAACGAACGGCTGCTGGGCTGCTTTCACCCCCTGCACGGGTGCATCGACAACGTCATACACTCCGCCGCGGGCATACAGGTGCGGCTGGACTGCGCGCAAATGATGCGGGGCATGTCCGAGCCGAACGGCAAAGTGCGCGTGACGGGAGCCTACAATTTGCCGAGCCGCTACATCTTTCACACCGTGGGTCCCGTCGTGTACGGCGGCGTGACGGCGGAAAACGAGCGGGATTTGAAAAACTGTTACCTTGCCTGCCTGGACAAGGCGCGGGAGATGGAACTGAAAACGCTCGCCTTCTGCTGCATCTCCACGGGCGAATACCGTTACCCCAAACGGGAGGCGTGCCGCCTTGCCGTGCAGACGGTGCGAGATTGGAAACGCAGGGCGGACGGCGGCCCGAAAGTCATTTTCGACGTATATGCGGAGGAGGACGAAGAGATCTATGCGAGAGAACTACGAAAAACGGATCGATAGGGCGAAAAAACTGCTGGCGGAAGCCGACCGCATCCTCATCGGCGGGGGCGCGGGGCTTTCCTCCGCCGCGGGGCTCTCCTATGCGGGCAAACGGTTTACCGACAACTTTGCGGAATTCATTGAAAAGTACGGCTTCACGGACATGTACACGGCGGGGTTTTACCCCTTCAAAACGGAAGAAGAAAAGTGGGCGTACTGGTCGAAACACATTCAGATCAACCGCTTCGACCCGCCCGCCATGCCCCTGTATAAGGCGTTGTACGACTTGGTGAAGGACAGGGACTACTTCGTGCTGACGACCAACGTGGACGGACAGTTTGAAAAGGCGGGGTTTGCGCCCGAACGCATTTTCGCCGTGCAGGGCGATTACGGAAAACTGCAATGCGCGAAGGCGTGCCACCAAAAACTGTACGACAACGAAAACCTTGTGCGGCACATGACGGCGGAGCAGAAAAATTGCCGCGTGCCCTCTTCCCTCGTGCCGAAGTGCCCCGTGTGCGGCGGCAGAATGGAGGTGAACGTGCGCATCGACGCCTTTTTCGTGCAGGACGCCGCCTGGTATGCGGCAAATGAAAAATTCGAAGCCTTCCTGCAACAGATCGACAAAGGCAAAACCGTGCTTTTGGAATTGGGCGTGGGATACAACACCCCGACCATCATCCGCTTCCCCTTTGAACGGCTGACCTATCAAAACGAGGGCGTGCATCTCATCCGCTGCAACGCGGACTACCCCGCCGCCATTCCGGAAAACGAGGGAAAGACCGTTTCCTTCGGCGAGGACATGCAAACAGTCCTGCCCGCGCTCTGCCCGTAAAGCCCCAAAAAACGGAAACAGCCGTCTGCTGCAGGCATGCCCCCTCTCTTTTCCCTTTTGCCGAAAAATATCCCGATATGAAAAAAGAGCCCGGAAGGCTCTTTTTTGTCCTGCCGCCGAGACGGGGCGGCTCTTCCCGCGGGATAATATAGAGCGTCAGTCTTTGCTTTCCCGCATGTGCGCGATCTCTTTGAAGTGGCGCACCAGGTAATAGGTCACCCACAGCGCGGCGATGCCGACCAGGCAATAGATGATGCGGGCGATGAAATAGAGGTCGCCGGCAAACACCCAGTTGACGAAGTTGAAGTCGGCGATGCCGACCACCAACCAATTCAGGCCGCCGATGATGGTCAAAATCAAACTGATAATCGTTAACATGTTGTCCTCCTGTGAACAGTATGGACCGTTTGCCGAAAACTATTTATAGATCGAAAAAAAATATGCATCCGGAGGATCTGCCCGACCTTCGGGTGCATATCCCGCCGCGCGGCGGCAATATTCTTTTTTCGCTTTGCTCTTGTTCTGTTACTTTACGGCACGCGGTTCTTTTCCGCCGAGCGGGACTTGACCGCGTCCCAGAATTTGCCGTACTCCGCGATGAGGGTCGGGACAAGGGTCAGACCGATGGTGACGAGCCAATGCAGGCCGTCGAGCGTTCCCAGCCCGAGCGCTCCCGCCACGGACGGGATGAGCGCGATCGCCGCGAAGACGAGGAGCATCACGCCGCAACTGACAAAGAGCTGCGGGTTGTCCTTGATGCGGTATTTATACAGATTTTTACGGCTGCGCACCGTGAGCACGTGCAGGATGGACGTCCAGCCCGTGACGAGGAACGCCATGGTCCTGCCGACCTCTTCCGAAGGCTGAACGCCGCCGAAACCGACGTGCTGACCGATGTAGAACGCCGCGAGGGTGACGACGGCAAAGGCGACCGTCTGCTGGATGATGACGTCGAGCAGCCCGCCGCCGAAGAAACTTTCGTCCCGCGCGATGGGTTTGCGACGCATGATGCGGCGGTCCGATTCCTCCTTGGCGAGCGCCATGCCGGGGATGCCGTCGCCCAGCACGTTGATGATGAGGAGCATGATGGGCGTGAGGGGCAATGCCCAGTTCATGAACTGCGCGAAGAGCATGACGATGATCTCCGAGATGTTGCAGACGAGCAGGAAGTAGACGAGTTTGCGGATATTGGAGAAGATGTTGCGCCCCTCCGCGACCGCCTCGATGATCGTGGAGAACTTGTCGTCCATCAGGATCATTTTGGCCGCGCTCTTGGAAACTTCGGTGCCGGTGATGCCCATGGCGACGCCGACGTCCGCCGCTTTGAGCGCGGGCGCGTCGTTCACGCCGTCCCCCGTCATGGCGACGACGTCCCCCCGCGCCTGCCACGCCTTGACGATGCGTATCTTGTCCTCGGGCGAAACGCGCGCATAGACGGAGTAAAATTCGATGCTTTCGGCGAGTTCGTCGTCGGTCAGCTTCTGCAACTCCTGTCCCGTGATGATGCCCTCGTTCGCCGCGATGATGCCGAGTTCCCGCGCGATGGCGCCCGCCGTGGCGGCATGGTCGCCCGTGATCATGATGGTGCGGATGCCCGCCACTTTCGCCTTGGCGATCGCCGCGGCCGCCTCGGGACGGGGCGGGTCGATGATGCCCACAAAGCCCTCGAAGGTCAGGTCTTTTTCCAATTCGGAGAGATCGGCGGGGAGCGCCTCGATCCGTTTGGACGCGAGCGCGATGACGCGCAACGCGTCGCGGGCGAAGGAGTCGTGCACTTCCTCCAACTTTTTGCCGTAGCCGTAATCGGTGCGCACGATGGGCAGGCGGTCGAAAGCGCCCTTGGTGAGCACGAGATAGCCGCCCCGCGGATCCTTCACCACCGCCGTCATCATTTTACGCGCGGAGGAAAAGGGTATTTCCGCCACTTTGGGGTAGGTATCTCCGAGATGTTCACACGGGATTCCCTTTTCCTTGGCGAGCCGCACGATGGCGGTTTCCGTGGGGTCGCCGAAGATCTTTTCCTGTCCCTCTTCGTCCGTGCCGACGGTGGCAATACAGGCGAGGGAGAGCTTTTCCAGAAAAGCGATCCGATCGGCGTCGAACGCCGCGTCGTCGGCGAACGGTTCGCCGCCGTACATCCACAGCCGCTTGACGGTCATCTTGTTCATGGTGAGCGTGCCCGTCTTGTCCGAACAGATGACGGACGTACTGCCCAGCGTTTTCACCGCCTGCATCTGCCGGATGAGCGCGTTCTTTGCCGCCATTTTGCGCGCGCCCTGCGTCAAGATGAGCGTGACGATGAGGGAGAGCGTCTCGGGCACGGCGGCGACGGCGAGCGTGACGGCGACGAGCGCCATGTCCCAAAATTCATGCCCCTGGATGAGCCCCACCGCGAGCAGCGCGATGGCGGCGACGACGGCAAGCCCGCTGATCGCCTTGCCCACCTTGTCCAGACGGACCTGCAGGGGGGGTCTTTTTCTGCTTGGTGTCCTTCAAAAATTTTGCGATCTTGCCGATCTGCGTGCGCATGCCCGTGTCGGTGACGACCGCCGCGGCGTTTCCCGCCGTGACGAGACAGCCCGAGAACACCATGTTCACCCTGTCGCCCAAGGCGACTTCGCCCGAAAGGCGCGCGGAGGCGTCCTTTTCGGCAGGGACGCTCTCCCCCGTCAGGGAAGATTCGTCCACGGCAAGGCTCTCCGAGCGCAGGAGCCGCGCGTCCGCAGGCACGAGGTCGCCCGTCTTTAAGAGGATGACGTCGCCCGGAACGAGCAGAGAGGGGTCGAGTTCCTGCACGGCTCCGTCGCGGAGCACGCGGCAGACGGGCGAGGAGAGGGAACGCAGGGCTTCCAGCGCGTTTTCGGCGCTGCGCTCCTGCGTGACGGCGAGCGTGACGTTCATGGCGATGACCGCAAAGACGACGATCGGTTCGACGAACCCGCTGCCCTCGGCGATCGCCATGGCGAGGCTCAGGACGCCCGCGATCATCAGAATGATGACGGACACGTCCTTGAACTGCGCAAGGATCTTATAGATGAGTTTTTGCTTCTTCTGCGCTTCGAATACGTTCTTGCCGTATTCCTCCAACCGCGCCGCCGCGGCGGCTTCGGAGAGCCCGCTCTCCTGCGAAGTTTCCAATTCGTTCAGAATTTCCTGCGGATTTTTTTCGTAATTTTCTTTCATCGAAGCCTCCCGGTCTTGTATTTCCGGTCTGCCGATCCCCGGTAAACCTTCCGGGGATCGAACATTGCCTTACATTGCATTCACGTCTTTTCCGCGCGCAGGCGGAGGCGCACGTAATCGACATACCATATGCCGCCGCGGCAGAGTTTTTGCCGCAGGCGGTTTTCCGCCTCAGCGATAATTTGCGCCTTTTGTTCCTCTTCCATGCCCGCAAAGGGCGTTTTCAGAAACATGTCGATCCAATTTTTCAGCCCGTCCGCGCCTTTCTGCGGCGTGGGACGGTCGAAAAGCGTTGCGTACCGCACCGTAAAGCCGCATTGTTCGAGCAGGGGCGCGTACTGCCCTATGGTGGGAAAGTAAAAGGGCCTGCGATAGCGAAGCCCGCGCGATGCAAACGCCTCTTCCAAGGCGGCGTGCACCAACTCGCCGCACCCATGCCCGCCGAATTCGGCGACCAGCTCGCCGCCGCGCTTCAGCTGCGCGGCAATGTTTTGCAGCATGGCGGGCTGCTTTTCTTCGTCGATCCAATGAAACACGGCGTTGGAAAAGACGGCGTCCGCCTTCTCTTCCAGGGAAAAATCGAGCGCGTTCCCCTGCCGGAAAGAAAGTCCCGGATGTGCCGCCCGCGCCGCTTGTATCTGCGCGGCGGAATCGTCTATGCCGATGACGCGGTATCCGCGCGCCGCCAGCCGTTCGGTCAGCGCCCCGTTGCCGCAGCCGAGATCGACGACCGCTGCGCCCCGCGGCGCGGTCAGCAAGTCCAGGATCCCCGCGCCGTATTCGGGCACGAAGGAGAAATCGTTTTTATATTGCTCCGCATTCCATTCGATATTCATGGCCCGTCCGCTTTTCTCCGAAAAAATCTCTTATAAAAGAAAGAAGTGCGTCCGAAAAAATCGGACGTACTTCCATATCCTTAAAAACGCAATGTGTTGTTACACGAGCTCGATGACAGCCGTTTCGGCGCCGTCGCCGCGGCGTTCGCCGAGCTGATAAATTCTGGTATAGCCGCCGCCCTGCTTGAGCTCTTCCGCGCGCTGGGCATACTTGGGCGCGATCTCGTTGAAGATCTTTTCGACCAAGGGATGTTTGACGTCCTTGGTGCGCGCTTTGAATGCCGATCTGCTTTCGGTGAACTCCTTGATCTCCTGCAAGTCGTAGATCTTGGACATGATGGCGCGGCGCGCCGCCAGCTTTTTGGCGCCGTCCTTGACCTGGGTGGTCTTGACGTCTTTGCCCTTGGCGTTCTTCTTGACAATTTCCACTTCGATGTTGTCGTCGAAGGTATTGACCGCCTTGGTGATCAGTTTTTCGACATAGGGCTGGAGTTCTTTCGCCTTGGCAAGGGTGGTTTCTATTCTGCCGTACCAGAGGAGCTGGGAAGCCTGATTTCTCAGAAGCGCCACTCTCTCCTTGGCGGGTCTGCCTAATTTACCGGACATGGTTTAATCCTCCTTTTTCGCTAATGAGAGACCATAGGACTGCAGTTTGAGGATGACTTCGTCGAGCGACTTTCTGCCGAGGTTCCGCACCTTCAGCATTTCCTCTTCCGTCTTTTTGGTCAAATCTTCTACGGTATGGATGCTCGCGCGTTTGAGGCAATTGTAGGAACGGACGGAAAGGTCCATGTCCTCGATCGCCATGGCGAGGACTTGCTGCTGCTTGTCGTCCTCGTTCTTGACGAGAATGTCCATACCCCTGATCGTATCGCTTAAATTTACAAACAGGCTGATGTGATCCTGCATGATCTTCGCCGCGAGGGAAACGATTTCCTTGGCGGAGAAAGTGCCGTCCGTCCAGACCTCCAGGTTGAGGCGGTCATAGTTCAGGTTCTGCCCGACGCGGGCGTTTTCCACTTGATAGTTGACCTTCTGAACGGGGGTGTAGATGGAGTCGATCGCAATGTAATCGATAACGTTCTGCTTGTTTTCGCTTGCGGGCTTGTAACCTCTGCCGCGGCCGATGGTGATCTCCATGTCTACCTTGCCGCCTTCGTCTACCGTGCAGATATACTGATCTTTGTTGACGACCTCGATCTCGGCATCCTGTTCGATGTCCGCGCCCGTAATGACACACGGGCCTTCCTTGTAAAGATGCAGCGTTTTGGTGTAATCCTTGTCCGTCACTTTGGTCTTGATCGCCAGAAGTTTCAGGTTCAGGATGATCTCGGTCACGTCCTCTTTCACGCCCGCGACGGCGGAAAATTCGTGCTTCACGCTGCCGTCGAGAAAGCGGATGCCCTGTACGGCGGCGCCCGGTAAGGCGGACAGCAGGATTCTTCTTAAGCAGTTACCGATTGTAAGACCGAAACCCTTTTCCAGAGGCTCGACAACGATTTTGGCATAACTCTTGTCCTCGTTCTCTTCGACCTCTATTTTGGGCATATCCATTTCGATCATAAAACGACCTCCTTAATGGTTTGATTACTTGGAGTACAGTTCGACAATCATATGCTCTGCAATCTGAGTATCGATGTCTGCCCTCACCGGGAGTGCCAAAATCTTTCCTTCCAATTTTTCGTTATCGAATTCCAACCACTGGGGGACGTTCAATGCGGCCTTTGACTCTCTGAGCGCGGTGAAGAACTTGTTGCCCTTCTTGTTCTCGCGGACGGCGATGACGTCGCCCGCCTTCACGAGGTAGGAGGGAATGTTCACCTTCTTGCCGTTGACCGTGAACTGCGCGTGCGAAACGAGCTGCCGCGCCTGCAGACGGGTGTTGGCGATGCCCATTCTGTACACCACGTTGTCCAGCCTTCTTTCGAGGAGCACCAGCATGTTTTCACCCGTGACGCCCTTCTTGCGCTCCGCCGTCTCATAGTAGCGGTGGAACTGCTTTTCGTTGACGCAATAGATGAACTTGGCGCGCTCTTTTTCACGGAGCTGCAAGCCGTACTCGCTGATCTTTCTCGATTTTCTGCCCGAAGTCCGGATGGACTTTTTGGAACAGCCGATGGAAGCGGGATCCAATTCGAGGAATCTGCATCTCTTCAATTTATGATATTTATTGATTGCCATATCTCTTCGCTCCTGTTATACTCTGCGACGTTTGGGGGGTCTGCATCCGTTGTGGGGAATGGGCGACACGTCCGAGATCAGCGTGATCTCGAGATCGAAGTTCGCCAAAGCGCGGATGGCGCTCTCTCTGCCGGCGCCGGGGCCCTTGACGTAAACTTCCACGCTCTTGAGGCCGTATTCCTTGGCTGCCGCCGCCGCCTTTTCGCAGGCGAGCTGCGCCGCATAGGGCGTGCCCTTCTTGGAACCCCTGAATCCGCCCAGCGAACCCGCGCTCGACCACGCGAGCACGTTGCCGTTCAGATCGGTGAACGTGATCATGGTATTGTTGAAGGTAGACTGAATGTGGACTTGACCCTTGTCTACTTTGCGCAGCTCTCTGCGCTTTCTCGTAGCGACGGCCTTTTTCGTTGCTGCCATATCTCTTTACCTCCTTACTTCTTCTTGTTCGCGACCACTCTGCGGACGTTGCCGCGGCGGGTGCGCGCGTTTCTCTTGGTGCTCTGTCCGCGGACGGGCAGGCCCTTTCTGTGACGGATGCCGCGATAGCAGCCGATCTCCATCAGCCTCTTGATGTTCAGCGAGATCTCACTGCGGAGTTCGCCTTCCACTCTCAGATTGTTGTCGATATAATCTCTCAGCTTGGATACGTCGGACTCGTCCAGATCCTTGACTCTGGTATCGGGATCGATGCCCGTCGCCGCGAGAATCTTTTTGGAGGTGGTCAGACCGATCCCGTAAATGTAGGTAAGGCCGATCTCCACTCTCTTTTCTCTGGGTAAATCCACACCGGCAATACGTGCCATTGATTGATAACCTCCGTGTTCTTCTTTGAAAAAAATTTTTTGGTTTTTCTATATATCGATCCGCATGCTCCCCCGCGCGGCAGTGGAAAATGCCTGCGGGCAAAGCCGGTTGTTTTCAAAGCGATGCGGCGCCTTGCCGCTCCGCCGCGTTTTTGCGGACGGACCGTTTTTTCTGCCGCTTTTGCTTTTGCGGGGCGCGGACGGTCTCTGCCGCCCTTCCCGCCGCCTTTCGGACGGGGTTTTGCCCTTTTGTCGCGGGCATGCCGCCCGCCTGTTTCGCCTTCGTTTTCTCTTCGGACAAAGGAAAACGGATAAAAAAGACGAAAAACCGCCGCCTTTTCAATACGCAACAAAACTGAGTTCCCGCCGAGAAATGCGCGGAAATTCAGTCTTGAACGCAATATACGAATGGATCGGCACATTGTCCGTACAGTAAATTATACCAAATACGGAACAAAATGTCAAACGTTTTGTCAGCCCTGTCTCTGCTTATGCGATTTATTTTTGGAGCAGATGACCATGACCCTGCCGTTTCTCTTGATGACTTTGCACTTGTCGCACATGGGTTTGACCGAAGGTCTTACTTTCATTTTCTTTCTCCTTGCATAAAATACTTTTCGGGCGACAGTCAGGATTTGCTGCGCCACGTGATCCTTCCCTTGGTCAGATCGTAAGGACTCATTTCCAATTTTACCGAATCGCCTTCGACGATGCGGATGAAGTTCATTCTGAGTTTGCCGGAAATGTATGCCGTTATGATATGCCCGTTGGAAAGTTTGACTTTGAAGGTTGCGTTGGGCAGCGCTTCGACGATCTTGCCCTCTACTTCTATCACGTCGTCTTTGGACACAAAAAACTCCTCCGATTTTATTTCTGACTACAACGTCAGTATTTCCGCGCCGTCCTCCGTGATGAGAACGGTGTTCTCGTAATGCGCCGCCGCCGAGCCGTCCTCCGTGACGGACGTCCAGCCGTCGGCAAGCGTCTTGACGCGCCAGCTTCCCTGCGTGATCATCGGCTCGATGCAGATGGTCATGCCCGCTTTCAGCCGCATGCCCGTGCCCTTCCTGCCGTAATTGGGGACCGAAGGGTCTTCGTGCATATCCCTGCCGATGCCGTGCCCGACAAAGGAGCGCACCACCCCGAAGCCGTTCGCCTCGGCATGGCTCTGGACCCGGTAGCCGATGTCGAAGAGCGGCGTGCCCGCTTTCAGCCCCTCGATGCCCTTGAAAAAGCACTCTTCCGTCACCCTGACCAATTTCCGCCGCGCGGGCGAAACGTTGCCGATGCAGTAGGTGCGGCAGGCGTCGCCGTTATAGCCGTCCTTCTCCGCGGTGACGTCCACGCTGACGATGTCGCCGTCTTTGAGGACCCTGTCGCCGGGAATGCCGTGCACCACCACTTCGTTGACGGACACGCATGCCGAACCCGGGAAACCGCAGTAGCCCAGCGAGGAGGGCGTGGCGCCGCTTTGAACGATGTAATCGTGGACGAGCGTATCCACCTCTTTGGTGGTCATGCCCGCGGCGATGTGCCTGCCGAGATAGGCAAACGTATCGCGCACGACCGCGCATGCCGCCCGGATCTTTTCGATCTCTTCCGGAGTCTTAACGTACACCATAGACAGACGTCACTTTGCGAGTTTATCGAGTTCCGCCGCGATCTCACCGAAGAGTACGGCGGGGGGATCGTCGGTGCCGGTGAAGTTGAGGATGAGCCCCTTCTTCGTGTAATAGTCGATGAGCGGGGCGGTCTGCTCGGTGTAGACGTCCAGACGGCTCTGCACCGTTTCGGGATTGTCGTCCTTGCGCTGATAGAGCTCGCCGCCGCAGCGGGCGCACGTCGTTGCGCCGTTGAGCGTGGAAACGTGGTAGCTTTCGCCGCAGTCCCTGCACACCCTCCTGCCGCAGAGGCGGTTCATGAGGAGAGAGAAATCGATGTTGATGTTGACGACCGCGTCGATCTTCGTGATCTTGTCGAGCGCTTCCGCCTGCGCGATGGTGCGGGGAAAGCCGTCCAGGAGATACCCCTTTTCGCGGCAGTCCGCACGGGAGAGCCGTTCCTCCACGATTCTGCAGGTGACGTCGTCGGGGACGAGCTGCCCCTTGTCGATGTACGACTTCGCGAGCATACCGATCTCCGTTTGGTTCTTGATGTTCTCGCGGAAGATGTCGCCCGTAGAGATGTGGGGCATGCCGTATTTGTCGGAGATCTTGGTGGCCTGCGTGCCCTTGCCGGCGCCGGGGGCGCCGAGTAAAATAATGTTCATACCGCTGCTCCTTTTTGTATTGTCCGCCTCCCTTTTGTCAAGGAGGCAAGCCCCATTCCGCCCCGCCCATGCCCGAAAAAACGGGAATAAAGCGAAGGAGCGGAAACGGGAGAGCCCGATCGACTGTGTTTATTGTCCGACGTAAAAATTATTTGAGGAATCCCTTGTAGTTCTTCATCATGAGCTGCGATTGGAGCTGTTTATCGAACTCCATGGCGACCGAAACGACGATGAGGATACCCGTGGTCGAGAAGACGTTGACGAGATCCAGACTGACGAAACTGAACACGATGGAAGGGATGAACGCGATGAGCGAGAGGTAGATGGCGCCGAACAGGGTGATCCTGCCCGAGATCTTTTTGAGATAATCCGCCGTCGGACGGCCGGGACGAATGCCCTGGATGAAGCCGCCGTTCTGCTGGATGCTCTTCGCCACGTCGTCGGGACGGAACTGCATCTGCGAATAGAAGAACGCAAAGAAGAAGATGAGTATGCAGAGCACGATGGGATAGGGCCAATTGGTCGTGAACCACGTCCAGCCCTCGTCCGCCTCGGAACCGGGGAAGAAGATACTGATGATGAGCCCGGGCACGGAGATGAGCGCGAACGCGAAGATGAGGGGCATGACGCCGCTCGCCGCGATGCGCATGGGGATCTCCGAACGCTGGCCGCCGTACATCTTTCTGCCTTTGACCTGTTTGGCGTACTGCACGGGGATCTTGCGCTCGGCGAGATCGACCGTCACGATCGCCGTGAACAGAACGATGGTGATGGCGACGAAGCCGATGATCTCCCAGATGGCGCCGATGTTGGCGGAGGTCCCGATACCGAACACTTCGGCAAACTTATCCAGAATGGACAAGCCCGCCGTGGAGATGATGCCGATGAAAATGATGAGGGACATGCCGTTGCCGACGCCGTATTCGGTGATGCGGTCGCCCAGCCACATGACGAGGCAGGCGCCTGCGGTGTAGACAATGGTCATGTACACGCCCGCGATCCAGTTCGCCGCCGTGACGCCCCATACGGTGGAACCGAAGATGGGCGTATCGATGGCGCCGTCCTGATTGACGGCAAAGTTGACGATGATGCCGACCGCCTGGATGATGGACAGCGCGATGGCGACATAGCGGGTGATTTGGGAAATTTTCCTTCTGCCGTCCTCGCCTTCCTTGGAAAGGCGTTCGAGGGCGGGAATACCGAAACAAAGGAGCTGCACGATGATGGATGCGTTGATGTACGGCCCGATGCCCAGGGCGAACAGCGTGCCGTTGGCAAGCGAGCCGCCCGTGATGGAACTCATCAGATCCAGGAACTGGTTGTTTTCAATGGCATCCCCGAACACGGAACTGTTCAGACCGGGCACGGGAATATAGCAGCCAATCCTGAAAACCAGGAGCAGCAGGAGGGTCATCCAGATCTTCCGGCGGATCTCCTTGACCTTAAAAGCATTGATTAACGTCTCAAACATGTTGTCTCTCCGAAACTGAGATTTTTACGTTCCCCCTTGTGACGGAAACGCAAAGTGATGATGGAACGGCAATGCGGAAAATCGCCGCCATGGCAATTCTCCGTATCATTTCCGTATTTTTCCGTATTCTCTCGATGATTTATGAAAGAACTTCCGCGGCGCCGCCTGCCTTTTCGATGGCTTCCTTCGCGGAAGCGGAGAACTTGGCGGCTTTCACGGTCAGAGCGATCTCGATCGCCCCGCCGCCCAGCACCTTCAGACCGACGTTGTTCTTGACGTCCTTTGCCAGTTTGTTCGCCAGAACGTATTCCAGATCGACCGTCGTGCCCGCGGGAACTTCGGCGAGGTCGGAAAGGTTGACGATGACATATCTCTTGGTGAAATTCTTATTGTTGAAGCCCCGGATGGGAACGCGGCGCGCCAAAGGCATCTGACCGCCTTCGAAGCCCGGACGGACCCCGCCGCCCGAACGCGCCCACTGACCCTTATGGCCCTTGCCCGAGGTCTTGCCCAGGCCCGAACCGATGCCGCGGCCCAGGCGCTTGGAAGCCGTTCTCGATCCCTCAGCGGGAGAAAGAGTGTCGATTCTCATGATTTTTCAAAGCCTCCTTGTCTTACTCTGCGTCCTCTACCTGCAAAAGGTAGCCGACTTTCTTGACCATGCCGCGAACGGCGGGCGTGTCTTCCAACACGTTGCTGGTGCGGATCTTGGTGAGGCCGAGCGCGGCGACGGTGTCTTTCACGTCCTGCGTCTTACCGATGGTGCTCTTCATTAAAGTTACTTTGATCTTAGCCATGGTATGCCCCTCCGTCAGCCTTTGATGTCCTCTACGCTCTTGCCTCGCAGCGCCGCGACCTCTTCCGCCGTTTTCAGGGACATGAGCCCCGCCAGCGTCGCCTTCACGCAGTTGCCCTTGTTCTGGGTGCCGTGGGATTTGGTGCGGATGTTCTTGATGCCGACCGCCTCCATGACCGCGCGGACGGGACCGCCCGCGATGACGCCGGTACCGTCGGCGGCAGGCATCATGAGCACGGAGCCTCTGCCGAACTTGCCCAGCACTTCGTGGGGAATGGTGGAATCGACCATGGCGATGGAGACCATGTTCTTCTTGGCGCGCAGGGTGGCTTTTTCAAGCGCTTCGGGAACTTCCTTGGCTTTGCCCGAACCGAGACCGATCTTGCCGTTGCCGTCGCCGACGATGACCAGCGCGGCAAAACGCATGTTCTTGCCGCCCTTGACGACCTTCGTGACGCGGTTGACTTCGATGGTTTTCTTGATCAGGCCGTCGTCGACTTCCTGTCTTCTGGGCCTTCTGTTTTCTCTTTTTTCGTCTGCCATAGTTTTCGCTCCTTAGAAATTCAGTCCGGCTTCTCTCGCGCCGTCCGCGACCGCCTTCACGCGGCCCGTGTACAGGTATCCGCCTCTGTCGAACACGACCGTTTCGATGCCCTTTTCCTTGGCGCGCTCGCCGGCGGTCATGCCGACCACCTTCGCCGCCTCGGTCTTGGTCATGTCGGCGATCTTTTCCTTCACCGCTTTCTCCATGGTGGAGGCGGAGGCGAGGGTCACGCCCTTCGTGTCGTCGATGATCTGCACGTAGATGTGATTGAGGCTCCTGTATACGTTCATGCGGGGCGTTTCCGCCGTCCCCGACAGGTTCTTTCTGACGCGCTGATGTCTTTTCTGTCTGACTGCATTTTTATCAATTTTGGAAATCATATCTCAACGCTCCTTATTTCTTGCCCTTGCCGCCGGAAGTCTTGCCTTCCTTGTGCTCCACGTTCTCGCCCTTGTAGCGGATGCCGTAGCCGTGATAGGGCTCGGGCTCGCGGACGGCGCGGATGTTCGCCGCGACCTGTCCCACCAGCGTCTTGTCGATGCCCGAAACGGTGATCTCCGTCGCGGACGGGCAGTCGAACGTGATGCCCTCGACTTCCGCCACGGGGACTTTGTGGGAGAAACCGACGCTGAGCGTCAGCCCCTTGCCGTTCTTTTCGACCTTCCAGCCGACGCCGCGGATCTCGAGGCTCTTGGAATAGCCCTCCGTGACGCCCTTCACCATGTTGGCGAGGAGCGCGCGGTACAGACCGTGCTTTGCCTGGGTGTCGGGCAGCTCGTCGAGCGCGACGACCGTGGCGGCCGCGCCCTCGGTGCGGATGTCGATGGCGCCGGCGACCTTCTGGGTCAGGGCGCCCTTTGCTCCTTTGACGGTCAGAACGCCGTCTTTGAGTTCTACGCTGACGCCTGCGGGAAGCGTGACAGGCATTTTACCTATTCTAGACATAAGTGATTGCCCTCCTTACTTACCAGACGTAGCAGAGAACTTCGCCGCCGACGTTGGCGGCCTTTGCCTGCTTATCCGTCATGATGCCCTTGTTGGTGGAGAGGATGGCCGTGCCGAAACCGCCGAGCACCCTGGGCATGTTCTCCACGCCCGCGTACTTTCTGAGCCCCGGTTTGGACGCCCTCTGCAAGCCGCCGATGACCGACTGCTTGTTCTCGTATTTCAACGTGATGACGATCTTGCCGTTGTAGCCGTCCTCGACGAGTTTGACGTCCTTGACGTACCCTTCGGAAAGGAGAATGTCGGCAATGGCTTTCTTCATGTTGGAGGCGGGAATTTCGACCGTTTCCTTCTTGGCGACAATCGCGTTGCGGATTCTCGTCAGCATATCTGCGATGGGATCTGTCATGTTCTTACCTCCTTACCAGCTCGCCTTCTTCACGCCGGGGATCTCGCCCTTGTAGGCGAGGTTCCTGAAGCAGATACGGCAGACGCCGTACTTCCGGAGCACCGCGTGGGGTCTTCCACAGATGGAGCATCTCGTGTATGCCCTCGTGGAATACTTGGGGGTCTTTTGCTGTTTATTGATCATTGACTTTTTTGCCATGTTCTTATCTCCTTACTTCTTGAAAGGCATCCCGAGGAGCCGCAACAGCTCCCGCGCTTCTTCGTCCGTCTTTGCCGTGGTCACGATGCAGACGTCCATACCTCTGATCTTCTCCACCTGATCGTAGGTGATCTCGGGGAAGATGAGCTGTTCTTTCAGACCCATGGCAAAGTTGCCCCTGCCGTCGAAAGACTTGTCGGAAACGCCTCTGAAGTCGCGCACGCGGGGCAGAGCGATGGAGATGAATTTATCGTAAAATTCATACATCCTGTCCTCGCGCAGGGTGACCTTGATGCCTACGTTCATGCCTTCGCGGAGTTTGAAGTTGGCGACCGATTTGCGTGCCTTGACCAGGACGGGCTGCTGGCCCGTGATCATCTTGATCTCGTTCGCGGTGGTCTGCACGGACTTTGCGTTGTCCTTGATGTCGCCGAGGCCCGTGTTGATGACGATCTTGACCATCTTGGGGCACTGCATAACGCTCGTATAGCCGAATTTTTTCATAAGAGCGGGAACGACTTCTTTCTGATAGCGTTCTCTCACCCTGTTCATCGTCTTTTCTGCCATATTCCTCTACCTCGTTACTCCTTCTTGCCCTCATCCGCCGCGGCAGCCTTTGCCGTTCTCTTGCGGGTACGCTTCTTGGGCGCCTCCGCGGGAGCTTCCTTCTCCGCAAACTTCTTGGCAGCCTTGGTGTATGCCTTATCCAGCGACGCGCCGCAGCCGTTCTTGCCGCCGTGCACCCGCACCTTCTTGCCGTCCACGACGGCGTGGTATACGCGCGTGGGCTTGTTGCAGGCGGGGCAGATGACCATGACGTTGGACGCGGAGATAGGCGCCTCCACCTCTACGATCTGCGAGACCTGCTGCGCCTTTCTGGCCTTCTCGTGCTTTTTGACCATCTTCACACCCTTGACGGTAACGGTGTTGTTCTTTCTGTCCACGGAAAGAACGGTGCCCGTTCTCCCCTTGATGGTCTTTTCCGTCGTATCGATGCCGCCCTTGAGGACGACGACCGTATCGTTTACTTTTACGTTCATTCCGTTACCTCCTTACAGCACTTCGGGCGCCAGGGAGATGATCTTCAGGAAACTCTTGTCGTCCCTGATCTCTCTCGCCACCGGCCCGAAAATGCGGGTGCCCTTGGGCTGTTTCTGGCTGTCGATGATGACGGCGGCATTGTCGTCGAAACGGATATAGGTGCCGTCCTCTCTTCTGATGCCCTTGGTCGTGCGGACGATGACCGCCTTGACGACCTCGCCCTTCTTGACCGCGCCGCCCGGCGTTGCCGTCTTGACGGACGCCACGATGATGTCGCCGATGTTGCCGCTTCTGCGGAAAGAGCCGCCCATAACCCTGATGCACATAAGCTCTTTTGCGCCGGAGTTGTCCGCCGCTTTCAGTCTTGACTGTGGTTGTATCATAAGTCCTCGTTCTCCTTCTTGTTACTTCGCTTTCTCGACGATCTCGACGACGCGCCAGTTCTTGTCTTTGCTGAGCTTACGCGTCTCGGCGATGCGGACGGTGTCGCCCACGCCGCACTCGTTGTTCTCATCGTGCGCCTTGAATTTCTTCGTGCGGGTGATGGTCTTTTTATACAGAGGGTCCTTTCTCTTGTCCGTGACCGCAACGACCACCGTCTTATCCATCTTGTCGGACACGATGACGCCGACTCTTTCTTTCCTTAAATTTCTTTCCATGTTCTATGCCCTCCGGTCACGCCTTCAATTCTCTCGCGCGCAGTTCGGTGTTGACCCGCGCGATGTCGCGCTTGCAGGTCCTGATGGCTACGGGGTTCTCCAATTGCCCGGCTGCCAGACGGAAGCGCAGATTGAAAAGTTCGCTCTTGAGTTCCGCCAGTTTCTTCTGCAGCTCTTCCGCGGACAGATCGTGAATTTCTTTCGCTTTCATTAAAGTTCACCGCCTTCTGTAACTTTTTCCGCTTCCTTCTTGACGAACTTCGTCTTTACGGGAAGTTTGTGGCCCGCAAGGCGCATGGCCTCTCTGGCTATGTCCTCGGGCACGCCCGCCATTTCAAACAGCACGCGCCCCGCCTTGACGACCGCCACCCAGTATTCCACGTTGCCCTTGCCCGAACCCATACGGGCTTCGGCGGGATGCTTCGTGATGGGCGTATGGGGGAAGATGTCCGTCCATACCTTGCCGCCGCGCTTGATGAAACGCGTCATGGCGACACGCGCCGCCTCGATCTGGTTGGATTTGATGCGGCCGTTGCTCTCGCTCACCAGCGCGTATTCGCCGTAAGCGATGGTATTGCCCTTATGCGCGCGCCCGCGGATGTGACCGCTGCTGTGCTGCTTTCTTCTCTTGACTCTCTTCGGGATCAACATTACTGTTCGCCTCCTTGTACGCCCTTACGGGGTTTGCCGAGCACTTCGCCCTTGTAGATCCAGCACTTGACGCCGATCATGCCGAACGTGGTGTGCGCTTCCGCGAAGCCGTAATCGATGTCCGCGCGGAGGGTCTGCAGAGGGATGGAACCTTCGTGATACTGTTCGCTTCTAGCGATCTCCGCGCCGTCCAGACGGCCGGAAACCATCATCTTGACGCCCTTGGCGCCGCTCCTGACGCTCCTGCCGATCGCCTGCTTCATGGCGCGGCGGAAAGACATGCGCTTTTCGAGTTGCTGCGCCACGCTCTCGGCGACGAGCTGCGCGTCCTGATCGATCTTGCGGATCTCCGTCACGTTGATGACGACGTTCTTGCCGCCCGTCAGTTTGGCGAGGTCCTTCTTGATGACCTCGATCTCGCTGCCCTTCTGGCCGATGAGGAGCCCGGGCCTGCCCGTGTAAATGGTGACCACGATCCTCGCCGCCGCTCTCTCGATGGCGATCCTGCTGATCGCCGCGGCGTAATATTTCTTTTTCAGGAAAGTGCGGATGACGTTGTCCTCTTTGAGGAATTTGGAGAAATCCTTCTTATCGGCGTACCACTGCGTATCCCAATCTTTGATGATACCGACTCTCAGACCATGAGGATTAACTTTCTGTCCCATCTTACTTATCTCCTTCGAAGTTCTTTACGTCCAGAATGACCGTGATGTGGCTCGTTCTCTTGAGAATGGCGTGCCCTCTGCCCTTGGAGACGGGCTGCATCCTCTTCAAGGTCTGCGCGCCGTCCGCAAAGCACTCGGCGACGTACAGGTCGTTCCTGTCCATGCCCTGGTTGTGCTCGGCGTTCGCCGCCGCGCTCAGAAGGACCTTCTTCACGGGTTCCGCGCCGGACTTGGTGCAATAGGTCAGAATGGCCGCCGCTTCCTGCACGCTCTTGCCGCGGATGAGCGCCAGCACCGTGCGCACCTTATAGGGAGAGATGCGGATGTACTTGGCGACCGCGTAGGGACGTTTATCCTTATTCTTTTCGATCTTTTCGAGCTTCTTGTTCATATTGCCTGCCATACTTCACGGCCTCCTTACTTCTTACCCGGCGTGGTCGTCTTTGCCGTATGACCGCCGAACGTTCTCGTGGGAGCGAACTCGCCCAGTTTGCAGCCTACCATGTCCTCGGTGACGTACACGGGGACGTGCTTCCTGCCGTCGTATACCGCGATGGTATGACCGACCATGTCGGGGAAGATGGTGGACGCTCTGGACCACGTCTTGATTACTTTCTTTTCATTGGCCTCGTTCATCGCCTGGATACGCGCCAGGAGCTTGGCTTCGACGTAAGGGCCTTTCTTGATGCTTCTCGACATTTGATTTTCTCCCTCCGGTTAGTTGATTCTCTTCAAAATGAATTTGCTCGTGCGGTTCTTATGCTTTCTGGTCTTGTAACCGAGAGCGGGTTTGCCCCAGGGCGTGCGGGGACCGGGATGGCCCACGGGCGCTTTGCCCTCGCCGCCGCCGTGCGGGTGATCGCAGGGGTTCATGACCGCGCCGCGCACTTCGGGACGCTGCCCGAGGTAACGCGCCTTGCCCGCCTTGCCGAGGGAGATGATCTCGTGCTCCACGTTGCCCACCTGGCCGATCATGGCGCGGCACTTCAAGGGCACCAGGCGCATTTCGCCGCTGGGCATCCTGAGCGTCGCATACTTGCCTTCCGCCGCCATGATCTGGGCGGAAATGCCCGCGCTGCGCGCGATCTGCGCGCCCCTGCCGGGCTGCAGCTCGATGCAGCAGACCATGGTACCGACGGGGATGGAGGAGAGCGGGAGCACGTTGCCCACTTTGATGTCGGCTTCGGCGCCGCTGACCACCGTGTCGCCCACGTTCAGCCCGACGGGTGCGAGGATGTAGCTCTTCGCGCCGTCCGCATAGACGATGAGGGCGATGTTTGCCGTACGGTTGGGATCGTATTGGATGGACGTGACCTTTGCGGGGATGCCGTCCTTGGTCCTCTTGAAATCGATGATGCGATATTTGGTCTTGTTGCCGCCGCCGCGGTGCCTTACCGTGATCCTGCCGGTATTGTTGCGGCCACCCGTGTGGCGCTGGTCGCAAAGGAGCGATCTTTCGGGCTTGTCGCCGGTGAGTTCTTCATGCGTCGAAACGGTCATGAAACGGCGGGCCGGAGAAGTCGGTTTATATCTTTTAACAGCCATGTTGTTCTTTCCTCCATTCCTTACATTAGGACAGCGACGCGAAGAATTCAATCGCCTTGCTGTCCGCTTTCAACTGCACGAAAGCCTTCTTGGTCGCGGGGGTGTACCCTTCGTTCCTGCCCATTCTCTTGAGCTTGCCCTTGCGGGAAACGGTGTTCACGCTTTCCACTTTGACGCCGAAGAGCTTTTCCACCGCCTCTTTGATCTGCGTCTTGTTCGCGTCTTTCGCCACGATGAAGACGTATTTTTTGGTGGGGGTCCCGTTCTTGTCCGTCATGCCGGAGTATGCCTTCTCGGTCAGAACGGGCTTCAAAATGATATCTTCCGCCAACATTATGCGTAAACCTCCTGGATTTTCTCTACCGCGCCCTTTTCGATGACGACGACCGCGTTTGCCACGACGTCGTAAGTGTTGAGCTGTTCGACGGGGACGGTCGTGATCTCGCCGATGTTGCGCGCCGCCAGAACGACGTCGTCGTTGCGGCTGTCCATGACCACCAGCGTCTTCTTGTCTAACTTGAGCGCCTTCTGGAAGGCGACCATCTCTTTGGTCTTGGGCGCGGACACTTTCAGTTCGTCCACGACCACCATTTCGCCGTCCGCGACCTTCTTGGAGATGGCGGAGAGCAATGCGCCCCTGCGCGCAGACACGTTCATCTTCTTGGAATAGTCCCTGCTCTTGGGAGCAAAGACCACGCCGCCGTGCCGCCACTGCGGGGAACGGATGGAGCCCTGACGGGCGCGTCCGGTACCCTTCTGGCGCCAGGGCTTGATACCGCCGCCGGCGACCTCGCTCCTGGTCAGCGTGCCCTTCGTGCCCTGCCTCTGGTTGGCAAGATAGGTGACGACCGCCTGATGGATCAAGGATTCGTTGTATTCCACTGCGAACACGCTGTCGGCAAGCGTCATCTCGCCGACCTCGGCGCCCTTCATATCGTATACTTTAATATTCGGCATCGTTCTTCACTCTCCTTATTTGCTCTTTACGCTGGTCGCGACCGTCACCACGCTGCCCTTGGGTCCGGGAACGGCGCCCTTGATGAAGAGAGCGTTGCGCGCCGCGTCCACCTTGACGACCTCGAGGTTCTGGACGGTCACGTTCTCCACGCCGTACTGTCCGGGCAGGTTCTTGTGCTTGAACACGCGGCTGGGACTGGAGTTCGCGCCCATGGAACCGGGCTCTCTGTGTACGGGGCCCACGCCGTGGGTCTCTTTGAGCCTGTGCTGGTTCCAGCGCTTGATGACGCCCGAGAAACCGTGGCCCTTGCTGACGCCGGATATGTCCACTTTATCGCCCGCCGCGAACACGTCCGCTTTGAGCACGTCGCCCACGGAGAAACTCTCCGCGTCGTCCACTTTTACTTCCTTCAAAACCTTGTGCGGCTTGACGCCCGCCTTCTTGAACTGCCCGAGTTCGGGCTTGTTGAGCGCCTGTTCTTTGGTTTCGATGAAACCGAGTTTGAGCGCGGCGTAGCCGTCCTTTTCCACCGTCTTTACCTGTACGACCGGGCAGGGACCCGCCTCGACTACCGTGATGGGAAGCATCTTCCCGTCCGCCGTAAACATCTGGGTCATGCCCACCTTACGGCCAATGATTGCTTTATTTGCCATAAATAAAGTTCACCTCCGAAAAAATTTTTTATTTCTCTACGATACCTGCCCTTGCAAGTATCCGTATCGGTCAAAGTTTGATCTTAACGTCCACACCTGCGGGGAGGTGGATGGAGTCGAGCAGCTTTGCGTTGGGGGAATAGATGTCGATGATCCTCTTATACGTTCTCAGCTCGAACTGCTCGCGGGAATCCTTGTCCTTGTGCGGGCTGCGGAGAATGGTCACGATCTCCTTTTCGGTGGGCAGCGGAATGGGCCCGGAAATTTTCGCGCCGCTCTTCTGCATGGTCTCCACAATGCGCTTTGCCGCCTGGTCCACCAGCTCGTGCTCGTATGCCGCCAACTTGATCCTGATTTTCTGTCCTGCCATGTTTGTCATACTCCTTTTCTTTTTATACTAACTATGTTTTCCTGTCAACATATCCGTGCGTATCGCGCCCTGACGTAAATAAAAACGCTCGTTGTCCCGGCGTTTTCTGCCAAAACTCGGTTAGTCGCAGAAGTCTCGCTTCCACTTTTGTCGGCGTAAATTATCTGCCGAGGCGGGTTTTGAGAACCTCGGATTTACAGTAACTTCACGCGTCAACCCTATACGCATAATCAGACAGCTTATTCATTATATTGAAAAGTCAATGGAATGTCAATCGATTTTACTCGGTTTTTTTGAAAATTTTTATTTTTTTCCCTTTCCCGCCTCTTATTCCCCTTTTCGGAAAATTTTATAAGCCCGCTTTGCGCTTTTCCGGACGCGGGCGCCTCTTTCTTTATCCCCGTCGCTGTTTTTTGCGCTCCGTGTTTGCTTTTTCTTCCACGCGCTTTCGTCCCTTCTTTTCCCGTTCGGCATTCCTTTCCTTATTATATAATATAGGTACGGCCTTATATGGCCGCGCGGCAACCGCATTGCGACGGGCGTCGCTTTCGATCCGCCATGTCCGTCCGCCCTCTCAAAGGCGACAGGGAAAAGCCGTTATTCCCGGACATGTCCCGCTCCTTTTTCGTTTTACGGTCAAAAACAAAGGGACGGCGGCAAAGGACGCGGACGCACCTTCGGATCTTCCCTTCAACGCGGGCATGGGCGGCGAAAAGTCACTTTACGGGACAAAAAAGAAACGGACGGAAAACCGTTCGCCTCTTTTCCTTTTTCGGACCGCTTACTTGGCTTCGTTCAGCGCCTTCAGCAGTTCGTCGAGTTTGAAACCGTGCACGGCGGCGGCCTCTTCGACCGTCTCGTTGTCCGCCATGATGCAATGGATGCAGCCCATCCCGAGGTTCCAGAGAACGTCCACCGCCGCGGGATTGATTTCGGGTATTTTTGCTACGACCGTATCTTTCGTGATCATCTGTTCGCTCATATCGATATACTCCTTTTTGTTATGTCTTGTTTTGAGTTGTCCCATTATAGCACATCCGCCGCAAAAAGACAAGTCTTTGCGCGCACTTTTTCCGAAAAATGCCCCCTTCCCGTCCGCGGGCATATTTCCCCCGCGAAAAACATATTTTAGAACGGAAAGACTTGTCTACACTTGTCAACATTTGCCCGCTGCATAGTGTGGACAAATCCGTGCATATATGCAAAGTTCGGGAAAGTTATCAACATTTTATCCACATATATCCACAAAAACAAACGTTTTCTTCCTTTTTCGACAAAATTTTTACGAATAGTATGCGCAAGATCGGAAAAGTTATGAACAATTCCGAAAAAAATGTTAATATTTTATTTCCGAGGCAAAAACGATTGACAAACGCGGCGGAAAACAATATAATAGTATCTGTACTTTTCAAGAGAATATGCGCCGTTAGCTCAGCTGGATAGAGCGTTGGTCTACGGAACCAAAGGCCAGGAGTTCGAATCTCTTACGGCGCGCCAAAGAAATATAATCCGAATTATATCATCGTTACAGGTGATTGGTTCGGATTATTTCTTTATACAAGCGAATGCTGATGCGATTGCACCTTCGGCGAACGATACGCTATTCCGTCGCTTCGCTCCTCACGGATTTTCTCTTTTAGCAAGGGATTGTAAATAAAAAAGCGGCGGGCGCTTCATGTGAAGCACACGCCACCCTGCCGTTGTTTAAGCTTTTTAATATTCGGCGCAACCTATGCGGATCGCAATGAAATATGTATTTATATACCGCGTTCTCCCGCGGTCGTTACCGTACTCATTCAACAGTCGTCCGTATGGTTTCAATCGGACTTTCTGTTAAGTTGTGTATTCAGTTGTGATTGCCTGTCGGTGCGCCGTCAAAACGGCCGTCCCATGACCGCGTCAAAGGGTATTTACATATTCAAGCAGGGCGGCAAAGTCCCCTTGAGGGCACTGCGATATGTCCTTCTTTTCCCGGTTGATGAGGCAGCGCGTCGTCAAAAAGGTCCGGATTCCCGCCTGTTCCGCCGCCAGATCCTCCCGCGCATCGTTGCCGACCATGAGGCATTCGTCGGGGGCATGCCCGATTTTACCGAGGATCTCGGCATAGTACTGCGGGTTAGGTTTGCAGTAGTGCGAATTTTCATAAGACGTGATGAGGGCGAAGTCCCCCTCGTCCGCGCCCGACCAGGAAAGCCGCTTTTGCTGCGCGGTCATGGGGAACACGGGATTGGTGGCGAGCACGAGCGTATACCCCCGCGCTTTCAGCGCCTTCACCGCCGCCCCCGCGGCGGGGTCGAACCCGCACGCCGCTTTGAGCGCGTCGAAATCGTTGCGATAAAAGTCGTCAAACTTCTCTCTGTCGGCGTTCACCCGCGCGCCGAGCCGTGCCGAAGCCGTCGCCCAGAACACCTCTTCGTTGATGCTGGTGCCGTCGTTTTTGACCATCGCCGCCACGCCCCGCCAGACGGCGTCGATCATCTCTTCGGGCGCATAGCCGTGCGGCGCAAACTTCTTTGCCAGGCTGCCCATGTACGCCTTGGTGAACGCCTCCGCATCCATGGGCAGGAGCGTGCCGTCCATATCGAACAAAATTGCCTTTAACATATCGCCTCCGTGTAAGATCATTCCGAACGGCCGCCGGCCGCGAAAAAAAATATCCTCTATATTATACCGTTTTTTTCCGCCGATGTAAAGCGGCGCGACGCGCTTATCCGCGGCGAAAACAAAAAATACGCGCGGCGGTCGCCTTTTGCAGACGCGAGGGCGTCCCCTCCTCCCGAAAGCCTTTTTCGGGGCAGGGGGGAAATTTTCCCGGGGCAGGGCGTTGACAGGGACGGGAAAGTGTGTTACACTGTAACCGCCGCAGGGATGGCGGGACGAACAAGCCCGCAGCGGCGAAAGAGGCCAAACATGTACGAACAGAGAACGATCTTTGAAAAAGAAAACGCGCTGCCGCTGGCGGCGCGGCTGCGGCCGCGCACGCTGGAAGAATACTGCGGGCAAAAACATCTGCTGGGCGAGGGAAAGGTGCTGCGGCGGCTGATCGAGAACGACAACGTTGGCTCGATGATCTTCTGGGGCCCGCCCGGCGTGGGCAAGACCACGCTCGCCCGCATCATCGCGAACCGCACCAAGGCGAAATTCATCGATTTCTCCGCCGTGACGAGCGGCATCAAGGAGATCAAGCAGGTCATGGAGCAGGCGGAGAAGAACCGCCTGTTCGGCGAGCGCACCATTCTGTTCGTGGACGAGATACACCGCTTCAACAAGGCGCAGCAGGACGCCTTTCTGCCATTCGTGGAAAAGGGGAGCATCATCCTCATCGGCGCGACGACCGAAAACCCCTCCTTCGAGGTCAACGGCGCTCTCCTCTCCCGCTGCAAGGTATTCGTCCTGCAGGCATTGAGCGCGGACGACCTACACGAACTTCTGACCCGTGCCCTGACCGACGAGCGGGGCTTCGGCAAACAGAAAATAGACATCTCCGACGACCTGCTGCGCGCCATCGCCTCCTTTGCGAACGGCGACGCGCGCGTCGCCCTCTCCACCCTGGAAATGGCGGTGCTGAACGGGCGGACGGAGGGGGATAAGACGGTGGTCACCGACGAGGACATCGAGCAGTGCACTTCGCGCAAGTCCCTGCTCTACGACAAGAAGGGCGAGGAGCACTACAACCTCATTTCCGCGCTGCACAAGTCCATGCGCAACTCCGACCCCGACGCGGCGGTCTACTGGCTGGCGCGCATGCTGGAAGCGGGCGAGGATCCCCTGTACGTTGCCCGCCGCGTGACACGGTTTGCGAGCGAGGACGTGGGACTTGCCGACCCGCGCGCCCTGGAGATCGCCGTCGCCGCCTATCAGGCGTGCAACTTCATCGGCATGCCCGAATGCACGGTGCACCTGACCGAAGCGGTGGTATACCTCTCCCTCGCGCCCAAGTCCAACGCCCTCGACGTCGCCTACATGCGTGCGCGGAAGGACGCCCTGACGACCATTGCCGAGCCGGTGCCCCTCGTCATACGCAACGCGCCGACCAGGCTCATGAAGGAGCTCGATTACGGCAAGGGCTACCAATACGCCCACGACGCGAAGGACAAGCTGACCGACATGCAGTGCCTGCCCGACAACCTTCTGGACCGGGAGTATTACACCCCGACCGAAGAGGGGCTGGAAGGACGGTTCAAGGCCCGACTGGAAGAGATAAAGACATGGAAAAAGGAACACGGCGGCAAGTGACCTTCGTCCCGTTCTCTTCCGCGAATGAATTTTTTACCGCACCCATGCCCGCGTATAACGGTAAAAGGCGGGACGCAAAAAATTTTGCGTCCCGCCTTTTTGTCTTTCCCTTCCGCCGCAACATGCGGCGCGCCGGTCACAGCAGGGATCTATACAACGCGATGATGTCCTCTTTCGTGGGATCCTTGGGGTTGCCGGGACGGCAGGCGTCGTCCATTGCCGACTGCGCGAGGAAGTCGAGGTCCTCTTCCCTGACGATGCCCTTCAGATCCTGCGGGATGCCGACATCCTTGGAGAGCTGCCTGACCGCGTCGATCGCCGCCTTGCGGTACTCCTCCTGCGACATGCCGTCCACGCCCTGCACGCCCATGGCGCGCGCGATCTCGCGGTATTTTTCTCCCGTCGCGGGCGCGTTATACGCCATGACGGTGGGCAGGATGATGGCGTTCGCCACGCCGTGCGGGGTGTCATAGAGCGCGCCCAGAGGGTGCGCCATGGAGTGCACGATGCCCAAGCCGACATTGGAGAAGCCCATGCCCGCAATGTACTGTCCAAGCGCCATGCCCTCTCTGCCTTCGGGGGTGTTGTCGACCGCGCCGCGCAGGGAACGGGAGATGATCTCGATCGCCTTCAGGTGGAACATGTCCGAAAGCTCCCACGCGCCCTTGGTGATGTAGCCCTCGATGGCGTGGGTCAGGGCGTCCATGCCCGTCGCCGCCGTCAGTCCTTTGGGCATGGTGGACATCATTTCGGGGTCGACCACCGCCACGACGGGGATGTCGTGGGGATCGACGCAGACGAACTTGCGGTTCTTTTCGACGTCCGTGATGACGTAGTTGATGGTGACTTCCGCCGCCGTGCCCGCCGTGGTGGGAACGGCGATGATGGGAACGGCGGGCTTTTTGGTCTGCACCGCCCCTTCGAGGCTGCGCACGTCCTCGTGCTCGGGGTTGGCGATGATGATGCCGATCGCCTTCGCCGTGTCCATGGACGAGCCGCCGCCGATGGCGATGATATGGTCCGCACCGCTCTTTTTGAACGCCGCCACGCCCGTCTGCACGTTTTCGATGGTCGGGTTGGGCTTGATGTCCGAATACAGCTCGTACGCCATGCCGGCATCCTGCAGCACTTTGAGCACCTTATCGGTGACGTGGAACTTGACCAGGTCGGGGTCGGAGCAGACGAACGCCTTTTTGAAAGCGCGCGCTTTGACCTCGTCGGCAATGGCGGCAATGGCGCCCGCGCCGTGGTAGCTTGTTTCGTTGAGAATGAATCTGTTCATGAATAACTCCTCCTTGTAACGGCGTTGCGCCGCATTTTTTATTTTTTTCGGATGACAAACTTTCGTTTGCGGACGGCTCTATGCCGCGCCGCCCTCCTCCCCTTCGGGGGAGAGCGCGGGACGGCCGTACTTTTCGCGCAGGGCGTTGAACTCGGCAAGCGTTTCCCTGTCGCGCTCGGCCTTCCTTTCCGCCGCCTGCGCCGCTTTCCGGGCAAGCGCCTCTTTTTCCGCGTCACTCATGGCAGCGAATTTTGCCTCTGCCGCCCTTTCGCGTTCGGCTTTCCTGGCGTCTGCAGCCGCTTTTTTGGCTTCCGCCGCCGCCTGTTTTTCGGCGAGAGACTGCCGGTATTTCCCCTCTTCCGCTTCAAAGTCCAGCCCCTTCTTTTCGCAGCGGGCTTTGAGCTCGGCGATCCTCGCCTCTTCGGACGCGGCCTCGGCTTCCGCCTCTTCCTGCTTCAATTTTTCGGCGGGATCGACATATTCGCGCCCCTCGGCTTCCGCCTCCGCCTTCTGGTTGAGGACGATGGCTCTATGGTCGAGCGAAGAGAATTTTTCCACGCCCATAAAGAGAAAGATGACGACGATGACGGCATAACAGATGGTTTCGCCGCCGATGAATACCCAGGGCATTGCCGCGCGGAGCGCCTCGGAAGACACGGTATCTGCGGAATAGTCGACGCCGCTCAGGACGAAGTTCAGAATGCCCGTCGCGACGCCCGTCATTCCCGCCATGATGGCGCCGTAGACCGTCATGGTCAGGCCGTCCGTGCGGACCCCGTGCAGAGCTTCCTGGTGGTCGAGAACGTCGGCGAGCAGGGCGAGCGAGAGATACATGGCGGGCGTGGAGCCGAGCGCCTTGACGACGAAGGACACGACGACGAGCGGGAAGTTTTCGGGATCGATAAACCCGATGGCGCCGCCGATGACGGAGAGGATCGCACCGAACAGGATCGCCCTGCCCTTGCCGATCTTATTGGAGAGCGGCCAGGCGATGAGCATGCCCACCGCCGTGGGAACGGCGCCGATGATGGAGAGCGTGCCCTGATAGACCCCGCCGATGGCGGCGGAATACGCCCCGTTGTCCGAGAACATTGCCGAGCAGAAGTAGGGCTGGGAAACGTTCTTCAACATGCCGCCGAGCTGATAGAGGAAGAAAAAGGCGATCATGATCCACCAGAACTTGTCTTTGAGGCAGACCTTTGCCTGTGCGGCGATGGGCGCGGCTTTCCTTTCTTCGGCGGCAACTTTGCCCGTGAAGGATTCCTCCGTCACGCGTTCGCGGGTAAAGAAGTATTCCACGAGCGCACCCACGAACGTGATGATCACGAGAGCAATGACGAAGATCTTCCAGTGATTGTACGAAGCCGGTCCGTCCAGAATGGCGTTGCCCGTCGCGTTAACATAGTACAAAATTTCCCCCGTCGCCTCGTCCAGAACGGGCAGAGCATCCGCGGGAAGTTGCGCGGGATCGAGCTGATAGACGAACAGCATGCCCAGGAAGAAGGGCAGGATCATGGACGAAAGCCCCATCGCCGCCAGCGCCGTTGCGTTGGAGATGGTGGCGAGCAGGGAACGGTCCTTGCTGTTGCGCGTGGAGAGGCTGACGAGCGCCGCGTGCGGCGTGTAGTAGAACGGGTAGGCGACGGCGAACCACAGGTTATAGCCGACCGCGATGAGCACGAGCGCCGTGAGCTGCGTGCCCCCGTCGCTCGTTTCGTTGGCGAAGGGCGTGAGCACGAAGAGAATGAGCAGGGCGATGACGCTGAGCGGCACGGAGAGGAGCAGGAGAGGCCGCGCCTTGCCCGCCCGCGTGCGGCTGCGGTCCATGAGCCTCCCCACGAGAATGTTGCCGAGCACGACGAACACCACCGAGATGACGGGCAGCCAGGTGAAGAACGCATCAGCCCACTCCTTGATGTTCAGGACGTCGGTCATGTAACGGTTGTAGTAGTTCGACAAAACGGAGTTGGCAAGAAGCGCCAGCGTCGGCCCCACGAGGTAACCCAGGGCGCCCTCGGGGAAGAGCTTTGCGTTCGCCGACTTTACCTTGCTTGAAAGCAGAGGCGAATCGAAGACGGATCTCTTTTCTTTTTGATTGGTTTCGGTCATGAGTTTTCCCCTTTTGAATGGAATTGCCGCGACCCTCCCCCGTGCGGGGAAGGACGCGTTTTGTTCGATGAAAAAGCAAAGGCAAGCGGGGCATGCCCGCGTTTTTCCGCCCCTTCCCCCGCTTTACGCAGACGGGAAAAGGCGGGAAAGACTCATTTGTCCAGGTGCAGGAAATCCCTGCGGTAATTTTTGATGCCGAAGAGCTCCACGAGCTTGACCATGTCCTCGTCGCGGATGGTGTTGATGCGGGGATGTCCCGCGGTGAGCATGTAGATCTGCGCCGCCTTTTCCACCGTTTCGATGAGGCCGAACGTTTCGTCCAGCGTCTTGCCCGCGCCGTACACGCCGTGGAGCGCCCAGACGACCACGCGGAAGTCCTTCATCTTTTCCGCCGTCGCCTCGCCGATGGAATTCGTGCCGCAGAGCATCCAGGGGAGCACCCCGACGCCCTCGGGAAAGACGACGATGCACTCCGTGCACATCTCCCAGAGAGTGTGCGTCACCTTCGCCTCGTCCAGCTCGTGAATGTAGTTCATGGCGAGAAGATTGGTGGGATGGGTGTGCATGACCACGCGGTTTTCGGGGTCGACCCGGAGGCGCACCATGTGGCTCATCATGTGCGCGGGAAATTCGGATGTGAATTTGCCGCCATCCTTAAACCCCCAGAGGAGCTGGGCGGTCGTGCCGTCCTCCTTGATGCGGATCACGCCGAGATTGGTCTCGGGGTCGCCTTCCACGTTCTTGAAGTACTTGCCCGTGCCCGTCACGATGAAATATTTGCCCGCGAGCGGCAGGGCGTTGAACCCCGTGGGGATCTCGCGGAGGACGGTATGTACGTCGAGATACTCGGCGACTTCTCTTTCGTCCAGAAGATAACTGATGTTGCCGCCGTTGCGCTCGTCCCAGCCGAGGCGGTACATGTTGGCGGTCGTCTTGCCCATGTCGACGACGAAGGGGGCGCTGAAAATGTTTTTCATGATATTTTTCTACTTCCTTTTTCCATATTCTTATTTTCTTTTTGCAAGGACGTCCCTTTCATACGCCGTGACGGCGGTATAATAGTCGTCCTCCATGCCCTGCCGGCGGAGATATTCCGCCCAGACGTCCTCGAGGGGCAGGGTCTTGACCCGCTCCTGCAGGAACATGAGCTGCGCGAAGTCCCCTTCGTCCTGCAGTTTCTTCATGGCGCCGTGCGGCAGCAGGAGGGCGTACAAAAGCGCCTTCTGCACCGAGCGCTGCCCCGTCACCCACGCGAACACGCGGTTGATGGAGGCGTCGAAATAGTCCAGCCCGATCATCACTTTACCCGTCGCGTTGCAGCGGACGATCTCCTTGGTCATCTCTTTGAGCTCGTCCTCGAAGGTGACGACGTGGTCGCTGTCCCAGCGCACGCCGCGCGTGACGTGCAGCGCCACTTTGTCGTAAAACGTCAGGAGCGCGGGGATCTTGTCGGACACCACTTCGGTGGGATGATAGTGCCCGTTGTCCAGCAGGCAGCAGATGCCCTTCTGCGCCGCGTAATTCTGGCAGAATTCGCTGCTGCCGACGGTGTAACTCTCCACGCCGATGCCGAACACCTTGCTTTCGACGGCGGGAACGACCCATTCCCGATCGTAATTTTCGAGGATCTCGTCGAGCGATTTTTTGAACCGCAGGCGGGGCCCGAGCCGGTCGGCGGGCACGTCCTTATACCCGTCGGGGATCCAGATGTTGACGAGGCAGGACTTGCCGAAGTCCTTGCCGAGCTGCGCCGCGATCTCCATGCAGCGTTTGCCGTGCTCCACCCAGAAGCGGCGGGTCGGCTCGTCGGGCGAGGACAGGGTCAGCCCGTCCTTCATCTTCGGATGCCCGAAGAAGGTGGGATTGAAGTCGATGCCGTCCAGCCCGAGCTTGCGGGCGAACGCCACCCAGGGCCTGAAATATTCATAGGTATAGCCGTCGCGGTCGACCTTGCCCTTATCCTTGCCCAGAAAGGCATAGGACGCGTGCAGGTTGAGCCGCTTTTTGCCCGGCATGAGTTTCATCGCCTCCTCGATGTCGGCAAAGAGCTCTTCGGGCGTTCTCGCCCTGCCGGGATAGTTGCCCGTGGTCTGGATGCCGCCCGAGAGGCTGTCCGAGCCGTCGAAGCCCAGCACGTCGTCCCCCTGCCAGCAGTGTACCGAAACGGGGATCTCCCCCAGGGCGGCGATCGCCTTTTCGGCGTCCACCCCGTATGCCGCATAGACGGACTTTGCGCTTTCGAATCTTTCCTGCGCCATAATTTTATTGCACCTCCTGTATATCGGTTGAATTTTTAACGATTTTCCGCGCTTCGGCAAGGCCGGAAATTTCGCCCGTGCCGATCGCCTGCATGATGAGATTACCCATCGCGGTCGCCTCGGCGGGCCCCGCGATGACCCTCTTTTTCGTTTCCCGCGCCGTCAGTTCGTTCAACAGCCCGTTCTTGCTGCCCCCGCCGATGACGTTGACGGCGGCATACGTCCTGCCCGTCAGCTCTTCGAGTTCGCGCATGCTCTCGGCGTAACACAGCGCCAGGCTGTGCAGGACGCAGTAGGCCGTTTCCCCGAAGGACGCGGCGGCGCCCATCTTCTCCCGCACCGCCTCGGTCATGCTTGCGGGCGCGAGAAAGGCGTCGTCGTTGACGTTGACGGTGTACCCGTTGGGGCTCTTCCGCGCCATCTTTTCTATCTCCGCGAAGGAGTATTTGTCCCCCGTTTCGTGGCGGAGCTGCTGGATCATCCACAGGCCCATGATGTTCTTCTGAAAGCGGAAACCGAAGCCGACGCTGCCCTCGTTGGAGTAGTTGAAGCGGCGGCTGCGCCCGTCTGTGTGCGCGGCGGGCTGCTCGACCCCCAGAAGGGACCAGGTGCCCGAGGATATGTAGAGAGAATTTTCGCCCAGCGGCGCCGCGAGCACGGCGCTCGCCGTGTCGTGCGTGGCGGGCAGGACGACTTCCGCGTCATACCCGACGAACGCCTTCACCGCCGCCGTAAAGCGCCCGGCTTTTGCCCCCGGCTGCGTCAGGCCGCCGAATAGCCCGCAGGGGAAGGAAAGGGCGGCAATGATCTCTTCATCCCAGACATGGGTGGCGGCATTGACCATGCCCGTGGACGTAGCGTTGGTGTATTCCTGCAGGGCTGTGCCCGTCAGAAGATAGTGCAGGTAATCGGGCAGCATGAGCATGCGCCGCGCCTTTTGAAGCTTTCCGCTCTCCTTGTCCGCCTGCAGCTGATAGACGGTGTTGAAGGGCTGGAACTGAATGCCCGTCCTTTCATAGAGTGCGGCAAAGGGCAGGACGGCATGCACGGACGGAACGGACGCCTTGGTGCGGCCGTCGCGGTAACAGTAGACCTCGCCCAGCCGTTCGCCCGCCCCGTCCAGCAGCGCATAGTCCACTGCCCAGGTGTCTATGCCGACGCAGTCGGGCTTTTTGCCCTCTTCGCCCGCCTTTTTCAAGCCGTTGAGTACCTCCCGGAAGAGGGAGTCCGCGTCCCAGACGAGGTGCCCGTCCCGCATTTCGGGGAGATTGGGGAAACGGTAAATTTCCTCCGTGACCAGTTTGCCGCCGTCGAGGTATCCGAGAATGTGCCGCCCCGACGACGCGCCGATGTCGATCGCAAGATATTTCATGTCCACTCCTTATGACGATCCGTCCGTATTTACGCGCTTACGCGCCCGCGCGGCTCTCTTCGCCCGCGGCGCACTGCCGCTCGTAGACGCCGCTGGGAAGCGTTTCCGTCCCGCCGTCCGGAAGGGTCAGTTCGCACGCCGTGCCCACGGGCACGCGGACCGAGACAGAAAAGACGCCGCCCTGCTTTTCCCAATGCACTTCGATCTTTCCGTAAGGGGTCTTGACGCTCCCCTTCGCCTCGGACATGCCCCCGCCCAAGACGGGACATACGCGGAATTTGCGATAGCCTGCCTCGATCGGCTCCACGCCCAGAACGCGGCGGTAGAGGAAGTCGCCGACCGCGCCGCTGGCATAATGATTGTAAGAGATCATGACGCCCGCCGTGCCGTCGTCGCCGATGGGGCATTCCCCCTCCTCGTTCAGCCCGTCCCAGCGCTCCCACACCGTGGTCGCGCCGGCTTTGACCTCATACAGCCAGGAAGGGCATTTTTTTTTGAGGAGCATCTTATACGCCGCGTCCGCCTGTCCGTTGTCCGCCAGCGCGAAAAGGATGTAGGGCGTGCCGGGGAACCCCGTGCCCACGCAATAACCGTTCTTTTCGACCAGGCGGCGCAGGTTTTCCGCCGCGTTTTTGCGCTCTTCGCCGCGGAAAATGCCGAATTGCAGGGGCAGGACGTACGCCGTCTGAAACTCCTCTTTCAGCTTGCCGTTCCCGTCCGTGAGGATGGAACGATAGGCGTCCGCCACCTTTTCGGAGAGAGCGGCGTAATACGCCGCGTCCTCTTGTTCGCCTAAAATGTCCGCGATGCGGGAGAGCAGGCCGCTGGTGTTTTTCAGGCTTGCCGTCGCCGTCCATTTGCCGCGCGCCTGCCACTGCTGCATTTTGGGCAGGTCGGGCGCGACCCAGTCGCCGAAGTTCAAAACGCCCGGCGTGTTCCAGAGATACCTGTGTTTGCCGAAGCTGCAGAGCCCCGCCCAGAAACGGCACGCCTTGACGTACTTTTTCATGGTCGGGTACATTTTTCTCAACAGCTCCTTATCCCCCCGCGCCCGGTACTCCGCCCAGGGAACGAGGATGCACGCATCCCCCCAGAACGCCATTGCCATCACGGGCATGGTGGCGGGGAAGCCGTAACCGTGCCGCGGCACGGTGTTGGGGATGCCGCCCGAGCGCAGCTGCTCGCTCTGCACGTCCAGAAGCCATTTTTCCAAAAAACGGCTCATGTCGAAATTGTAGCACGCCGTGGGGGCGAACACCGCGATGTCCCCCGTCCAGCCCATGCGCTCGTCCCGCTGCGGGCAGTCGGTGGGGATGTCCATGAAATTGGAACGCGCGCTCCATACAATGTTTTGCTGCAGACGGTTGACGTCCTCGTCCGAACAGGAAAATTCACCCGTCTCCTCGATGTCCGACCAGAGCGCGAAGGCGGAAACTTTGACTTTCTCCTCGTCTGCCCCCGTCACTTCGGCGTAGCGGAAACCCATGTACGTCAGGCGGGGGGAATATTCCTGTATCCCGTCCCTGCAGACGTAGACGGCTTCGCACTTGGCGGAACGGAGAAAGTCGGTCATGAGCGTGCCGTCCTTGCGGAGCACTTCGGCGTGACGCACACGGACGGTCTGCCCCGCCTTGCCGTCGATCCGCAGCCGTATGACCCCCGCGAAGTTCTGCCCGAAGTCGTAGACGAGCGCGCCCGAGGGGAGACGGCTGACCGACACGGGCAGCATCTCCCGCTGCGCGCGCACGGGCGCTCCGTACGCCGCCAGAATTTTCGGAGAAATGCGCAGTTTCTCCTCTTTCGCCTGCCGCCAGCCGATCTTTTGCAGGTCGACGGTGGCGTCATACACTTCGCCGTCGTAGATGTCCGCCGCGCGGCAGTTGCCGTCCTCGGTCACCTCCCAGCTTTCGTCCGTGCCGAACACCTCTTCCCCGCCGTCCGCATACTCCACGCGCAGTTCCAAAAGGAGCGCCTGCCGGTCGGCATATACGCGGTTTTTGCGCGTCCAGACGAAGGAGCCGACCGCCCAGCCGCCGCCGACGACGGCGAGGAGTTCGTTCTCCCCCCGCAAGTCCCCCGTCACGTCGTAGGTCATGTATTGCAGCCGGTGCTTATATGAAGTGAATCCGGGGGCAAAATAATCGCTACCCACTTTTTTCCCGTTGAGCATAAGCTCGAAAATGCCCATGGCGGTGACGTAAATGCGGGCGCGCCGCACCTGCCCCCGCAACGCGAAGCGGCGACGGAAGTACATGGGCACGGGGGAAACCTTCTTTTCGCGAAAGACGTATGCCCCGTCGGTGATCCATTTCGCCTGCCAGGGCGTGCCCAGCCGCCCCGTTTCAAAGGAGGAGCTCCCCGCGGCGCGCTCGCCGTCCTGCCCTTCCGCCTCCACCTGCACGGTGTACGTTGTGAAAGGACGGAGGGGAGCGCCGCCGTAAGGCACCAGCACCTGCTCCGCCGTTTCCGTCTGCCAGCCGCCGACCGCGATGCGGGCGCGGCGGAGCGCCGCGCCCTGCCGGTCGGACGCAAGCGAAAAGGAGAAGCGCGGCCGCGCTTCATCCGTCACGCAGCCGTCCGCCCTGTTTTCCGTTCTGATCTCCGTTATCTCCATGTATTCCCCTTTCCCCGCCGCTTTTTCCGCCGATCCTGCGGGACGGGCATTTTTCTACGGAATATTATAGCATATATTTTCGTTTTGTCCATATCTTCCGTCAAATTGATTGAAATTTTGCCATTCGCTCAAAAACTCAGTCAAAAAAGAGCAAAAACGATCAAAAACGAAAACGCTCTGCCCGCGAAAGCCGGACAAAAGCGCACAAAACGCCCCGGCAACAGCAGAGCCCCGCCGGGTTTTTGCCGGCGGGGGCTCTGCTTTTTATATCGGTAAGTGTTGTATGGACGCGGATAAAAACGAACGTTTCCCGATCCGTTTTTCTCTTTCCGCCGCGGGGAACGAGGAAGCCCCCCGCGCAGCATTCCTATCTTAACACCGCGCGCGCCGTCTGTCAATATCCCCGCGCGATTTGATCGGAAAATTGACAAACGATCGGACGAAACCCCGCTTTCGCGCACCGCCGCGCACGATCGCGCAACGCCTGCCCCGCGGCAAACAAAGGAAAGGGCGCAGGGCGGCGCGCCTGCGCGGCCGGGCGAGCGCGCGAAAACGGAAGAAAAGAGAAATGAACGGGAACGATCATAAATGAACAAAAATGAAAGAGATTTTACGATTTATATTGACAAAGGGCGCGCGGCTGTGTTATAATGCGCACGATCGGAAGAAATTACGGGGGCGGAAAAATGTTTGTCAATCAACGGTTCAAACTGATAGCGGACTATCTGAAAGAAAAGAAGAAGGCGACGGTGGAAGAGCTGGCGGCGCTTTTGTACGTTTCCCCCGCGACCATACGGCGGGACCTTCTGGAAATGCAGAAGATGGGCGTGATCGCCCGCACGCACGGCGGGGCACTGTACATTGAAAACTCCGCGGAGATATCCATCTTCGTACGGCTGGAAAAGAACGCCAGGGAGAAGGAGCAGGCGGCGTCGGTCGCCCTCGGACACCTGCCGTCCTTCCAGACGGTGTTCATCGACAATTCCTCCACCTGCCTCGCCCTTGCCGAACGCATGGACCTGACGCATAAGACGGTGGTCACCAACGGGCTGCAGGTCGCGCTCAAATTGTCGCAGAAAGAGGACGTGCACCTCATCATGCCCGCGGGAGAAGTGCACTTCAACACCAATTCGGTGACGGGCAGCCTGACGTGCAACCTGCTGCGCTCTTTCAACCTCGACCTCATGCTCTGCTCGTGCGCCGCCCTCGACGAAAAGGGAACGTATGAACACTCCCTCGAAACCATTCAGCTGAAACAGGTCGCCCTCGAACAGACCCGCACGCACATTCTGGTCGCGGACGGGACAAAACTGTTCCGCTCCGCCCCCTACCGCACGGGTCCGCTCGGCAGTTACGACGCCGTCATGACCGAGGCGGACGACGAAACGGTGCAGCCCCTGCGCGACATGGGGCTGACGGTGTACAACAAGATCGCACCGCAGAATTTATTATGACCGACGCAACAAAATAAGCGGGACAGGGATCTTTGCCTGCCCCGCTTTCGTTTGCGGAAAAGATTGCGGCGAAGGGCACGCTTCCGTACCCGTCATTCGAGTTCGAACGCGCCCGTATACAGCTGATAGTACTTGCCTTTTTGGGCAATGAGCTGGTCATGGGTGCCGCGTTCGATGATGACGCCGTGTTCGAGCACCATGATCGCCTGCGAGTTGCGGACCGTGGAGAGGCGATGGGCGATGACGAACACCGTTCTGCCCTCCATGAGTTTATCCATGCCCTGCTCGATGAGCTTTTCGGTGCGGGTATCGATGGAGGAAGTCGCCTCGTCCAGAATGAGCACGGGGCAGTCGGAGACCATGGCGCGCGCGATGGCGAGCAGCTGGCGCTGCCCCTGAGAGAGATTGGAGCCGTCGCCGTGCAGCACCGTCTGATGCCCCTGCGGCAGGTGGCGGATGAAGGAGTCGGCGTTTGCAAGTTTCGCCGCGGCAATACAATCCTCATCCGTCGCGTCCAGCCTGCCGTAGCGGATGTTGTCCATGACCGTGCCCGTAAAGAGATGCGTGTCCTGCAGCACCACGCCGAGCGAACGGCGGAGATCGGACTTTTTGATGGAGCGGATGTCCAGCCCGTCGTAAGTGATGCGCCCTTCCCGGATGTCATAGAAACGGTTGATGAGGTTGGTGATGGTCGTCTTGCCCGCGCCCGTGGCGCCGACGAAGGCGATCTTCTGCCCGGGCTTGGCGTACAGGGAGATGTCCTTCAAAACGTCCTTTTCGGGCGTGTAACCGAAGGTGACGTGCTCGAAACGGATGTCGCCGCGCAGGAGTCCGTACTCGGGCATGCCCCCGTCCTTCGCGGGTTTTTTCCACGCCCAGAGTTTGCCGCCGGCCGCTTCCTCATAGCCCGTTTCCGTCCGGTCCACGCGGACGAGCGTAACGTCCCCGCCTTCGTCCTCGCTTGCGGCGTCGACGATGGCAAAGATGCGTTCGGCGCCCGCCATGCCCATGACGACGGTGTTGAACTGCTGCGCCACCTGCTGGACGGGCATGTTGAAGCTGCGCGCCAGGGTGAGGTAAGAGATGATGGCGGCGATGGTCAGCCCCCAGCTGCCGGTGTTGACGAACCCGAAGAGGGAAAGCCCCCACACCGTGCCGCTGCTTGCCAAAACGACGCCCACGAGGGCGAGCACGATGTACTGCACATAGCCAAGATTATTGGTCGTCGGGCCCATGACGTTGACGATGGAGTTTGCCGCCGTGGCGTTTTTGCGCAGGTCCTCGTTGAGGGCGGTGAAATTTTCGACCGCTTTTTCCTCGTGGCAGAACACCTTGACGACCTTCTGCCCCTCGATCATCTCCTCGATATAGCCGTTGAGCGTGCCGAGGGAGGACTGCTGGCGGACGAAGTATCTGCCCGATTTGCCGCTCAGAACGCCCACGATGAAGAGGAGGAGCGCCAAAAACAGGAGCGCCACGACGGTCAGCGTCACGCTGTAAAAGAGCATGGCGCAGAACACGCCCACGATGGTGACGACCGACGAGATGAGCTGGGGAATGGTCTGGCTGAGAAGCTGACGGAGCGTATCGGTATCGTTGGTGTACACGCTCATGAGATCGCCGTGGGTGTGCGCGTCGAAGAAGCCGATGGGCAGGGACTGCATGTGCGAGAACATGTCGTCGCGCAGCCGCTTCATCGTTCCCTCGGAGATATACACCATGAGGCGGGAATAGGTAAAGTTGCACAGGATGCCGAACACATAGATGGCGAGCATGGCGAAGAGCAGCCCGAAAAATTCCCCGTCGGGCGTACCGCCGATGCCGATCTCGGCAAGATGCTGGGTGAAGAACCCGACGAACACCGAGGCGCTGATGGACGCCAGCGCGCCGACGACGATCATGACGCAGACCAGCACGAACCGCCACTTGTAGCGGGAAGTCATGTATTTCATCAGCCGTTTGAAAGTTTTGCCGGGATTTTCCGCCCGCTTGCCGCCCTGCGCGGCTCTGCCGCGTCCGCCCATGTTAATCGTTCTTGCCATCTTCCTCACCCCCTTTCATCTGCGATTCGTACACTTCGCGGTAAATGCCGTTGGTTTTGAGCAGCTCGTCGTGCGTGCCCACGCCGTCGATCCTGCCGTCGTCCATGACGATGATGCGGTCGGCGTCCTGCACGGACGTGATGCGCTGGGCAATGATGATCTTGGTGCAGTCGGGCTCGGTCTTTTTCAAGGCGTCGCGGATGAGCGCGTCCGTCCGCGTATCCACCGCGCTCGTCGAGTCGTCGAAAATTAAAATTTTCGGCTTTTTCAGCAGGGCGCGGGCGATGCACAGCCGCTGCTTCTGCCCGCCCGAAACGTTGACGCCGCCCTGCCCGAGGTCGTAGTCGTACTTTTCGGGGATGCGGTCGATGAACTCCTCCGCCTGCGCCGCTTGGCACGCCGCCCGTATCTCTTCGGGCGTGGCGTCCTCCTTGCCCCAGCGCATGTTTTCGGTGATGGAGCCGGAGAAAAGGACGTTCTTTTGCAGCACCATGGCGACGTTGTTGCGGAGGGTCTCGAGGTCGTATTGTCGCACGTCGACGCCGCCGACCTTCACCGTCCCCTCGCTCGCGTCGTACAGGCGGGGAATGAGGGAAACGAGGGTGCTCTTCGCCGAGCCGGTGCCGCCGATGATGCCGACGGTCTCGCCCGAGCGAATGTGCAGGTCGATGCCTTTGAGCACCTCGCCGTCGGCGTCTTGATCGTAGGAGAAGCCGACGTTTTCAAAATCAATGGAGCCGTCGGCGACCGTCTTGACGGGATCTTCGGGATTTTCGAGATCGCTCTCCTCTTCGAGCACCTCGCAGATACGCGCGGCGGACGGCTTGGCGATCGCCATGAAATTGAGCACCATGGCAAAGAGCATGACGCCCGTCAGGATCTGCGTGGCATAGGTGAGCAGCGCGGTGAGGTCGGTGATCGCCAGCGCGCCGACGAAGAACTGATTGCCCCCGATGAGGAACAGGAGAAACATGGTGATATAGATGATCGCCTGCACGACGGGCATGAGCGTGACCAGCCACTTCTGCGCCTTGACGGAAAAATCGTATGCCGCCTTGGTGGCCTTTTGATACTTTTCTATCTCGTGCTCCTCGCGCACATAGGATTTGACGACGCGGACGGCGGTCAGGTTCTCCTGCGCCACGGCATTCATGTCGTCGTACTTGACCAGCATCCTCTGAAAACTCGGGATGGCGCGGCTCATGATGAAGAGGACGGCGACCGCCATGACGACGGCGGCGCCGACGAAGATCCAGGCGATCTGCGCGTTGACGACGAAGGACATGATGATGGCGAACACAAACATGACGGGCGCGCGCACCAGCATGCGGGTCATCATCTGATATGCCATCTGCACGTTGGTGACGTCCGTCGTCAGGCGGGTAATGAGAGACGAAGTGGAGAACTTGTCGATGTTCGAGAAGGAATAGGTCTGTATCTTCTCATACATGTCCTGCCTGAGGTTGGCGGCATAGCCCGCGCTTGCCTGGGAAGCGAGCGCGCCGCCGATGACGCCCGCGGCGAGGGAGAGCACCGCCATCGCCACCATGATGCCGCCGTACATCAGCACGCCGCCGAAGTCGACGGCCGCGCCCGCATCCTGTGCGTCTTCCAGCACGCCCAGAAGCAAGGTCATGACGTACGGGATGAGGATCTCCATCGCCGCTTCGACCACCATGACGCAGGGCGTGGCGATCGTCTTTGCCTTGTACTGCCGCACGCTCTTTGCTAAGGTCTTTAACATATTGCCTCCTTATGAAAATTTGCGGCATGCGCCGCAAACGAGATACAAAAAACGGTAGACCGGAATGTCGGTTTTATAAACGCTTTTTGCCCCGCTTAAACCCTTTTTCGCCTTTTTCACCCACTTTTCACATTGGAGCGGACGACTTTCCGACGGGTGCATATCCCGAATATCCGCCGAATAAAATACAAATCGATAAAAATGCGGAAAGGGACTTGAAAAAAGAAGAAAAAGAGTATATAATGTAGACAGACAGACGGACCGGGTCCCGCAGGCGGGCAGATCGGTGCAGTTACCGACACAGCCGCCGCGGCGGGCGTCCGGATCACGTTTTTCGGGACCGGGAAAACAAAAACAAACTCACATACGGAGGAACAAACAATATGTATTGCGAAAACTGCGGCGCCAAGCTGACGGAAACGGAAACGCAATGCCCTTATTGCGGCGCACCCGTCGCGCGGACAGCAGATCCCTATGCGCAAAAGGACGGAGGCATGCCCGAAAACAACGGGGAAAGCCAAACGACAGCGCAAAATGCGCAGAGTGCGGCGGAACAAGGACAAAGCAGTGGACAGAACGCGGGCATGCCCCCTTTCCCAGGGACGGAAGCGCCGCGGCACGATCCGCAGGCGGGATTTTGCGCGCGGTGCGGGCAGAAACTGACGGAAGGACAGACGGTCTGCTCCTTCTGCGGGCTGCCCGTGGGCAGCGGCGCGCAGAGCGCGCCCTACGGTACGCCCTACCGCACCCCCTATTCTTACGACCCCGCGCGCCCCGTTCCCCCGCCCGTTTACCCGCAGCAAGGCGCACCCGCGCAAAAGAAGGGCACGGCGCTGGGCATTGCCGCGCTGGCGCTGACGGTCGCCTCGTGGATGTTGTTTTGGGTGATGCCCTATCTGATATTCGCCCACTTCGTTGCGCTCGGCCTCGGCATCGCCGCGACGGTGCAGGGCGGGCGGAGCAAAAACACGACGGCGATCGTCCTCGGCGTCATTGCCATCGTGATCGCGGGGATATCCAGCATCGTCGTCATCGCTGCCATCGCCGAAGTGGCGTCGAACTATGACGACTATTACCAAATGTACCAGACGTACGCACGGGTTCTGTTTCCGTAAAAGCAAAGAGACGAAAGAGCGGCAGGCAAGGGTTTTTCCCTTGCCTGCCGCTCTCTTTATGCGCGCCCGCCGGGCGGACGCAGAGGTTTTGCCCGTTCCGTGCGGGCATGCCCTTACTTTTGCATGGCTTCGAAACAATTGTTGACGGCGCTGACGAGCGCACGGATGGAGGAGGTGATGATGTCGTCGTCCACGCCCGCGCCCCAATACACCCTGCCGTCCTTTTCCACGCCGATGTAGGAAATCGCCCGGGAAGTGGAGCCGCGGGTGAGGGCATGCTGTTCGTAGCCCGACAACACATAGTTCACGCCGAAGTACTTTTTGAGCGCGTTGGACACGGCGTCCAGCCTGCCGTTGCCGTGCGCCTGCACATCCGCCTTTTTGCCGCCGACCGACAAGGTGACATAGGCCTCGATGCCGTTTTCCTGCTTGTAGTGCGCCTCGGCGACGTCGAACACGCGGCGGTTGTCGAGGAAACGGTCCTTGAACACCTCGTAGAGTTCGGGGGATTTCAGTTCCTTGTGGAGTTTATCGGAGACGTCCTTGGCGGCGTAGCCCATCGCCTCCTTCATCTTGGCGGGCATCTTGATGCCGAAGCCGTGTTCGAGGACATAGCCGACGCCCCCCTTGCCCGACTGGGAATTGATGCGGATGACGTCGCTCTCGTATTCCCTGCCCACGTCCTTGGGGTCGATCGGGAGATAGGGCACCGTCCACTTTTCGGGATCGTGCTCCTTGCGGTACGCCATGCCCTTGGCGATGGCGTCCTGGTGGGACCCCGAAAACGCCGCGAACACCAACTCGCCCGCATAGGGATGACGGGGATGGACGGGCATGCCCGTGAAAGTCTTGTAGAGGGAAACAATATAGGGCATGTTTTCAAAATTGAGCTGCGGGTCCACGCCCTGGGAAAACATGTTCATGGCGAGGGTGACGATGTCGACGTTGCCCGTGCGTTCGCCGTTGCCGAAGAGGGTGCCCTCGATGCGGTCGGCGCCCGCGAGCAGCCCCATTTCGGCGTCCGCCACGCCGCAGCCGCGGTCATTGTGCGGGTGCAAAGACACCACGACGTTTTCGCGGTGGGAGAGGTTCTTGCACATATATTCCACCTGCTGCGCAAATACGTGCGGCATGGAATGCTCGACGGTGACGGGCAGGTTGATGACGGCTTTCCGCTCCGCCGTGGGCTGCCATACGTCCAGAACGGCGTTGCAGACCTCCAAAGCGTATTCGGGCTCGGTGCCCGTGAAACTCTCGGGGGAGTACTCGAAACGGTAGTTCTGCCCCGCCTCTTCGGTGAGCTGTTTCAAAAGTTTCGCCCCGTTGACGGCGATCGCCTTGATCTCTTCCCTGTTCTTGCGGAAGACCTGCTCGCGCTGGGCGAAAGAGGTGGAGTTGTATACGTGCACGATGACGTTCTTCGCCCCTCTGATCGCCTCGAAGGTACGCTTGATGATGTGTTCGCGCGCCTGCGTGAGCACCTGGATGGTCACGTCGTCGGGGATCATGTTCTTCTCGATGAGCGTGCGCAAAAATTCAAATTCCGTTTCGGACGCGGCGGGGAAGCCGACCTCGATCTCCTTGAACCCCACCTCAACGAGCAGGTTGAAAAACTGCACCTTGGTCTGCAGGCTCATGGGCTCGACGAGCGCCTGGTTGCCGTCGCGCAGGTCGACCGAGCACCAGACGGGCGCCTTTTCCACGCTGTCCTTCTTCGCCCAATCCATGCAAGTCACGGGCGGTAAAAAGTACTGTTTGGTATACTTCTGATAATTTTTCATAGCGGTTTGCTCCCTCCTGGAAATGAAAAGCCCCCGTTCGTCTCAAATTTAAGAGACGTCGGGGGCGACGCGGTACCACTCTCATTCGCGGCCTTTTACCGCCGCGCACTCTACGGATACTGACATATCCTCTTTCTGTAACGGGAAATCCCGTACCGCACTACCGGGTTCTCTTCGCACGGTCTGCTCTGCGGCGAGTTCGTCCCCGCCCTCCGCGCCGTCTTACACCGACCGACGGCTCTCTGTGCCGGAGAAAGGAAATTACTGTTCCGCTTCCTTGCATTTGTCTTATATATTTTTATACTATCATAAATCGGACGCCTTTGCAAGCGTTTTTCGGAAATTTTTTTGAAAAATTTTTCCAGTCTATCTTCACGGCGCGGCGGCGTACACCTTTTCGCGGAGTACCGCAACCGTCTTTTGCGGGTCTTGTAGGGGCGCGGGATAGCTCAGAAGGCGCATCGGAAGGCTCTCCCCGCCCGCGCGGTAGGGCGGCTGAAAGTATGGCACGTCGTTCATGCAAAAACCGAGGCGACGGTAAAAATTCCACCGCCGCAGGCGGTCGCCTTCGTCCGGCGGCTCGATCTCGAGCACGAGGGCGGGATGAAAACGAAAGACCGCCCGCACGATCTTGCCGCCGTATCCCCCGCCACGGTGTTCGGGATAGACGACGAGGTGTTCGACGAACGCGAACCCGTCCATGTCCCAAAGGGAAACCAGCCCGATCTCCCGTTCCCCGTCGAAGGCGAAAAAGAGGGAAAAACACGGCTCGGCGGCGAGCAGACGGCAGAATGCCCCTTCCTCCCGCCGCTCCGAGGGCGGAAACGCCTCTTCGAGCCGTCTGTATGCCCGCGCGCCGTCCGCCGCGCAGCCCTTCACCAAGCGAATATCTCCCATGCCGTTACGCCTCCCGCGCCGAAGGCACGCCGTCCGCGGGCAGGGAATAGTCCCCCGCGGGCTTCGTCACGTTTTCGAAATCGAGGTCGAGGGAGAGGGTGACGTAGATGTCCACGTCCCCCGCGATGTTGACGATGCTGCCGTCGCCGCCGCAGGTGAGGGCGAGGTTCATGTCGCCGAGGAAAGAGGCGAAGGCGGAACCGTTGAGGGTCAGGCGGTAGACGCCGCCGTCGCAGGCATAACTTTGCAGATAGGTGCCGATGTCGGCATCCCCCGCGCCCGGGTCGGCGGGCGAACTTTCGATGATCCCGTCGATAATCGAAGCGAGGGTGTCGCCCATGTTGGTGATATAGACGATCTGGTTCCAATAGTCCGCGGCGAACGCTTCGAGGGTAAGCGTGCGGGACGTGACGACGGGCGTGTCGTATTTCTGGAACCACAGAATGCGATAATATTCATACTGTTCGCGCACCATGGACACCGTGCCCGCAGCGGGGTCGAGCGTGATGTACGTCTTGTACGCGCCGCTGTTGACGGCGAACTTGCTGTCCGCCGCAACGGAGGCGTTGATCTTTATACCCGTTTCGCCGCACAGGACGTTGACCGCCACGTCGAAGGACACCGCAAACGAGCCGATGTTGCCCGAGACCGTGCCGCCGAAATAATAGCCGTCCAAAAATGCCGGCCCGTTCTCCGATGTCGTGAAGAAACTCTGCAGCACGCTTTCCAGCAGCCCGCTCACCGTGGAAAAGTCGATATACTCCGCCTCCGCGGGCATCACCGCGCAGGGCGCGGAGAGCAGCTCCGCCCGCAAGCTGACGGCGGGAGAGGACGCGCCGAGGCGCAGCCCTTCCGCCGACAGGGCATAGCCGCCGCCCGCCGTGCGATCCAAAGCGAGCGTAAAGTTCCCCGTGCCCGCGCCGAAGAGCGGGTCGCCGTTGAGCGTGAGCACGGCCTTCTGCCCGTCGGCCGACAGGGAACAGAGGACGTCCGACAGGCAGATCTTCCCCGCTTCGGCGACCGCCGTGAGGGAGGAAACGGAGCCGAGGAGATCTTGCAAGAAGGACAGGTCGCCGCCGAGGAAGGTCTGCAACATGCCCGCCATGCGGGAAACTTCCGTCAGCTCACCCGCGAGGCAGAGGGGCGCATAGGCGGCGTTCTCCGCCGCGTCGCGGTAATAGCTTGCCGTAATGTATATCTTGCCCTCATAAACCGTGAAGGTGAGATAGCAACTCTTTCCTTCCGCCGACGCGGGCACGGCGGCGACGGTGAGGGAAGCGGCGAACGCCCTGTCCGCCTGCGCGGCGACGATCTGCAACCCGCCGCTCACGGCATATTCTTCCTTTTCACCGTTATTCACGGACATGGTATAGCCGATATTCCACTCGGTGCGCTGCGAGAGCGCGAACAGGTCGGCGGCATGGCCGAGAAGCAACTCCAGCTCTTCCGCCGAGAGGTAGTCCGTGCCCGCGGGCATTTTGCCCGGAACGCCGCCCGCGCACAGCTGCAGGCGGAAGGAGAGCGTTTCGCCTGCTCCGCCCGCGGCGGCGATCGTTTCACCGTCGCAGGAAAGGCTGACATCCGCCGAGAGCAGACGGAAGGACGCCCGCAGGATCCCCTCCTCTTCGACGACGCGCAGGGAGTCGAAGAAGGCGGCAAATTCCTCGGAGGAGAGCAGGGCGGACAGTCCGGGAAGCCCCGCAAGCGGTACGGCGTCCGCCGCATCCGCGGCGGGCAGGCATGCCGCAATGCGGTCGTACGCCTCTTTTGCCGCCGCGGCGAGCGAGGAAAACTCCTCCGCGCGCACTTTCGCGCCGACGCTGCCGCAGGCGAGGGAAAATTCGTTGCCGTCATAGCCGAAGAACACTTCGCTGACCGTGCCGAACGCGTGCAGGCGCGCCTGCACGAAGAGAGAGATGCCGTTTTTCAGGTCGACGTCCGCCCGCACGATGTCGAGGTCGATCGCCGCGTCGCCGACCGTCAGGGAGAGCGTTCCCTCCATGCGCACGGCGCCCTGCCAGGCGAGCAGTCCCTCCACGGCCTTGCCAAGGTCGGCGGCGGCAGCCTTTTCCGCCGCCGTCAGCGCGGGCAGGGTTTCCCCGTCGTCGTATTCGAGGCGCAGGGACAGGGTCTCACCCGCAAATTCCGTTCCTTCGAGCGCGACGTATTCGAGCGCAATGTCCTCGCCCGAGCGCGAAAACTCAAAAGTGAGCGGCAGGGACATGCCCGCCAGTTCCAATGCGGCGGAGAGGGTCGCGCCCCCGTCCGTCTGCACAAGCTGCCCGCCCGCAAGCTGCGAGAGCAGGGCGTTGAGGTCGAGCCCGCCGAGGGCGTCGCCGAGCCCCGCCGCGCCCGCGATTTCGCCGAGCGTTTCCGCGGAAAGGGCGACGAGGTTTTCCCCCGCCCGCACATAAATTTTACCTTCCGAAAACCAGAGCGCGATGTCGCCCAGCTCCGCGCGAAGTTCCATGGACGAGCCGACCATGCCCGCAAATACCCGTCCCGAGAGCGGCATTTCGCCGAGCGCGCCCGTCAGGCGGAACTGTGCCCCGTCCGCAAGGACGGGCGCAAACGCCGCGGAGAGATAGTCCGCTGCCGTCGGCTGCCGGTCCCCCTCGATGTCCCCCTGGCTTTCGCTCTCCACATAGCGGGAAAAGAAGTTTTCGTAGTCGGACACGTCCACTTTATCCGCTTCGTAGTAATAGGTCTGCTCGGTCACGGCGGAACAGTCGTCCGAAGAGATGATGCCCAGACTGACCGCATAGTTTTCCACCGTGCGGGAGGAGAGCACCCGCCAGGACGCGTCGAACGTGTAAGTGATCTCGATGCTGTTGAAAACGGGATAGTCGGAAAGCCCGCCCATCGTCTTCATGCGGCGCACATAGTACTGCCCCGCCGTCTGTGTGTCGGGATAGAAGGTCTGGGTGTACGTGCCGTCGCCGTTGTCGGTGACCGCCGAGCAGTCCGCCACCGTTTCCTCGTTGAGCACATACACGGAGAACTCCGTCGAAGGCAGGCCGTAGAGGCGCATATAGTCCTCTTCGGAATAATTGGACGGCTCCCCCTCCGACCATGCCGTGTCCTTCCCCTGCCAATCCTTCGCCGAAGAAGAGGCGGCGTTCCGCCAGAGTGCCCGCCCGCCGACGAAACAGGTCTGCATGGCACTGTTGACGAGGCTGCTTTTGGCGATGTCCTCGGTGACCATCACGCCGCCCGCATAGTCCTTATACGTTTCCACTTCCTGCGTATAGGAAATGAAGCCGACTTTGGTGCTGACCGTGCTGAACGCCTCGCTACGGTACGCCGCGGCGCTGCGCAGGTTGTACGCCATGTAGGAAAGGTTTTCCATGCCCGTGTGTTCGTCCGGCAGCGAGCCGTCCGACGGGGGCTGCGCCATGGCGGTATGCCCCGCCGTGATGACGTTTTCGGGCACGGGCTCCCGGTTTTGCAGCACGAGCACCGCGCCCGTCGAAACCGCGGACACGACGAACACGCCTGCCAATATTTTCACGATCAGCGATCTCTTGATCATTATTCTTTTTCTCCTCTCCGCCGCCCTTATCTCCGGGAAAGCTCCACTCTCCCGTTTTTGACCGCGGAACGAGTTCATTATAATATAAATCAAATATATTGTCAACGTTTGTAATGAATTTTTATGACATTTTTAGCAAAGAAATACCCGTCCGGGTAGGGACGGGCCGTTTTTGATAAAAATTATCATTAACTTTTGTCGGAAAAGGCAGAGCGGCATTCGGGGCAGACGCCCTTGAACTCGATGTCGTGGCTCTGCAGGGTGAACCCGCAGGCGTCCTCCACTTCGTCCTCCAAGCCGTACAGAAAAGGCATCCTGATGTCGCACACCTTGCCGCAGCGCAGGCAGCGGACGTGATAGTGCGGCGTCGGATTATGGTCGAAGCGGTCCTCGCCGCCCGCAAAGCTCAGCCGCATGATGCGCCCGTTCTCTTCCGCCTGTTTCAAAACGCGAAAGACCGTGGCGCGCGATACGGTGGGGTGCTCGCCGTGGATATATTCATACACCGCCGTCGCCGTCGGATGGTTGAGTTTGGGCAGCGCCTCCAATATGATCTGCTTCTGCCTCGTCTGCCTCTGGATCATTGTTTCCTCTCTCCTCTCAAATAATACTGTGTCCTATATAGCCACCATTATAACAAAAAGAAAGCGGGCTGTCAAGGCATTCGGCGCGAAAAAGGAAAGGAATTTCACTCTCGCGATAAAATACGAAAAGCGGAACAAAGAGCAGGCGAAACGCCCCGCGTCCGAAAACGGCGGCATCGCCCTTGCCGCCTTGCGGCTATTCTCTGCCCAGCAGAAAATCGGCGGACACCCCGAAAAAGTCGGCGAGGAGGACGATGTAAGACGCCTTCGGCTCGTTGACGCCCCGCTCCCAATAATCGACGGCCTTCTGGCTGACGCCGATGGCTTTGGCGAGCGCGGCCCGCGAAAGGTTCTTCTCCGCGCGCAGGCATTTAATATTTTCCACAATGCTGTCCTCCCTTTAAAAGAAATTTTCTTGAAGGGCTTGACAAAGAAGAAAACTTCTTTTAGAATATAGGTATACAACAGAAAAAAGGGGAAAAAGATGTTCGATTCGTTTCCGCCGGAAGTGGCGGACAAACTGGGATATTATGTCTACCGCCTGATCGACCCGCGCGACGGACAGACATTTTACGTCGGCAAGGGCAAGGGAAACCGCGTATTCCGGCATGCGCAAGGCGTGGCGGAACGGGAAAGATCGGAAGAGGCAATCGGCGATAACGATCCGCAGAAACTGCGGGTCATTCACGGGATACACGAGGAAGGGCTGGAGGTCATTCACGTGATCCAGCGGTGGGGGCTGAAAGACGAGGACACGGCATTCGAAGTGGAGGCGGCGCTGATCGACTGTTACCGCGGGCTGACCAACCTGCAGGCGGGGCACGGGTCGGACGATTACGGCGTTGCCAACGCGGCGTCGCTCATCCGGCGTTTCACGCGCAAAGTCTACGACGAACCGAAGGATTTCCGCTATCTCCTCATCAAAGTGCAGCAGTGGCGGGTGGACGAAGCGGCGGGGACATACGGAAACGACGCCCGCTATCAGATCACCCGCTGGTGCTGGAAGATAAAACCGAGGAGCACGGAAGAATACCCCTATGCCTTTTCCGTCACGGGCGGCATCGTCAAAGAGGTGTATAAGATCGACCGATGGATACCCGCCGAAGAAAAGCGGTACGCCTTCGAGGGAAGCGTTGCGGAGGAGGCGGTGAGGCACCGCTTTGTGGACAAGCGCATCCCCGACGCCTATTGCAAAAAGGGAATGGCGTCACCCGTCCTGTTCTCCAAAAACGAATTGACGAATGAATGAGGAAAAATATGTCCGTACAAGAGATAGAATGTAAAAATTGCGGTGCGCGCCTCGAACGGCGGGAGGACGGGCTGTACGCCTGCCCGCAGTGCGGCAGCGTATTCAAAGACGAGCCCGCCGTCGGGGACACCGTCATCCATCAAAACATCAGCAACCACAACGAAACGTATGTCAAAAATTTCTACGGCGGCGCGGTAACTTCGGAAAAGACGCGGGAGCGCATCGAATCGTACTATGGCCTGATTTTGGAGGCGATGTCGCACGAACGATACGCGGAAGCCCGCGGATACGCCGTGCGCATCGTCAACCTGGACCCTGACGAAGGGGACGCGCGGGCGATCAAGCGCTATTTGGACCACTGTAAGAAAGAGAACGGCAGGTACGGCACGCTCGGCTTTGCGGAAAGCCTGGCCGTGCTGACCGACGAGGACCTGCTGGGGCGGACGCCTTCCGAGCGGCCCTTCTTTCTGCAGATCTTTGTCGACGAACTCACCCGCGGCAGTAAAAATTACTACTACTATTTCCGCGACTTAGAAGCCGGCATGCAAACCCTGGACAAGCTGCAAGAAAAATTATCGGAAATTGCCGACGACGGGGAGGCTTTCGCCGAATTCAAAGAAAAAATCGCCGCCTGGGACAAAAAGATGCGCGAAGACCATGCCGCAAACATACGGCGCGAACAGGAATTGAACGCGGAACGCCTACGGCACGAGCAGGAACAGGAAGCGGAACGCCTGCGAAAAGAAAAGAGAAAAAAACATATCATTGCGGGGATCGTTATCGGCTTGCCGGTTTTATTCATAGCGATCGGATTGATGGTCTATTTTACTTCTGTAATCCTTGTTTTAACTATATAATGTAATGTTTTTATACCTGCATCTGCAGACGATACAGACAAAAAAAGAAGAAGCCGTCCGCTTCTTCTTTTTTGTCAAATGCCCTTCCCCTTCGCACGTAAGAGCAGAACCACGGGCAATTTATTCCTTCCAATGCAGGCGGTGCAATTCCCCCGCGGCGCTCAGTCCCGCATAATCGTTCTGGCGGAAGGCCTCGTACACCCCGACGGCGACGGCGTTGGAGAGGTTGAGGCAGCGCACCCCCTCGCGCATGGGAATGCGCACGCACGCCTCCTCGTGCCCTGCCAGGAGTTCTTCGGGCAGCCCCGCCGTTTCCTTGCCGAACACAAGATAGTCCCCCGCGCGAAAATGCGCCTCGCTGTGCGCGCGGCGCGCCTTGGACGTGAAGAAAAAGAGCCGCCCGCCCCTCGTCTTTTCCAAAAAGTCGGCGAGGGAATCATAATAGGCGATGTCCACATATTTCCAATAGTCGAGCCCCGCGCGCTTCAGGTATTTGTCGGATACCTCGAACCCCAGAGGGCGCACGAGGTGCAGGCGGCAGCCCGTGGCGGCGCAGGTGCGCACGACGTTGCCCGTGTTCTGCGGGATCTCGGGTTCGACCAACACGATGTTAAACATAAAAATCTCCTTCCTTTGTTTGCGGCGAACGGGACAAAGGTCAGACCCATGCCCGCATGAAAGCCGTTTGCCGCGTCTGCGTCAATCCCCGAACGCATATGCCGTTACGATCGGTTCCCGCCCCTGCGTGACGTCCGTAAAATACTCGTAATGACAGATGCCGAGAAAGCCGCCGGAAATATTGTATACGTCCGTGAACCCGTTGCCCTGCAGCGCCATGACCGCGTTGTAGCTGGTCTGCCCGATGCGGCAGTGGACATAAACGGAGCGATCCTTGGGGATCTCGTTCATCCTGCGGCGGAGCTGCGCCATGGGAATGTTGACGGCGTTCCTGACGTGCCCCTGCGCATACGCCGCCGCGGGGCGGACGTCGAGGATATACGCCCCCGATTCCACGAGTTCCCGCACCCGGTCGACCCGCACCTGGCGGTATGCCCCCTGCAAGAGGTTGCCCGCGACCAGCCCCGCGTAATTCACGGCGTCCTTTGGCGCGTTGAAGGGGGGCGCATAGCACAGCTCCGCGTCGCGCAGGTCGTCCACCGTGCCGCCGAATTTCAAAAGCATCGCCACGACGTCTATGCGCTTGACGGCTTCCCCTTTCGAGATCGCCTGCGCGCCGAGCACCTTGCCGGTGGGGACTTCGAAGACCACTTTGAAGTGCAGCGTGTGGCTGTCCGGCATGATGCCGACCTTGTCGTTGGGCAGGACATAGGCGACGTCGTGCGGTATCCCTTCCCGTTCGCACTGCGCCGCCGTCAGCCCCGCGGAGGCGGCGTTGTATTCGAACACCTTGATGCAATTGGAGCCGATGAACCCCGTGTTCCGCACGCTCCGCCCGCAGATATGGTCCGCCGCCTGCCGCGCCTGTTTTTGCGCCGGGCCGGCGAGCTGGAGCATTGCAGGCTTATTCGTCAGCGGGTTGAACACCTCGACGGCGTCGCCGACGGCATAGATATCGGGGTCGCTCGTGCGGTAGCCAGCGTCCGTTTCGATCGCGCCCCGCTCGTTCAGCACGAGACCCGCGCGGGCGGCAAGGGCGGTATCGGGCCGCACGCCCACCGCCATGACCACGGCGTCCCCTTCGACCGTCCTGCCCGACCGCAGCAGCAGGCCGGACCCGCGGAAGGACGCCACGGAATCGCCGACGATGAGTTCCACCCCTTTGTCGAGCATTTCCTTTTGCAGGATCTGCACCATGTCGGAATCGAACGTTCTGAGGATCTGCGGCATCGCCTCGACCAGAGCCACGCGGTACCCCGCTTCCCGCAGGTTGACCGCCACTTCGACGCCGATGAACCCGCCGCCGACGACGGATACCTTCCCCGCCCCTTGCGTTTTCAGGAAGGTGTAGAGGCGGTCGATGTCCTCCACCGTCTTGACGAAGAAGATGCGGGCATTTTCCGCGCCGACGACGGGCGGCATGACGGCGTTTGCCCCCGTCGCCAAAACGAGTTTATCGTAACTTTCGTCATACGTTTGCCCGCTCTTCAGGTCCCGGACGGACACCTTCTTTGCCTTACGGTCGACGGAGACGGCTTCGCTGAATACCCGCGCGTCGATGTTGTATGTATCGTGCAGGGAGCGCGGGGTGTTCAGCACCAGCGCCTCCGTATCCCCGATCGTTTCGCTCAGGCGATAGGGCAGGCCGCAGTTGGAATAGGACATGTACGGGCCCTTTTCCAACAACACGATCTCCGCCCGCTCGTCGAGCCGCCTGAGCCGCGCGGCAACGCCCGCGCCCCCCGTATTGCCGCCGACGACGACATATTTCATCCGTTTTTCCTCTTTCATATACCGATCCTCCCGCGATGGAATTGCAAGTCAGCGGAGAACGCCTTTGCCGTTTTATCCTTTTGCCTCTCCCCGCCGCCGCGCGGTTTTGCCCGCAAGGGATATTATAGCATTTTCCGCTCTTTTCCGCAAGTTTTTTGAACGGGGAAATGGTCTCCCGCAAGCTGAAAAGCGAGAGCAAAGGCCTCCGCCTCTGCCCGCGCGGGGTTTTCGGCGCCGTTGAAAAATATCTGAAATTCCGCCCCGCAATCGTTTGACAAAAATTTTGTTTTGCGCTATACTATGTGAAAGTCGTGCGAAGGGAAGAAAGTCCCTTCGGCGCGGTTTGAATTTACCTACACTACCCATATTTTTTCTCATTTTTTTAAGGACGGTATTCGTGAGAATCCCGCCCTTAAAAGTTTTATCCCCGTTTCCGCGTTACAGATCGTCCGCGTCCTGCACGGGAAGGCTGCCGAAGGGTTTTTTCTGCGGTACGCCCGTATAGCTCCCCTCCGCGTCCCCTTCCGAACGCATATCGGGGATGAACGGCTTTTTCGCGGGGCGGCTTTTCCCGCCCTTTTTCTGCGCCGTCATCTCTCTACGTGCTGCGCCTGCGCACCGCGCCCGCCGCTCTGCTCGCCCCGGCAGTTCTGCGCGTTCTGACCATTCTGACCGTTCTGCGCGTTCTGACCGTTCTGTGCGTTCTGACCGTTCTGTGCGTTCTGACCGTTCTGTGCGCGGCTGCCGTTGTTGCAGCACCTGCCGCTCTGCGTCGTTTTTGCGTTTTTCATCTTGTTCTTCATTACAATTTCTCCTTTTGGAAGGGGATATGCAGTTCGACATAGCCCTGCGGATGCCGGCAGACGGGGCAAACGTTCCACGCTTCTTTGGAGGTGTGCATGTAGCCGCACTCCGAACATATCCAGAGCATGGGCGTCTCGTTCTTATAGAGCGTGCCGTTTTTGACCGCTTCGTACAGATAGTTGAAGATGATGTTGTGATTGCTTTCGATGACCGCTATCTGTGTGAAAGAACGGGCGACGTCGGCAAAGCCCTCCGATTCCGCCGCCTTGGCAAAGGCGGGATAGATGCGCTTTTCCTCTTCCCGCTCGTCGAGCGCCGCCAGCCGCAGATTTTCTTCCAGATCTCCCGCATGGAAGGGATAGCCCGCGTCGATGTTGATATTGTCCGTGCTTCCTGCGTATTTCTGAATGTATTCAAAGAAAATCCTGGCATGGTTGGTCTCGTTCTTGGCAATGTTGCGGATGGTGTCCGCCAGGGTCTTCAGCCCCTGCTGCATGGCCTGTTTCGCGATGAGCTGATAGCGCATGCCCGCCTGCGATTCGCCCGCAAAACCGCGGGCAAGGTTCAAAAATGTTTCCGTTTTGTCGAATTGCATATGCTTTTTATCTCCCTTGCCTACACAGTATGCCCCCTTTCCGCCCCGCTTTATGCACGGGATCTACAGGAAAACTGAGGTTTTTTTCGGTCTTTACGCGTAAAAAGAGAGAAAAAGCGGAGAAGGCCCCGCCCGTCCCCTTTTCCCGGGCGGGGATTGACAGCCGCGGGCGGATATGCTATACTGTGAACGGTCCGGGAACGATCCCCGGGCGGAAAAGGGGAAATTTTTTATGATCAAGAGCAATATTTTTCTCGACGACGGGACCAAACGGGTCACGAAACGCAACCGCAACTATTTTTTCGCCGCGACCTTAGGGATAGTGTTCGTGAACTTCTATCTGTACTTTTTCCCCGTGATCGGACCGTCTCTCGCCGACGCGCGTCCCGATTGGGACACGTTTTCCGTCGTCAACCTCTTTGAGGCCTTTTTGGCGGCCTATACGCATGCGGGATTTCAGCATTGCAGCCTGAACATGCTCTGCTTTTTGATCGCGGGGGCATACCTGGAACGCAAACAGGGCACTTTCCGCTTTCTGTCCTTTGTCGCCGTCCTGTCTTTCTTTTCGGGGTTTGCCACGGCAACAAATTACCTTTCGCTGAAATTCGTCGGCTTTTCGGGCGTGAATTATGCGCTGTACGCCTATATCGTCATCGATTATATCTTCGTGCTCGCGCGCAGACAGAAGCGCGACCTCGTCAACGTGATCGCGGGGGCCGTTCTGCTCGCGCTCATCTACTTCGCCATGTGTTTCAGCGGCGGCACGGAAAGGATATCCTTCGAACCCTACCCCTACGACCTGCTGCACAACCTCGGTCACGCAAGCGGCTTTTTCGTCGGCATTCTCTTCGGGCTGTATGAAGGAATCGCCGACGTCCTGCGACAGCCCGAACGACGGTCCGCGGCAGACAGAACAACGGACACGCCCGACGCGGATGCAACCAACAGGAAGAAGGACGACAAAGACGGACGGTAGGCGCCCCTGCACCGGGCGGCGCGGAGGGGCCTTTCCGCGTGCGCGGAAGGGAGACCGGATGAACAAAGAAATATCCGCGCGGGCGTGCCCGCGCGGATCTCTTTTTCAAGAAACGGGAAAAGGCGGAAAAAAGCTGCCCATGCCCGCATTTTCCTTACTTTTTATAACTGTCTTTCATGGATACGATGAAGGACAGGCAGAGCCTGCCGCCCGGCTCGGTGCACTTTTTATAGTACGCCGTGCGCAGAAGCTGGAAGGGCGTGCCGTCCGCCGCCTGCGCAAGGTACGGCTCGGCCTTCGCACCCTCTATAATCGTTTCGCTTTCGCGGTTCATGCGCTCGTCGAAGTCCTGCCCGTCGTAGACGGCATCATTTAGAAGGCTCTCGTAATTTTTGACGACGGCGTCGGCGCAGCGGTCGGCGTTGACCCAATGAATGGTGCCTTTGACTTTCAGCCCGCTGGTATCGTGGCTGGAACGGCTTTCGGGGATATAGGTGCAGCGCACCTCGGTCACTTTGCCGTTTTCATCTTTCACCGCCTCGTCGCAACGGACGATGTACGCCCCTTTCAGCCGCACATACCCGCCCTCTTTCAGACGGTTATACTTGGGGGGCGGATCGAGGGAAAAGTCCGCCTCTTCGATGTAGAGATGCTTGCCGAATACCACCTTGCGGACGGGGGAATTTTCCAGCGTGGGATTGACGGGGAAATCGACTTCCTCCTCCCCTTCATAATTGGTGATGGTCATTTTCAGGGGATGCACCACCGCCATGGCGCGCTCCGCCGAGGCGTTCAGTTCGTCGCGGATGAAGTGTTCGAGATAGCTCTCCTCGCAGACTGAATCGGCCTTGCACACACCCGCCGCCTCGCAGAAGGCAAGCAGCGCCTTGGGCGGGATGCCGCGGTTGCGCAGCCCCGCGATGGTGGGCATGCGCGGGTCGTCCCAGCCGTGCACCAGCCCCTGCTCGACAAGTTTTTTGAGGTAACGCTTGCTCATGACCGTGTTGGTGATGTTCAGGCGGGCGAACTCGATCTGACGGGGTTTGGGCGAAAATCCCAGCGTTATTCCCACCCAATCATAGAGCGGGCGATGGTCCTCGAATTCCAGCGTACAAAGGGAATGGGTGACGCCCTGCAGATAGTCGCAGATGGGGTGAGCGTAATCGTACATGGGATAGATGCACCACTTGTCCCCCGTGCGGTGATGGGTGGCGCGCAGGATGCGGTAGATGACGGGGTCGCGCAGGTTGATGTTGGGCGACGCCATGTCGATCTTGGCGCGCAGGCACTTGGAGCCGTCGGGATACTTGCCTGCCTTCATCTCGCGGAAGAGCCGTAAATTTTCTTCGGGCGTGCGGCTGCGGTACGGACTCTCTTTGCCCGGCTCGGTCAGGGTGCCGCGGGAGGCGGAGATCTCCTCGGCGGACAGGTCGCACACGAACGCCTTGCCCATTTGAATGAGTTTTTCGGCGTAGTCGTAAATAATGTCGAAGAAGTCGGAGGCGTAGACCTCCTTCGCCCAGCGGTATCCCACCCAACCGATGTCGCGGCGGATGGCATCGACGAACTCCGTCTTTTCCTTGGAAGGATTGGTGTCGTCGAAGAAGAGGTTGCACTTGCCGCCGAATTTGAGCGCGGTGCCGAAGTTGACGAGCATGCTCTTGACGTGCCCGATGTGCAGGTACCCGTTCGGCTCGGGCGGGAAGCGGGTCTGCACCGCCGTGACCTTGCCCGATTCCAGATCCTCTTTGACGATCTGCTCGATGAAATTGCTCGCTTCAATCTCTGCCATAATTTATAATCTCCGTTATTTTCAGACTGTTCTGCTACGCCTTGCGCAACTTGGGTGTCGAGAGGGACGTTGTCCCTTCTCGGGTGGCGCGGAGGGCGGCGCCCTCCGTTGTTTCCGAACTTTATAAGCAAGTCTCTGCCTTGCGATTTTATTGCCTATGGCGATAGGGCGCGGCGCACGCGCCGCTTTTGAAAGGCTGTTTGATTTGCAAAGGGCTTCGCCCTCTGCACTCCTATTTAAGGATCACAGACCCTTAAAAATCCCGTGTTATCGCCCCGTCGGGCGCACCGCGTTCAGCTCAAGCCGTGAATGTTGCCCTCGTCGTCGAGGAAGATATGCTCGGCGGAGGGGTGTTTGGACAGCCCGGGCATGAGCATGATCTTGCCTGCGACGACCACGATGAATCCCGCGCCGCCCTTTAAGATGACGTCCCGCACCTTGATGCGGAAGCCCGTCGGGCGGGCAAGAAGTTTTTCGTCGTCCGACAGGGAGTATTGCGTCTTGGCGATGATGACGGGAAGACCTCCGAAGCCCTTCTTTTCGATGCGCGCGATGCTCTCCGCCGCCGCGGGTTCGTAGTCGACGCCGTCCGCGCCGTAAATGCGGGTCGCCACGGCTTCGATCTTGTCCCTGACGGGCATATCCAATTCATAGGCGTAGTGCAGTTCGGACGGGATATCGCACGCCGCGGCGACCGCGCGGGCGAGCTCTTCGCCCCCCTTGCCGCCTTGGGTGAACACGTCGGTGAACACGGCCTGCACGCCCCGCTTTTCCACCTCGTCGATGACGTATTTTATCTCCGCGGGCGTGTCGCTTGCAAAGCGGTTCATTGCCACCACGACGGGCTTTTGGTAAACTTGTTGCATATTCTCGATATGCTTGAAAAGGTTGGGCATGCCCCCCGCCAATGCGGGCAAATTCTCTTCGGAGAGGGTGGCTTTGTCGGCGCCGCCGTGCAATTTTAACGCCTTGACCGTTGCGACCAGCACGACGGCGTCGGGCTGGATGCCAGCGATGCGGCACTTGGCGTCCAAAAACTTTTCCGCCCCGAGGTCGGCGCCGAAGCCCGCTTCGGTCACGGCATAGTCGGCAAGGCGCATGGCGGCGTACGTCGCGCGGATCGAGTTGCAGCCGTGGGCGATGTTGGCGAAGGGACCGCCGTGCACGACGGCGGGCGTTCCCTCGAGGGTCTGCACGAGGTTGGGCTGCATGGCGTCCTTCAGAAGCACCGCCATCGACCCGACCGCGCCCGGAATGTCCCGCGCAAACACATATTCGCCGTCCGTGTTCAGCCCCACGATGATGCCCCCCAGCCGCTCTTTCAGGTCGCGGTAGTCGCGGGCGAGGCAAAGGATGGCCATGACTTCGCTGGCGGCGGTGATGTCGAAGTGATCCTCCCGTTCGACCCCCCTGCCCTTCTGCCCGACGGTGATATTGATGAGGCTTCTGTCGTTCATGTCCATGCAGCGATGGAAGAAAATATTATTCGCGTCGATCCTCAGCTCGTTGCCGCGGAAAATGTGGTTGTCCACGAGGGCGCAGAGCAGGTTGTTTGCCGAAGTGATGGCGTGCATGTCCCCCGTGAAATGCAGGTTGATGTCGGACATGGGTACGATCTGCGCATAGCCGCCGCCCGCCGCGCCGCCCTTGATGCCGAACACGGGGCCGAGGGAGGGCTCGCGCAGGGCGAGGCAGACCTTTTTGCCGATGCGGCGCAGGCCGTCGGCAAGGCCGATGGAGACCGTCGTCTTGCCCTCGCCCGAGGCGGTGGGGTTGATGGCGGTGACGAGGATGAGTTTGCCTTGCCTGTCGCCCGCGGGCGGCACGGCGATCTTCGCCTTGTACCTGCCGTACAATTCCAAACCGTCCTCGCCGATCCCCAGCTCCTTTGCCACTTCGCGGATGTCCTTCAGTTTTGCGCTCTCCGCAATTTCGATATCGCTCAACATGATCAACAACCCTCCCTGCGAACGCCCGGCCCGAAAAGGGCCCTGCCCGCCTGTGCGGCGCAGGACGGGGCCGTTCCCTTCGTCTGCGGTAAAAAATTTTTATAGCCATTATTATACCGCGATTTCCGGAAAAAGTAAAGCCCTTCCGGGCGGTTTTGCAAACTATTTCCCGCGCGCGGCGCGTTTTGCGGGGAAGGAGCGCAAAATTTGCGGGCAATATTTGCGCATATCCCGCAAATGCGTTTGACTTGCGGGCGGAAAAACTATATAATATTTTTATCTTAGCCCCCGCGCAAGGCGGGAGCGCAACGCGAGAAAAATAAATTTTATCCCGGACGCGGGAGAGGAGTAAAAAAGAATATGGCGGAAAAGAGAGCCGTTACCATGGACAAACTGACCGCCCTCTGCAAGAACAGAGGGTTCATTTTCCCCGGAAGCGAGATCTACGGCGGGCTTGCCAACACCTGGGACTACGGTCCCCTCGGCGTGGAACTGAAAAACAACGTGAAAAAGGCGTGGTGGAAGAAGTTCATTCAGGAGAACAAACTGAACACGGGCGTGGACTGCGCCATTCTGATGAACCCCCGCACCTGGAAGGCTTCGGGGCACCTGGGCGGCTTTTCCGACCCCTTGATGGACTGCAAGAACTGTCATGCCCGCCACCGCGCGGACGATTTGGCGGAGGCATACGCCGAAAAGCACAAGCTGGACGTCAAAGTGGAGGGCATGGACAACGACGCGCTGGAATCCTTCATCGCCGAGCATAAGGTCCCCTGCCCCGTCTGCGGCAAGTCCGACTTCACCCCCATCCGCAAATTCAACCTGATGTTCAAGACCTTCCAGGGCGTGACCGAGGACACGGCGAACACCGTGTACCTGCGGCCCGAAACGGCGCAGGGCATCTTCGTCAACTTCCTGAACGTGCAGCGCGCGACCCGCATGAAGGTGCCCTTCGGCATCGGGCAGGTGGGCAAATCCTTCCGCAACGAGATCACCCCCGGCAACTTCACTTTCCGCACCCGCGAATTCGAACAGATGGAACTTGAATTTTTCTGCAAGCCGGGCACCGACCTCGAATGGTTCGCCTATTGGAAGAACTTCTGCCGCGACTGGCTGCTCTCCCTCGGCATGAAGGAGGAGAACCTGAAACTCCGCGACCACGAGCCCGAGGAACTTGCCTTCTATTCCAAGGCGACGACCGACTTCGAATACAACTTCGCCTTCGGCTGGGGGGAACTGTGGGGCATTGCCGACCGCACGGACTACGACCTGAAACAGCACCAGGCGGAGAGCGGCAAGAGCATGGAATACCTCGACCCCGCGACGAACGAACGGTACGTGCCCTACGTCATCGAACCCTCCCTCGGCGCCGACCGCGTGGTACTCGCCTTCCTCACCGACGCCTACGACGAGGAAGTGGTAGACGAAGAGAAAAAGGACGTGCGCGTGGTGCTGCACCTGCACCCCGCCCTGGCGCCCTATAAATGCGCCGTACTGCCCTTGCAGAAGAACCTTGCCGAAAAGGCGGACGAAGTGTTTGCCGCCGCCTGCAAGAGGTTTTCGGCGACATACGACGTGACGGGCTCCATCGGCAAGCGCTACCGCCGCCAGGACGAGATCGGCACCCCCTACTGCCTGACCGTGGACTTCCAGACTTTGGAGGACAACACCGTGACGGTGCGCGACCGCGACAGCATGGAGCAGATCCGCTTATCCGTCGAGGACGCCGTCCGCTACGTGGAAGAGAAGTGTGAATTTTAAGGGCATGCCTCCTTTGAAAAATCGGATTCCGCGGGCATGGCGCCCGCATTATAAACCAAACGCCGAAGGGGCGGAACGCAAAAATGCGTTCCGCCCCTTCTTTTCGGGCATGGGTGGCAGAATTTTACGCCTTATTCCCAAACCTGTATCTTGCCGTCGGCATCGTAATGCCAGTAGTTGCCGCCTGCCGCCGGCTGCGACGCGCTGTAATAATAAACGGGAAGGTCCTCGTCGATGTTTTGCTTATCGAGCGCCGCCCACTGCTGCGCCGTGCCCCTGTAATATATTTCTTCCAGGTTGCACTGCAAACCGTAACTCTCGACGATTTGCAAAGAAGCGGGCAGTACGATTCGTTTCAGGTTCTCGCACCCGTAAAAGGCCGAATTGCCGATATAAAAAACCGAGTCGGGAATGACGATCTCCTCGACATTGCCGTTGATGGCAAACACATTGTCCGCGATCATGCGGGTAGCGGGATGGATGGTATACGCCGCGGCGGTCGCGTCCTTTATCTTCACCAGCAGCTGATACGGCTGCTCTTCGTTGCCGATATACAGCCCGTTTTCATATTCGTTGCAATTGAGATCGTTGTTATACGGGAACGCGTGGCGCCCGAGGTATGACAGGTTAGCCGGAAGACGGATATCCGAAAGGGAAACGCAGCCCGCAAAGGCGTTCCGCCCGATTTCCAGAACGCTGTCGGGCAGGTAGACGCCCGTCATGTTCACGCAGCTGACGAAGGCCTCCTCCGGGATGACCGTAACGCCGTCGGGAACGGCAATTTGCCCTTCGACGGCGGGCGGCGCCCACAGGACGGACAGCCCGGACGACGTTTTGCCGTAGAGCACGCCGTCATACGCCGCAAAGACGGCATGCTCCGCCGGCACGATAAATTCTTTCAGCGCGGGACAGTCCGCAAACGAATCGGTGTATATCGTCCGCACCGACAGCGGGATATTGACGCGCTCCAGCGAAGAGCACCCCTCGAACGCCCCGCTGAGCGAAGTCACCGCGTCCGGCAGGGTGACGGCGGTGATCTGCGTGCGCCATGCAAACGCCGTGCCGACGGAAGTCACGCCGTCGGGAACGACCACTTCGCCCGCAAGTTGCGCGGGAACATATCTGATACTTGTCTTTGCGGCATTGTAGAGTATGCCGCCCTGCGAGGAATAGACCGCGTTGCCCGCCTCTACGGCGACGGATGACAGCGCGCTGCGCCGGGCGACCGAAATGCCGTCAGGGAAGCAGGCAGAACCAGAGAAGTGACGGCGGACGCATCCGCAAGCGCTCCGCCTGCCACGGCGCGCGCGCCGGCGTGCAGCGTCAACGTCCCTTCCGCTCCGTCCGCCGCCCCCGCAAGCGTGTGGTAAAGGTTGGTTTTGCTGCCGAGGTAGAGCCCCTGTTCGTATTCGTTGTATTGCAGCGGACAATCATCAAAAATTCTCTCCACCGAGAACGACACGGGCGTTTCGGGCAGGATGACCGTTTCAAGCGCCGTGCAACCGCTGAACGCCCAATCGGGGATGGAGGTGAGGGAATCGGACAACACCACTTCGCGCAGAGCCGTACAATCCGAAAAAGTCCATGTGCCGATATCCGTTATCGAATCGGCAAGCGTTACTTTTTCGACCGCCGTATTATAGGCGAACGCGGTATCTCTCACCCCCGTGACCGCCGCACCGCGGTAGACGGACGGAACGACGACCTCCGTATCGCTCCCCTCATAGCCGCTGACATAATAGTTCTCGCCGCTCGTTTCAAAGAGCAGACCCTCGGTGTAGTATTCCTCCTCGACATCTCCCCCGGGGACGTCCGGCCCGCCGGAACTGCCCGAGCCCGAACTCTGTGTTCCCCCGGACAAACTTGTTTGTCCGCCGTCGTTCCCGGGTGCGCACGACGCAAGGGCGGCAAACGCCGCCAGAAGGCACACGATGCCCGGCAATACCAACAAGATCTTTCTTTTTGTCTTTGTCATCCTTTCTCTCCTTACCGTTTTATCGAACAAACAAACGGATGCTTACATATATCATATTTCCTTTCCAAAGTCAATACGCCTTTCTCCCGCTTTCCGGCGGCGAGAATGCGATTTTTCCCGCTCAAACGAAAATTTCCCCTCTCGTTTGCTTGACTTTCCCGCCGCCGTGTACTACAATAAAACAAGTTCACAAAGTGAACTGGTCGGTTTTTGACCGAAGAGGGGCTGAAAGGGATGACGACACGGGAAGAGGCGGAAAACGAAAAAGAGGCGCTGGGCGAAGAACTGATCTTTGCCTGGGTCAGGCTGACGGCGCTGCTCAAAAACAACCGCATCACCGACGGGCTGATGTACAACGAAGCCATCGTGATGCTGCTCGTCTACAACGAGTACCGCAAGGGCGCGGACGGGCTGGCGTTCTCCGAGATCGTCGCCCAGACGCGCATGCTGAAATCCCTCGCCAACCGCACGGTGACCGCGCTCGAAAGAAAGGGCCTGGTGGAACGAACGGGCGGAGCGCGCGACAAGCGCGCCGTATTCGTGCGGCTCGTGCCCGAGCGCGCGGACGAATTTCTAAAAGTCCACCGCCGTTCGCTCGCCCTCGCGGAGAAAGTCTGCGACGTCATCGGCAGAGAGGACGCGGAAGCCTTTGTCCGCCTGACCGGAAAGATCGCCGCCTGCGGCATTTCTTCAGAACGGAAACCGGGAACAAAAAATAAAAAAGAGGAGCGTAACTGAACAAAAATGGCAGCAACACAAACCAAACCCCGCAAGCACACGGGGCTGAAAGTTCTGGCGATCGTGCTGGCGGTGCTGGTGATCCTCATCTGCGCGCTGGTCACGGCGGTATCCGTCGTGTGGGGCAACGAGATCTCCACGGCGGTCAGCCTCACCAAGGTGCGCGACCGCGACGACGCGCACGAGGACGGCTCGGTCTACACCATGACCGTGAAAGGCGGGTTCTACTTCGACGAATACATCGAACAGGGCGGCGCGAAGAGCGACAGCGAACTCATCACCTTTATCACCGACCACATCACCAAAGGGCTCATCGACATGGGCCTGCAGACTTCCGAGATCGCCTGCTCGGCGTTCACGGCGGTGACCGAGGACGGCGACAGGGTGTTCGGGCGCAACTATGATTTTTCCAAGACCAACACCTGCATCGTGTACACGGACGCGGGCAACGGCAGGCACGCCACCGTTTCCACCGTCGACCTGCAGTTTCTGGGCATCGACGGGGACAAGGACGTGGAAGGGCTGATGGACAGGGTGACCTGCCTTGCCGCCCCCTTCGCGCCGCTGGACGGCATGAACGACGCGGGGCTGACCTGCGGCATCTTCATGAGTTATCAGGGCGAGGAGACGACGGCGACGGACGTCGATACCGATAAGCCCGACCTGACCTCGACCACCATGCTCCGCCTCATCCTCGACTATGCGAGCACCGTGGAGGAAGCCGTGGCGCTGGTCGAGAAGTATGACATGCACGACTCCGCGCAGACCTCTTTCCACTACATGATCGCCGACGCGACGGGCAAGAGCGCCATCCTGGAATGGACGAACGGCACCGATCTGACGGACAACGACGGCAGCAAGCGCGTGCTGAACGTCATCTACAACGACGATGATGAACGCATCGGCGAACGCGAGGGCGCCTCCGATTTCCAGTGGATCACCAACTTCATCCTGCAGCCCGGCTACTACGAGAGCGACGACCAAAAGCCCGGCTACGACCGTTACAACCAACTCTATACGGCATTGAGCGCGACGGACGGCGTCGTGAAAGACATGGACGCGGCGATGGACATTCTGGCTTCGGTGGGCAGGCGCGACTGGAACAACGACGACAGCAACAGCATCACCGTGCACAGCGTGGTGTACAACCTGACCGACAAAACGGCGATCTGGATCCCCAATGAACACTACGACGACGCGGACGCGCGTTTCGAACTTTCGCTGTGAATCACCGCCCGGGTGTAAAGGGGCGCGGCTTTTTTAGCCGCGCCCCCTTTTTATCTTTTCTCACACCGCGGCATGACCCGTTCCCGGCGACCTTCTGCGGACAAAACGGAAAAGACGAGCCTGAATCAGACCCGTCTTTTCTTTTGTTTCTGCCTGCAAAGCCTAGGGGGAAGATCCCCTTCCGCCATGCGGGATCATGGGATATTATGCCCTGTTCTTATCCTTGAAGAAGGCTCCGACGACGAGGAGAATCGCCGAGAGTAAGAACATGACAAGACCTGCGATGCTGTTGTAGAGCACGCCCCAGCCGACGGTGTTGACCGCGTCGTAGGAGAACTGTGCCGATGCGAGGACCGCGCGTTCCATGATGACGTTGGCGAAAGCCACCATGAGGAGCACCATTGCCACCAGGTTGACGATGGCGACGATGTAGTGCTGCGCGCCGAACTTATCCGCCAGGAAGATACCCGCTGCCATCAGAACGATAGCGGCGATGGTACAGAATAGAATGAGCCCTAAATTCGCCATGGCATACCCCTGCACACTGCTGCTGACGCAAACCGTGATGATGCCGACAATGGTCAGCACACAGGCGACGATCGAGAGATAGAAGGCAATATTTTGTCTTTTCAAAAATTCCAACATCTTATTTTCCCTCCTTGGTCTTGACGACGGATATGACGTACAGCGCGATCATGCCGGCCGTGAGAACGGCGGTCACCGTGATGGCGGCGATGTAAGCGGCGCGCCAGGAGGTCATCTGCCATACGACGTGCGTCGAGGCGTTGTAGCGGTTCATCAGATTGCTCTGACAAATTGCCCACAACAAGTTCTTGTTGTTGTCTTTGAGCGCCTGCATCATGGCCGCGTCGCCCGCATAGGCGTCCGCCGTGAGCGGAGTCGGATCTACCTGCGAGCCGTCGCGGAAACGGCTGTTGGCATTGAGCGACTGCGTGGTATCGAAGTTCTGCGAACCGCGGAGATCGTAGCCCGTGATGCCCGCATAGACGCAGGAAGTGTAGAGGTCGGTATCATCGAAGATATCGGTGACGGCGTAGCCGTGGAAGCCCCACTCCTCTTTGAGAATGTCGGTCATCAGCCCGCGGCTGGCGGTGCACTCGACGGCGCCGATCTTGGAGAAGGAGGTCATGAGCCCGAACATGCCGAAGCCTTCTTCCGCATACTTGGGCGCTTCGATGGCGATCTGGTAAGCGCGGAGCTCGACTTCGCGGGCGCGCTGTTCGGTCATGAAGGGCGCGACGCCGTTGCGGTTGGTCTCCTGGTCGTTGAAGGCGAAGTGCTTGGGTGCGGCAATGAGGCCGTACTCGGCGCAACCATAGGAGAATTCCATGGCGATGATGCCGCTGAGGACGGGATCTTCGGAATAGTATTCGCAGTTACGGCCGTTGTAAGCCTGACGGTGGGTGTTGAGCCCGGGTCCCCAGATGATGGGCACGCCGAGGAAGAGAGATTCCGTGCCGACGAACTCGCCCCTGATCTTGAAGAGGTCGGGATTGAAGGTGGAAGCGAGCAGCGGGCTGGCGCCGAACACCTGGCCGTTCCAGGCGGCGTTCTTATCCGTCTCGGGGATCGCCCAAGGCGCATTCGGGTCAAGGTTCTGGTTGAAGCGGTACACGATGCCGTTGCCGTTGTTCTCGGTCATGGAGATCTCCTCGAATCCGATGGTTGCCGCAGAGGGAAGCGTGGGACCGCCGAACGCCGCCATGTACATGGATTCGTTGATGGTCATCTGGTCAAGTATTTCTTCCCAGCGATAGTCGTCCCAATCGGCGCCCGTCATCTGGTAGAACTTCCACTCCGTTTCCGTGCTGCCCCAGGTAAAGCCGGACGTATCGTCCGTCGTCTTGACTTCATAATAGTGTCCGTTCAGGTCGTCCAGCATGCTGGCGGGAGCCTCTACATTGCTGTACGTCTTGGGATAGGTCGTCTGCCAATTGTTGCGGGAGAGATAGGTGACCTCGTTTGCCTTATAGTAATTGAAGTCGGCATACGGGATCTGGTTGGAGATGCGGACGTTGTTGCGGGAGAGCGCGAAGGTCTGCGAGTCCGTCTGCCCCTGCGCGGCCTGGTAATGCCACCGGAAGACGAGGTCTGCGTCGCCGTCGTAGTCCATCCTGTCCGCCGTCGTCTTGCCCTTGGCGGCGAGGACGTTGTTCAGAGCGTCGTGCGCGCCGTTGCCGATGGCGAAGTAGTAGTCGCCCGTGTCGAAAATGTAGGTGCCGCTCGTGCCGTCGCCGTTGTCCACCGTGCTGTCATAGGAAGCGAGATTCTGCAAATCGACGGTGACGGTGAGCTCTTCGGAATCGTCCGGCTGGAGCGTATCCGTCTTGTCAAATGCCAGAAGCTGGATGGCGGATTTCTCCACGCCGCCGTTCGTATAGGGCGCCTGTCCGTAGATCTGAACGATGGATTTACCCGCCGCGTCGCCCGTGTTAGTCACGCGGACGGTCATGTCCATGGTGATCTCGTGCGCGTCCTGGTGAATGACGGGTCTGCCTACGATCTCCTGCGTGAAAGTCGTATAACTCAATCCGTAGCCGAATCCGTAGGTGACTTCTTCGGCGTAGTTCCAGCTGCCCGTCGTGGAGGCATACGCGCCCGTCATGGAAGAGGCGTTGCCCCTGCCTTCGACCACGTCGTTATAACGAGTTTCGTAATAGCGGTACCCGACATAGATGCCTTCCGCTTCGATGATGTAATTGGCGCTCCTGGAACGGGTGAGCGACGCGGCATTCGAGAAGTCGAAGTCGCCCATGTTCATCATGGCGGGAGCCGAAAGCTGGTTGGCAGGATTGATGTCTGCAAGCCCGCCCGACGGGGAGACCTTGCCCGATAAGATATCCGCCACGCCCAGCATACCGTACGCGCCGGGGAAGCTGATGTTGAGGATGGCGTCGATCTCGGCGTCATGCTTCAGGTCGTCGATGTTCATGGCGTTGCAACTGTTGATGAGAACGATGACTTTTTCAAAGTTATCTTTGGCGAGTTCCAGCAGATCCTTCTCATCGGTCGCAAGTTCGAGCGGTTCGCTGTTGCCGTCGCCCGCAAAGACCTGGCCGGGCAGATAGTCGTTGGACTCGGAACCCGCTCTGCCGAGGACGACGATCGCCGCATCGTTATACTCTTCAAAAGAGTCGCCGGCTGCCGTTTCCACTTCCGCTCTCGTCGGTTCCTGGATGCCGATGCCGGGGTTACGGTTGTTTCCCAGATATCCGCCGACGCTGTCGTTGAAGGTCACCTGCGTTTCCTGTGCCTTGTTCCATTGGTCGTAGAATGCGATGGTCGTGGGATTGAGGTCGTAATTCGCGCCCTCAAACGTAAACTCGTCCATGCCGGCGGTATACGTCGACGCCCACTTCTCGGCATTGTTCCAGTCGGTGGAGTTGCGGCCGAGCGCGTCCTCGAGCGTGATCATGGGCCCCTGCACCTTGACGCCCATGCCCGAGCCGAGCAGCGGGATATGCGAACGCATGCCGAGCAAGGTGACCTTGGTCTTGTTTTCCGCCGAAGAGGCGAGCGGCAATACACCGTTGTTCTTCAGAAGCACGGTACCCTCGGCGCCCTCCTGGTGCCCGATATTGATGGCTTCCTGAATGATGGCTTTGGAATTACCCGTGACGCCGTCGGCATTCAGGTATTTTTGTTCGGGTTTATACGTCGAATAGAGCGTGCCGTCGTCCTCGGAAACCAGAAGTTCGCTCCGCGTGCCGAAAAATTCATCGACGTTGGAACTGAACTGTTCCATAACGATCGCCACGGTCACGGCAAGGGCGAGCAGGAACGCAAAAACATACGCCAGCCCGTGCCATAACGCCTTTTTGAATAACATGACTTATCCTCCTGAAACATTTCATTTTTTCGGTCCCGAAAGTCCGCTTTCTTTTTCCGCGCAGATCTTTTTTACTTTGCCTCCCCCAAAGTGTTTGCCGCTAACAAAAAATAAAAGAGAATTTCATTTCCGATAACTGTATTATATACCAC